>JBJEJG010000023.1:0-4475 GCA_051877795.1 Acetatifactor sp.
CAGACACGACTATCAGAAATTGATGTTGAAATCAGCCGGAAAAAGGCTGCGGCAGAAAAAGAAGTGGAAGAACTGGCCGCCGCAGAACTTCAAAACGCCAGAGAGCAGGCAGAAAAGATACTTTGTAACGCAAGAACCAATGCAAGCGCCGAAAAAGAACGGATTGTGTCTTCCGCTGGGAGAGAGATTGCCGAACTAGCCGCTGCAGCTGCTGATAAACTGATGAAGGAGGCGCTGCAGCATGAGTAATAATCGAAACTTAGAACGCGCAGAAAATCATTTACAGCAGCTGAGGGAGGAATGGATCAGAATCGCCGGGCAAAGCAATGGTAATGTAATCCCTCTTTTACAGGAAACGCTTCGTGAGTGGACACCAAATACCATGATGTATGAAACAGGTGTCGTGCTGACCGTAGGTGATGGAATTGCTACGGTCAGCGGCCTGGAATCTGCAACTTATGGAGAAATTCTGATTTTTTCCTCTGGAATCCGGGGCATGGTTCAGGACTTAAAGAAGGGTTACATTGGTTGTATCCTGTTCGGGGATGATCAGGAGATTACAGAGGGCAGTATCGTAAAGAGAACCGGGAAAACAGCAGGTATCCCGGTTGGGGATGCTTTTATTGGCAGAGTGATCGACGCGCTGGGCGCACCGATTGACGGGAAAGGACAAATCCCTGCCGAAGATTATTTCCCTGTCGAAACCCCGGCTCCGGGTATCATAGACCGCCAACCTGTGAATCAGCCGATGGAAACAGGATTATTGGCCATTGATTCTATGTTCCCTATTGGTAGAGGACAGCGTGAATTGATTATCGGAGACCGCCAGACAGGAAAAACAGCGATTGCTCTGGACACGATGTTGAATCAGAAGGAAAAAGACGTTATCTGTATTTATGTTGCCATTGGACAGAAGGCAAGCTCGGTGGCGCAGTTAGTGGAAACGCTGCGCAAACACGATGCGCTTTCTCATTCTATTGTTGTCAGTGCCAGTGCAAGTGATGCAGCTCCTCTTCAATATATTGCTCCTTATGCCGGCTGTGCGTTGGGTGAGTTTTTTTATGAATAAGGGGAAGGATGTTCTGATAGTTTATGATGATCTATCCAAACATGCGATTGCTTATCGTGCATTATCCCTTTTGTTGGAGCGTTCACCTGGACGTGAGGCTTATCCAGGTGATGTATTTTACCTTCATTCCCGCCTGCTGGAGCGCTCTGCGCATCTTTCCGAAGAAAAAGGCGGCGGCAGTATGACCGCCCTGCCGATCGTAGAAACGCAGGCGGGAGATGTGTCGGCGTATATCCCGACCAACATTATTTCTATTACAGACGGGCAGATTTTCCTGGAAAGCGATCTGTTCTTTTCTGGTCAACGTCCGGCAGTCAATGTTGGCCTGTCTGTTTCTCGTGTGGGTGGCGACGCTCAGACAAAGGCAATGAAAAAGGCGGCGGGAGCAATCCGTCTGGAATTGGCGCAGTATCGGGAAATGGAAGTTTTTACTCAGTTCTCCAGTGATCTTGACGATACCACGAAGCGTCAGCTCACCTATGGACAGGGACTTATGCAGCTTTTAAAGCAGGGACAGTATCATCCCATGAGCCAGCATGAGCAGGTAATTGTACTGGTGGCAGCGTTAAATCATATTATGCAGGATGTTCCGCTCAGTAAAATGGATGAGTTTAAGCAGGGATTGATTTGCTACGTTGAAAAGCAGGCTCCCTATATATGTCAGGAAATTGATAAAAAAGGACAGCTTTCCGATGAAATCAAACAGGATATTATCGGTATGGCACAGGAATTTCTACAATCGTCAAAATCGAAAGCAATCCAGTAAGGCGGTGATGACGGATGGCAAACACCAAAGAAATCAAGAACAGAATCAACAGCGTAAAAGATACGCAGAAAATTACCAACGCTATGTACTTGATTGCTTCCACGAAAATGAGGAAAGCAAAGAGCGAGCTGGATCAGACCAGACCGTATTTCAGCGCTTTGCAAGGCGAAATCAAGCGAATTTTCCGAACCGCGAAGGATGTGGAGAGCAAATATTTCTATCCGGCAGATGGAAGTCCGGCCCCGGATGGAACCTATGGCGTCCTTGTGATTACCGCAGACAAAGGACTTGCCGGAGCATATAACCAAAACGCAATCAAAGAGGCACAGAAGCACCTTTCCGATCACCCAGATACAAAACTGTTCGTTGTGGGGGAATATGGGAGACAGTTCTTTTTGCAGCACCATATCCCTATTGAGCGCAGCTTCCTCTATACCGCACAAAATCCTACTATGCAGCGTGCCAGAGAAATCAGCACGCTTCTATTGGATTTATTTGACCGGGGAGCGCTGGATAAAATTTTTGTCATTTATACCGACCTGAAAAATGGTCTGGCTGCGGAAGCTGTTTCAACCAGGCTGCTTCCCTTCCACCGCACACAATTTGCAACATCATCAAAGGAAAAGGTTGTTACGGCTCCCTTTGAGTTTTTTCCTTCCATTGGCGAGGTTCTTGACAATGTGATGTACAGCTATGTGTCTGGCTTCATTTATAGTGCACTGGTAGACAGCTATTGCAGCGAACAGAACGCAAGAATGACAGCGATGAACTCAGCAAATCAAAATGCAGAAAAAATATTGGATGACCTGTCTGTTCAGTACAATCGGATACGGCAGGCGGCAATTACACAGGAAATTACAGAGGTATCATCCGGTGCAAAAGCACAGAAGAAAAAACGGATGAAGGAGGTGTCTGGTTTATGAGTATAGGAAAGATTACAGAAATATCAGGGCCGGTTGTGGATGTCAGCTTTAAGCATGGGCAGCTTCCTAAAATCAAGGAGGCTCTGACCGTTTTTGTGGATGGGAAAAAACGTGTCATGGAGGTGGCACAGCACGTTGGGAAGGATACAGTACGCTGTATTATGTTGGCAGAAAGTGAAAACATTGCCCGCGGAATGGAGGTACAGGCAAACGGTACAGGAATTAAAGTCCCGGTTGGCATCTGTACATTAGGAAGAATGTTTAATGTCCTGGGGCAGCCGATTGACGGAGGTGCGCTGGTTCCTGATACGGAGCAGCATTGGGAAATCCACCGAAAAGCACCGTCTTTTGAAGAACAGCGCCCGGTAGTAGAAATTCTGGAAACGGGTATCAAGGTCATTGACCTGCTGGAACCATACCCGAAGGGCGGAAAAATTGGTCTGTTCGGCGGTGCCGGTGTCGGAAAAACCGTGCTGATTCAGGAACTGATCCACAATGTTGCAATGGAGCATGGCGGCTATTCTATTTTTACTGGTGTTGGAGAAAGAAGCCGTGAGGGAAATGACCTCTGGACAGAAATGCGGGAAAGTGGCGTGGCGGATAAAACAGCGCTGGTATTCGGACAGATGAACGAATCGCCGGGTGTTCGTATGCGGGTTGCCCTCTCAGGGCTTACGATGGCAGAGTATTTCCGTGATGAGGAACACAAAGACGTACTTCTGTTCATTGATAATATTTTTCGATTTGTTCAGGCTGGTAGTGAGGTTTCCACTCTGCTTGGCCGTATGCCCTCTGCGGTTGGTTATCAGCCTACGCTTGCGGGCGAGATGGGAGCTTTGCAGGAGCGGATTACCTCAACGAAAAGCGGTTCCGTTACATCAGTGCAGGCAGTCTATGTACCTGCGGATGATCTGACCGATCCGGCTCCGGCGACTACTTTCACGCATCTGGACGCAACCACTGTACTTAGCAGGAAAATTGCGGAACAGGGCATTTATCCCGCTGTCGATCCGCTTGCATCTACTTCCCGGATTTTGGAGGCGGACATTGTAGGTGAGGAACACTATCAGATTGCCCGTCGGGTACAGGAAATTTTGCAGAAATACAATGAGTTGCAGGATATTATTGCAATTCTCGGTATGGATGAACTCTCCGACGAGGATAAGCAGACTGTAACGCGCGCAAGAAAAATTCAGCGTTTTCTTGCCCAGCCTACTCATGTGGCAGAAAAATTTACTGGAATACCGGGGGTTTATGTGCCTTTGAAAGAGACAATCCGGGGATTTAAGGCGATTGTGGACGGACATATGGATCAATACCCGGAAGCTGCATTTTACAATGTGGGAACCATTGACGATGTAGTGGAAAAAGCAAAACAGATGGAGGGTATCTAAACCTATGAATACCTTTCAGGTGTATATTCTGGCTGCTGATTGTGTTTTCTACGAAGGCCCCTGTGAATCTTTGATCGTTCCCACTTTGCAGGGGCAATACGGTATCCTGCCGAACCATAGCAATATGATTGGAGCAGTCATTCCTGGTACATTGATTTATAAACTGCCGGAGGAACCGGAGAGACAGGCGGCGGTATCTGCCGGTCTTGTGAAAGTAGAAAATAATGAGGTGCTTGTGCTGGTGGATTCTGCCGAACGTCCGGAGGACATTGACGAAAAACGGGCAAAACGGGCGGCAGATGAAGCGAAAGAAGCGATATTGC
>JBJEJG010000024.1:0-14020 GCA_051877795.1 Acetatifactor sp.
CAGTGATAAAGAACAATGCGGAGCTGCTCCGGCTGGAAAGCCTGACAGAGGAAAATCGAAAAGAATGTACAGAGACGATTCTTCATGCTACAAAGCGTCTTTCCAATCTCATTACAAATATGTTAAAGCTTAATAAGCTGGAAAAACAGACAATCAAGCCTGCACCGCAGAGGTATGATTTGTGTGCCCAGCTATGCGAATGCGCATTGCAGTTTGAAGATATGTGGGAACGAAAGAATCTGGAGTTCGAGGCAGATATAGAGGAAAGGACTGTAATAGAGGCGGATGAAGGGCTTTTGGAGCTTGTGTGGACGAATCTGTTGTCTAATGCAATCAAGTTTACGCCCGAAGGAGGGACTGTGACGTTGACTCAGATTTCGGATGAAGAAGAGGTAACGGTTTCCGTGGCTGATACGGGATGCGGGATGGATGAGGGAACAATGAAGAAAATCTTTGAAAAGTTTTATCAGGGAGACACTTCTCATTCCACGGAAGGAAACGGGCTTGGGCTTGCCCTTGTAAAAAGGATTCTGCAGCTGTCGGACGGAAGTATTTCCGTGGAAAGTTCAGTGGGTAAGGGAACAGTTTTTACTGTCAGACTGCCGAGAAACCGGTCATTAAACGGAGAGGAAGAAATATGATGCAGGAAGAGAAATCGTTTGTTGGATATGAATATAAAGAAATCACGGTAAATGCGAATCAGGTGTCCATGTATCTGGACTGTTATGAAAATTTTGGGTGGCTGGCTGGGGAAGAATTTTCCGATATGAGAAATCCGCGTCGGGTCACAATCCGAATGAAGCGTGACAGGAAGATTATCAATAAAATGGAATTGACAAGACTTCAGAGAAATTTTGAAGCCTGTGCCCGGGATATGGAGAAGCTTCAAAGGGCAAAGACATCGGCGGCGACAATGTGGGCTATAATGATTGGAATAGCCGGAACTGCATTTATGGCGGGTTCCACTTTTGCCGTTACCCATGAACCTCCCGTCATCTGGCTGTGTGTTTTGCTTGCTATTCCGGGATTAATCGGCTGGATTCTTCCTTGCTTCGTATACCGGAAAATGGTAGAAAGAAAAACAGAGAAGCTGCAGCCATTGGTGGAACAGAAGCTGGAAGAAATTTATGAGGTTTGTGAAAAAGGACATGCGTTACTATGAATATAGATTACGGGAAAAGCAGTCCTGAATGAAAAGCGGTTGGGGACAGACTTCGATATTCCCGGCCGTTTTACCTTATACAGATAGAATAGCAGGAAAGGAAAAATGATATGAGAGCAGCAATTTATAACGGACAAAAGGATATTTTAATGACAGAGTTGGAAACACCGGAGGCCGGTGAGAATGATATTGTGGTACGCAATCTGTATGCCAGCATTTGCGGAACAGATGTGGCTGTCTATATGCATGGCCCGAACACAGGACACAGAGTTACGGTAGGCGGTGAATTTGGACATGAAATGGTTTCTGAAGTAGTTCAGGTTGGAAAAAATGTAAAGGATATTTGTGTGGGGGACAGGGTTTACCCGTATCCAAGACTGGCAAAGGGAGATCCGAAGCGTGCGGGGACTGTAGGGGGTTTTTCCGAATATGTGCTGATTCCCAATGCGGAATTAAATAAGCAGGTATATCCCGTAAGCAGCAGTATATCGTCAAAGGTGGCAAGCCTGATAGAGCCGTTTACCGTTGGCTGCCGGGCAGCAAGACGCTCTATGCCAAAACAGGGAGAAAAGGCAGTTGTATTCGGAGCAGGAACAATCGGAATAGCTGCAGCTATTGCCCTGAAATATTTTGGCTGTGAAAAGGTTATGGTTTGCGACCACTCAGATTTCAGGCTGGAAAAGGCGAAGGCACTGGGCTTTGCAGTCTGCAATAATGGGAAGGAAGATTTGAAAAATGCCGCTGTTTCCTGTTTCGGAGAGGCGCCGTCCTTAAAGGGAAGCACAGCGGATGTGGATATTTATATTGATGCCGCAGGAGCAGAAAGTATTCTGGAACTATATCAGGAAATGGGAAAGATTGAAAGCCGCATGGTGGTTGTTGCAGTTCTGGCAGGAAAGCGTCCGGTAGATGTTTTGTCCATGACCTTTGCACAGCATGCGCTCATCGGGTCAGGAGGGTATTTCCCGGAGGATGTGCTGGACGTAATGAAAATAATGGAAAGCGGAAGATGGGATATAGAGTCTGTTATTACGCATGAATATCCGTGGGAGGAACTGCCGCAGGCGATTGAAAAGGCTTCACAGGTAAATGAGGCCTTGAATGTGGTTATTTATTATTGAGAAAGAAAATGCTATAATATATCCTATGGCCTGTGGCGAATGCATTGAATAGAGCAGGACAGGGGAGTGTAGTGGGAAATGTGTGAAACAACAGGAAAATGCGTTGTAATCGGAGCAGGAGATTTGACTCTGGGTGAGATTCCCATCGGGGAAGCAGATTTTGTAATTGCGGTGGACGGAGGTCTTGGCTATTGCGGTGTTTTAGGGGTGGAGCCGGATTTGATTCTGGGGGACTTTGATTCCGTCAGTGAAAAGGAAGCAGAGGCCATTGAGATTCTGGAACAGCAGATTCCGGAGCGAATTATCCGGTTGCGGAAAGAAAAGGACGACACGGATATGCTGGCGGCTCTGAAGGAAGGACTTGCAAGAGGCTACAGGCAGTTCCGCATTTACGCGGGAACAGGAGGCCGTTTCGACCATACGCTTGCCAATATCCAGTGTCTTTTATTTCTGAAAAATCATGATGCAGTGGGGTATCTGGTGGATGGAACAGGCATGATGCTGGTTATCAAAAATGAAGCAGTTCACTTTCAAAGAAATCTGGAAGGCGTACTGTCCCTGTTTTCCCTGGTGGAGGAGTCCAGGGGCGTGACGATTGAAGGAATGAAATACCTCTTGCAGAGTGATGTTGTGCGAAACGATTTCCCAATCGGTATCAGCAATGAGTTCATTGGCGAGGAAGCCATGATTGCTGTGGAGGACGGAACGTTGGCGTGTATGATTTCCTATGCCCAGTGAGCGGATTGCTTCTGAAGCATTGTATTATACCAGAAACAACTCGAGAATAAATACCACTGCACAGCAGAGCACAGAAACGGGAAAAAGACCGGCACCCAGCCATGCGGCAACAATTCCTGCTACCAGAGCGGCAGCTCCTGCGAGGGGAGACTGCGTGGCATCCATGATGGCGGGAAAGGTCATGACTGCGAGGGTTACGTAGGGTACATAATACAGGAAGGACTGCAGGAAGCGGTTTTTAATTTGTTTTCTAATCAGGGTCAGGGGGAGCACACGAATGGCGTAGGTGACTCCGGCCATGATTGCCAGATAGATATATATATTATGCGTCATGGCTTTCCTCCTCTTCTTGTTTGACAGGAAACAGTGCGGCTGCGATACCGGAGATGATAACGGTCAGGATAATGGTTCTTGTACCGCCGGAAAGCTGCGAGATGCCAGGCAGCTTTGATGCGGTAAAGCTGGCGGCGAAGCTGATGAGGACAAGACCTGCGACGACCCGGCTCTTTCTGGAGGGCGGAATGATAATGGCCAGGAACATGCCAAAAAGCGCTACGCTCAAAGCGCTGACTATACGTGACGGCAGCACATTGCCTGCGATGACACCGAGAGCGGTACCGCCTGCCCAGCAGGGAGCCGCCACGAGGATGGCACCATATGTATAGAATGGGTCAATCTGACCGGGTCTGGCGATGGTAATGCCAAAAAGTTCATCGGTGACGTCATATCCGACCAGGAGCCTGTGGTATAGGGGAGTATCCGGAGAAAAGCGTTGGCTCAGGGCGCAGCTCATGAGAAGATAACGTGCGTTTGCAATCAGAGTCATGAGCACCATTTCAAGATAGGTTCCGTTGGCGGCAATTACCGTAAAACCGGCATATTCACCTGCAGAGGCATTGTTTAACAGACTGGCGAGAAAGCCCTGAAAGGCCGTCAGTCCGGCTCCTCTGGCTGCTACGCCCAGAGAGAAGGAAACGGCGAGATACCCTAATCCGATGGGGATGCCGTCGCGCATACCTTCCCGTAATATTTTACCATGAGAATTCATTTCTTTTCCTCTCATTCTGCCGCTTCAGCGGCTTCGCATTTTGAGGCGCTTTGTGCCGACTGGTTTCGACACTGCCAAATGACATTATAACAGCACTGAAAGGATAAGTAAAATAAAATCTATGGAGAAAAATCGTAATTTGACGGAAGGAGATGTGACGAAAACACTGCTTGCGTTTGCGGGTCCCATGATTTTGGGTAACCTTCTGCAGCAGTTTTATAATATTGTGGATACCTGGGTAGTAGGGAGATTCATTGGCCCTGATGCTCTGGCGGCAGCAGGCTCTGCTTATACACTGATGACTTTTCTGACCTCTGTTTTAATCGGACTTTGTATGGGAAGCGGCGCCTTGCTGTCTTTCTTCTACGGAGCGGGAGAGAAGGAGAAAATGCGGGGAAGCATGCATGCAGCCTTCGGACTGACAGGGACTATTGCATTCATTTTGTTTGTACTGGTCAGGATATTTGTGGAGCAGATTCTGTCTTTTCTGAGAATTCCTGCAGAATTGCGACTTATGATGCGGGATTATGTAGTGATTGTTTTCTGGGGAATCTTTTTTGCGTTTCTCTATAACTTTTATGCATTCCTGCTGCGTGCGGTAGGAAATTCAGTAATACCGCTGATAGCATTGGGAATAGCTGCAGTGTTGAATATAGTGCTTGATTTGCTGTTTGTGGTAGTGCTGGGCTGTGGAATCGACGGTGCGGCGTGGGCGACAGTCATTTCCCAGGGAGTATCTGCATTGCTGCTTGTCTGCTATGTGCGACGGAAAATGCCGGAACTGCGGCTCAGCAGAAACGGATTTGTCATGGGCAGAAAATATGTGGGTGAAATTCTGAGGTATTCTGTTACAACTTCTGCACAGCAGTCTGTGATGAATTTTGGCATTCTTTTGGTACAGGGGCTTGTGAACAGTTTCGGAGCGGGAGTCATGGCAGCCTTTGCCGCCGCAGTGAAAATTGATACCTTCGCTTATATGCCTGCTCAGGAGTTTGGCAATGCCTACTCTATTTTTGTGTCGCAAAATTATGGTGCGGGAAAACAGGAGCGCCTGCAGCAGGGGACCAGAAAGGCGTTTTTGATGTCCGGGGTATTTTGTGCGGTTATTTCTGCCCTTGTTTTTGTACTGGCGAAATATCTCATGCTGATATTTGTAGATGGTTCAGAGACGGAAATTATTGGGATTGGAATGGAATACCTTCGGATAGAAGGAACCTTTTACGTGGGAATCGGTATCCTGTTTCTTTTATATGGATATTTCAGAGGTATAGGAAAGCCGGGAATTTCCTTTGTATTAACAGTGATTTCACTGGGAACCAGAGTGGCACTGGCTTACGGACTGGCAGCTGTTCCTTCCATCGGAGTCCTTGGAATCTGGTGGGCAATTCCTATTGGCTGGGCACTGGCTGACCTGACAGGACTCCTGTTTATGAGGAAAAGGTGAGGATGAATTTTACAGATACTGATTCTGGGATTTTCGCATCAGAAACCTGACATGGAAGCCCTTTTCGTCGCAGATAGAACGAACCACATCTTCGGCAGTATCCTTTGCATTTTCGTTGATGCAGATGATACAGGTGTTTTTTTTGCGACTGAAGAGTGACGGCTTAGGCCAGCGGATATAAAAGGAGATGCGCTGTTTTAACAGCTCGTGCTCGATGAGCTTTTTGCATTCCATATCAGATATTTCGCAGAGTTCGATTTCGTTGTGAACCTTCATTGCAGTGTATAATGGCTGTTCCATAGTTGTGCCTCCTAAGTAAGTATCGTCTTCTGCCTTGAATAAAGATATTATATCACACTTTGACTGTCATGTGCAATCGAATCCTTTCGGCGGGGTAGACGAAAGAGCAAAGTTGCGCTATACTATAATTACGAAAATCGGAAAGGAGCTAATGATATGGATTTTTTGAATAAACTCGGGGATACGATTACATCAAAGGGAAAAGAGGTAGCAGATAAGGCGAAGGAGACGGCGGAAATCGTTAATTTAAAGAGCCAGATTTCCACCTGCGAGGAGGTCATCCGGAAGAACTATATTGAGATTGGTAAAATGTATTTTGAACAGTACGGAGATATGCCGGAGGAAGGCTTTCAAAAGCAGTGCACGGCTATCAGGAATGCGCAGAACGGAATAAAAGAGTTACAGAATCAGATAAATGAACTGAAGGGACTGTAAGACAAAAAAGCAGTATACAAAAAGGCCCATGGTACGGATGAAATGTACCATGGGCTTTTTGTATGGTGCCTGTCAGACCCAGTGTGTCGGTAGGTGTATGAAGCTGACGTGTGCAGATTATCAGTCATCATCGTCATCGTTGTCGCCCTGACTTCCCTCGCCTCGCTGATTGAGTTCCCATTGCTGCTGACTGAGAAGCGATTCATAATCAGGGTTTGCAAAGAAGGTAGCATCATGCTGACAATGGTCGCTGGACGGAGGTGTTACGAAGGTCTGTGTCCCGTCCTCGTTTTCTATAATCAGGGTAGAGCCGCTAATCAGGGAGGCATCTTCAACCAAAGGCAATTCAGCACGCCCGTATGTCTTGAAAGGACATTCAGGACTTGCAGGAAGATGATCGTAGGCACACAACTCGCCTTCATAATGGATATTACAGCTCTCAGTAGGCTCCGTGCCTTCGGCAAAATACTCTGTAACAATGTCGTTTACGTCACAGAATCCGGGTACGGGAAGCTTGCCGGATTTACTGCAGACCTCCATCTGCACGATTCCCTGTGGCATTGAAAACTGCTCGTTAGGGAGGTTCTCATGTACCCGCTCCATGACAGCGCGCCAGAGAGTTTTGGATATAGAGGACTCGTTATTCGGACTTCTTGTACCCAGGCTGACATTGTTATCATAGCCCGTCCATACCGTGCAGGTGTAGTAAGGGGTGTAGCCCGCAAACCATACATCAACATACTTGGAAGATGTACCGGTTTTTCCGGCGATTGCCATACCGGTGGTTCTGCCGAAATTGACGCTGGCACCGGTCCCGGTCGTGACTACATCCACCATGGCGTCGGTGAGCAGGAAAGCGGTAGTCTCCTTCAGTACCTGTCTGGAGTAGGGGTCCGTATTGTCCAGAATGACATTCCCTTCCGAATCGGTGACCCTGGTATAAAGCTTGGGCTCGACATAAGTGCCCATGTTGGCAATAGCTGCGTAGGCGGCATTCAATTCATAAGGGGTGACACCGTTGGTCAGACCGCCAAGAGCCAGAGGCTGTCTTACATCAGTGTAAAGCTGGTTATTTTTCAGCACGCCATCAGTCAGGGTGGTAAAACCGAAGTTCAGCAGATAGTCATAGCCGAGCTGGGGGGTAATGACAGTTTGGGTTTTCACTGCAATAATATTCATAGACTCCCGGATGGCTTCGCGGATAGAGTTGATGCCGCGGTAGCCAGTCGTATACCAGTTGTTGACGGGAGTTCCATCGTCGTAATTGAAGGGTGCATCATTGTACACCGTCGCAAGCGTTTGTCCGGCGCTGTCAAGAGCGGGGGCAAACGCAGCCAGTACCTTGAAGGTAGAGCCGGGAGAACGAGTTGAATCCATGGCACGGTTCAGAGTACGTCTTCCTTCCTTGGTACCGCGTCCGCCTACCATGGCAACTACATAGCCTGTTTCCTGGTCCTCAATTACCATAGCAGCCTGGGGCTGAGGCGTCATGGAAATGGATTCTTCGTAATTATCTTCTGTTTCGGTGATACCAAGCTCGGTCATCATGGCCGCGCGATAGGTATCAATGGCCTCGTAAGCCGCATCCTGAGAAGAGAAAATCAGGTTAAAGCCGGTGGTCCCGTTTGCCTTAAACCAGGAGGTCATGTTCTCCTTGCTGTAGTTGTGCTTTTCACCGGCATTATCGGTTATCGTCAGAGCATAGTCCAATAACCATTTTATATTCTCCGGGAAGTTGTCCGGATTTACAAATTCCTCGTCAGCGATGGCCTGAATTTTCGGATCCATGGTGGATTCGATACGTAGACCTCCGGAGGTCAACAGCTTCTGAGCCATAGTCTCATTGTAGCCTGCCACATTAATTAAATCGTCCAGTACCTGTTCATACAGAGCGTCGGAGAAGTAGGAGCCGGAAGTAGCATTGGTGCTTTCACGGTAATCTACATCGTACAGACCGATACGTTCATATACCGCGTCTGTGTCGGCGATGGCCTCATCATACTGCTCTTTCGTGATAAATTTCTCCTCCAGCATCGTGTCCAGGCAGTCTTTACGGCGTCTGGCATTGTCCTCAGGATGGCGGATAGGATTGTAGCCGGAGGGATTCTGAGTAATACTGGCGATGACGGCAGCCTCGGAAACGGTTAAATCGCTGGCTGATTTGCCGAAATAACGCCTGGAAGCGGCCTCGACACCCAGGGTATTCTGCCCGAGGTTGATAGCGTTCATGTACTCCAGAAGTATCTGATCCTTGGAATAGTATTTGGATATTTCCAGGGCAAGGTACTGTTCCTGAATTTTTCTCTTGATTTTCTTTATTTTGTTGTTGCCCTCCGAGGTCCATTCCGTAAAAACAGTGTTTTTCAGAAGCTGCTGGGTGATGGTACTGGCACCCTGGGCCTCTTTGAAGCCGGTCTTTATAAACTGATAGCCGGCGCGGAGTATGCCTTTGAAGTCGATGCCGTTGTGCTGGTAAAAACGCTTGTCTTCTATGGCAACAAAGGCCTTGCCCAGATAGTCGGGCAGCTCGTCCAGAGATTCAATGCGGAGACGGTTTGAGTTAGAACTGACATACTGGTCAATCTGATTGCCTTCACAGTCAAAGACAATGGTGGCCTGACCGGAGGCAACCACATCCCCGAGACGGATATTCGGGGTGGAAGCAAGGATACCCTTGTAGGCACCGATGCCTGCGGACACACCGCAAATGCCAATACCGATTATAGCAATCAGAGCCAGCTCCATCAAGGAGAGCAGAATTTTCTTCCGCCATTTTACTGATTTAGAATTAAGTGCCTTCTGCTTTGCTCGGACACCTTTTTTTCCATAATTCATTTAAGTTCACCTTTCTGTTGCATAAAACATATTCAACTCATTATAGCAAAAAATAATATGTAAATAAAGGCTTTCTTTAATTTTAACAATTGTTTCACATTTTTGAAAAATTATGCTACCATGAAGTTAAAAATATGAGAATGCATGGAGATAACAGGTGTTATGAATGAGAACGGTGCGAATGCATACAGAGTTCTGTTGACAGATGGCGAGGGTGAATATGTGGAGAAGAAATCGCGCTTCATTGCTACGGTACGTAAGTGTGAGAGCGAGGAGGAAGCGGTTGCCTTTATAGATGAGATGAAGAAGAAATACTGGGATGCAAGACATAATTGTTCTGCCTTTGTCATCGGAAGCAGAGGTGAACTGACACGGTGCAGTGATGACGGGGAACCCAGCGGAACAGCGGGCCGTCCTATGCTGGAGGTGCTGATGGGAGAGGGCATTCGTAATATTGCCGTGGTGGTTACCAGATATTTCGGAGGGGTTCTTCTGGGAACGGGAGGACTGGTCAGGGCTTATACCCAGGCAGTAAAGGAGGGACTGAAGAACTGCACTGTGGGCAGAATGCGTCTCGGACAGGAGGTTGAGGTCACAACCGACTATAATGGAATTGGAAAGATTCTGTATCTTCTGGGGAATGCCGGCATAGAACCCGTTTCCAGCGACTATACTGATAAGGTGGTGCTTCGTCTGCTGATTCCGGAAGAAGATGTGGAGCATATACATAAGGATATGGTGGAAGTGACCGGCGGCAAAGTGAGTTTCCAAAAAATAAAAGAGCTTTATTTCGTTGACAAAGACCGATTGTGCGAATAAAATAAATTTGGATTAAGTTTTTAATATAGCATTTTGAAAGGTGGTGGTTTTTTTATGAAGAGTAATCAGATAAGCGGCGATAACCCTCTTCCCGGTCGAAGTTGCAGGCAAAACATGAAAAAATCACATAAGGAGAAGTGCTATGGAAACAAAGAATCAATTGGAGGAGCTGCGTGAGCTCCTTGAAACCAAGCAGTACACCAAGCTTCGCCAGTTCCTGGCAGAACAGAATGAGGCCGACATTGCCGCACTTATGGAGGAACTGGAAGAGAAGGATATTTTAAAGGTTTACCGTATCCTTCCCAAGGATTTGGCTGCGGACGTGTTTTCCTATCTGGATGTAGAGGTTCAGCAGTTGATTATCAGTTCGCTGTCGGATAAGGATGCAGCCGGCGTCATTGATAATCTGATGGCAGACGATGCGGTGGATCTGTTGGAAGAAATGCCGGCCAATGTGGTGGATAAGCTGCTGGAAAATGCCAGACCGGACACAAGAAAGGCAATCAACCATCTGCTGCGTTACCCGGAGGATTCTGCCGGAAGCATCATGACGGTGGAGTATGTCTCCCTAAAGGAGAGCTTGACGGTCAGCCAGGCCATTGAACATATCCGTAAGGTCGGGCTTGACAGCGAAACCATCAATATCTGCTATGTGCTGGACGCCCAGAGAAAGTTGGTGGGCACAGTGGCTCTGCGCTATCTGCTTTTGAGTGACGGCGATGAGATTATAGGGGATTTGATGCATGAGAATGTTATCTCCATCAATACTCTCATGGATCAGGAGCAGGTTGCGGCACAGTTTAAAAAATATGACTTTACGGCTATGCCGGTTGTAGATAACGAAGACAGGCTTGTGGGAATTATTACCGTCGATGATATCGTGGACATCATGGAAGAAGAGACCACGGAGGATATGGAAAAGATGGCGGCTATCGTTCCCAGCGACAAGCCTTATATGAGGACGGGAGTGGGGGAAACCTACAAGAAGAGAATCCCCTGGCTGCTTCTGTTGATGGTTTCGGCAACCTTTACAGGAGCAATTATTACCTCCTTTGAGGAGGCACTGAGTGTTTATGCGGCACTGATTGCTTTTATCCCCATGCTGATGGACACCGGAGGAAATGCCGGAGGACAGGCAAGTGTTACGGTGATTCGTGGACTTTCTCTGGGGGAGATTGAGTACAGAGATGTTCCCAGGGTAGTCTGGAAGGAAATCAGAGTGGCGATTCTTTGCGGTCTGACGCTTTCTGCGGCGAACTTTGCGAAGCTGATGCTTTTTGACAGGGTGGGACTGTATGTATCATTTACAGTCTGTCTGACTCTGGTGGCAGCGGTGGTTATGGCAATGCTGGTGGGCTGCCTTCTGCCCATCGGGGCGAAAAAGCTGGGCTTTGACCCTGCGGTTATGGCGAGTCCTTTCATTACGACGATAGTGGATGCCTTGTCCCTGCTTGTATATTTCAGATTTGCAACAATTATTTTGGGAATATAGTGTATTCGTTTTTTGTTGAGAAAGCAGAAAGGCCGGTTGACAGTGACGGTGGTTGAAATCAGTTGCTGCCGACATATTTGGAAGGCGAGAGAGAGTATGGAACAAGATAAAGAGAATAAGGAACAAAACAAGCTGGCGGTGATGCCTGTGGGGAAGCTCCTTGCTTCCCTGGCGGCACCCGCCATTGCTGCGCAGATAGTAAATCTTCTATATAATATGGTTGACCGGATTTATATCGGTCATATTCCGGGAGTCGGCTCTCTTGCCTTGACGGGGCTTGGAGTGACGCTGCCGGTGATTACACTGGTGGCAGCCTTTGCGGCATTAATCGGGTTTGGCGGAGCACCCAGGGCATCTATTTCCATGGGAAAGGGAGATTATGAAAAGGCGGAAAAGATACTTGGAAATTGCGTGTTTACCCTGGTTGTGCTGGCTGTCCTGCTGACAGGGATATTTACCGTTTTCGCGGAACCGATTCTATATGCCTTTGGTGCCAGTGATGACACAATCGGCTATGCACTGCCGTATATGAGGATATATGTATGCGGAAGTATTTTTGTAATGTTTACCACGGGATTGAATGCGTTTATTACCTCCCAGGGGTTTGCATCCATAGGTATGAGGACAGTCATGATTGGGGCGGGTCTGAATATTATCCTTGATCCTGTCTTTATTTTCGGACTGCATATGGGTGTTCGGGGAGCGGCTCTCGCCACCGTGCTGTCACAGGCGGTTTCCGCTGTCTGGGTAGTCTGCTTTTTATGTGGTAAGAAAACGATATTGCATATTAGAAGGGAAAATGTTAAATTCCAATTTAATATTATGGGACCGGTGCTGGCGTTGGGGATTTCTCCTTTTATTATGCAGTCCACGGAAAGTCTGCTCTCTGTCTGCTTTAATACTTCTCTGCAAAAATACGGCGGAGATATTGCGGTGGGAGCCATGACTATTCTGGCAAGTGTGATGCAGTTTTCCATGATGCCCCTGCAGGGACTGACGCAGGGAATGCAGCCAATCGTCAGCTATAATTACGGAGCCGGAAATATGGACAGAGTGAAGAGGGCGTTCCTGATAACGCTGAGAAGCTGCCTGTGTTATTCTTTTTTGATTTGGGCGTTGGCAATGTTTTTCCCCGGAGGGCTGGCGAGGATATTCTCTTCCGATGCTGCAACGGTGGAATATACGCGCTGGGCTATGCGGATTTACATGGCGTCTTCCTGTATTTTCGGTGCCCAGATTGCCTGTCAGCAGACCTTTGTGTCTCTCGGCAAGGCGGTGCATTCGCTGTTCCTTGCAGTGCTCAGGAAGATTATTCTGCTGATTCCCATGATTTATATCCTGCCGCATTTTATTGAGGATAAGGTGTTTGCTGTATTTCTGGCAGAGCCGGTTTCGGATTTGTTGGCAGTGACGACCACGGTGACACTGTTTTTCTGTACGGTATGGAAGCTGATGAAAGCGGAAAAGCAGGAAGAAGCAAGAGAGTAATGGAAGCGCGTAGAACGGAAGTAAGCGGAATCGGCTAAAGCATATAGGCCGGAAGTAAGGGGAGTCAGCCGAGGCATGTGGGGTGGAAGTAAGCGGAGTCAGCCGAAGCATGTAGGGCGGAAGTAAGGGGAGTCAGCCGAGGCGTGTAGGGTGGAAGTAAGCGGAGTCAGCTAAAGCATGAGAGGTGGAAGCAGGAGAAGTGAACCGTGACAGGAAAGAGGGTAGTATGCAAATACTACCGGAAAATAAGGAAATTTTGTAAGAGGTAGTAGAAAAATACTACCTCTTTTTTGTGAGGGAGTATTGAAATAACGTGCGTTCCCATATTACCATAAAGGTGTACCTGCAGGGAACAACGAAAGAAGCGAGGGTGAATGACATGAAAAAAATGTGGAGAAGGGTTTCAAAGAAGCTGAGCGGTAAGATGCTGCTGGTGGAGATTGCGCTTGTGCTGTTTGTTTATTTGACAATTCTGGAGACAGCGGGAGTAAGCGGGACATATCAATATGTTGATTTGGCAACATTGGTATATATGATTGTATTTACTGTGTTGATTCTGGTTTTTACCGAAAAGGGAAAGCACTTTTTCAATGGGATGCGGATTGCTTTTTCAAAAAAATGTGAGGGGGTATCCAGAATGGAACTGGAAAAGGCAATAACGTCAATGAAGTTTATCAAGAATGTGGTGTTTCTGGAGGCGGGAATTACGGTAACCATCTGTTTTGTGGATTTGTTGTATCACATGGATGACCCGGCTCATTTGGGACCGCCACTGGCGGTATCTGCCTTAAGCTTTTTCTATGCATCCGTTTTTGCTCTGTTTATCATGTTTATGATGGGGAAACTGGAGAGTATGGTAGTGGCTTATATGGGGGAATCCGACGAAGAGGAAGCTGTGGAGGACAGCCAGACTGTTTATTTCAAGCTGCGTGCTCTGGGGCTGACGGACAGGGAGGCAGAGGTGGCACGCCTTGTCAGCTGTGAGATGACAAACAAGGAAATTGGTCAGCTGCTGTACATTTCCGATACCACTGTGAAGAAACACATTACCCATATCCTGGAGAAGACGGGACTGGAGGACAGGGAAAAGTTGTCCGAGATGATAAAGGGACTATAGGAGATATTATGTCCGGCTTGA
>JBJEJG010000024.1:14120-20632 GCA_051877795.1 Acetatifactor sp.
GGAAAAGTTGTCCGAGATGATAAAGGGACTATAGGAGATATTATGTCCGGCTTGATTTTACTGTATTGTTGTATGGGGGATTGTAGAAAGAAAATGTCTTCTATACCCTGCGAGACATTGAAGGAGGGTATGAGAGAGGAAAAAGGCTTTCTGTACCCAACAAGAACACTGATATTGACTTTACGAGGCACCATGGCAAGCTTGTCATGGCATGAACCATGCCTCAGCTCATCATGGCACAGCCATGACGAGCTGTACGGCTTCACCATATATAAAAAATGAAAGATGCATCCCTCTTTGAAAGCGAGCTTTCTTGAGGGATGCACTTTATTTTTTATGCATGGTTCAGAAAATCAAACTGGCTCATATATAGTTCGTAGTATTCGCCTTTTTCGGCGAGGAGTTCTTCGTGGGTGCCGCGTTCCTGGATACCGCCTTTGTCTATGTACATGATGCAGTCGGCATTCTTGATGGTGGAGAGGCGGTGGGCAATAATGAAGGAGGTACGTCCCTTTAACAGTTCATTTAAGCCCTTCTGGAGAAGAATTTCCGTCTCTGTGTCAATGCTGGAGGTTGCCTCATCCAGAATCAGGATTTTCGGGTCTGCCAGCAGTGCCCTTGCGAAGGAAATCAGCTGACGCTGGCCGGCGGAGAGACGGCTGCCGCGCTCGTTTACCTCCGTGTAATATCCATTTTCCATCTGCATGATGAAATCATGCGCACATACGGTTTTTGCTGCCGCAATGACCTGCTCGTCCGTAGCCTCACGGTTTCCATAACGTATGTTATCCATGATTGTTCCGGAGAAAATGAAGCTGTCCTGCATCATAACGCCCATCTGTGTTCGCAGAGAGTGAATGGTCACGGTGGAGATGTCCGTTCCGTCGATGAGCACCTGTCCGGAATCCACATTGTAGAACCGGCTGATTAAATTTACAATGGTAGATTTCCCGGCACCGGTGGGGCCGACCAGGGCGTAGGTTTCGCCGGGCTCTGCCTTGAAATTAATGCCTCGGAGTATGGGATGTCCTTCCTCGTAGCTGAAGGAGACATCCTTAAATTCCACTTCACCTATGATGGGCGGCATTTCTATAGCATCTTCAGCATCTTTTACATTGACCGGCTCATCGATTGTTTCAAAAATACGCTCCAGATAGGAGATGGCGGTCAGCAAGGAGTTGTAGAAGCCTGCCAGCGTATTAATAGGTGCCCAGAAGCGTCCGATATAGGCGGTGAAGGCAATCAGCACACCGACGGTCAGCGTCGCATCGGGGGCTAAAATCCAACGGATTCCCAGTACATAGATAAAGGATGTGGTGATTGCAGAAATCAAATCAACGCTGGGGCCCATGGTAAAGTTGAACTTTACGGCACGCATCCATGCCTTCCTGTAGTTTCCGCTTAAGTTGTTAAAGATATCGTTGTTTTCGTTTTCACGGACAAAGGACTGCGTTACGCGGATTCCGTTGATGCTTTCCGCAATATAGGCGTTTAAGTTGCTCTGCTTGTTGGATTGAATCTGCCATGCCCGGCGCTGTTTCTTCTTAATAAAGACAACAACGGCGGCCAGAAGGGGCAGGCCGCAGAGGCAGACGAGAGTCAGTCTGGGGTCGCAGATAAGCATGAAAATAATAATAAAAAACAGATTGCACAAATCCGTGATGGTGTTGACGATACCATTGCTCAAAAGGTCGCTCAGACTGTTTACGTAGTTTACTACACGAACCTGAATTTTGCCATGTGGTCTGTCATCATAGTAGGAGAAGGGCAGCTCCTGCAGGTGGCAGAAGATGTCACTTCGGATGGAGTGAATGATACTCTGACCGATGACGCTCATGGTCTTAATCTTCATGCGCAGGCTGACAGCAGAGTAGCATGCAATCAGCAGGGTGAGAACACTGACAAGAACAATGCCGCGCATATTTTTTTCGGGAATATAAATATCCATGATGCGCTGAAAGAAGAGAGGAACCATCATGGTCAGTGCCGAGGAAGACAGCATCAGTATAATAACACCTGCCATCTTTTTCTTGTAGGGGGAGACATAACCCGCCAGACGCTTCAGCTGGTTTATATCAAAACTGTCTTCCAGAACCTCATCCATATCATATCTGTTTCGTGCCATGGTCAGTTACCTCCTTTCTTTGCTCTTTTTTGCTCTTCCAACAGTTCGTAGGGAATTTCGCCGTACTGATTGCGGAAAGCTTTTGCATAGTAGCCGCCTGCGGCTACCAGTTCATCATGAGTACCCTGCTCAATAATACGGCCGTTATCCATGACGAGAATCAAATCAGCGTCCTTGATGGAAGAAATGCGGTAGGCGATAATAAACACGGTACAGTTTTTCTGAATGGATTTCAGCTGCTTTTGAATATAGCTCTCCGTCTCCATGTCTACAGCGGAGGTGGTATCGTCCAGAATCAGGATGGACGGATCTTTTAACAGTGCTCTTGCCAGAGAAATTCGCTGCTTCTGACCACCGGAAAGTCCCACACCGCGCTCGCCAACAATGGTATCATAGCCGTCCGGCATCGCACTGATGAAGTGGTTTGCGTCTGCCATGATGGCAGCATGCTTTACTTCTTCAAAGCTGCAGTTTGGTCTGCCGTAGGCAATGTTGCCTTCGACGGTATCAGAAAACAGGAATACATCCTGCATTGCCATACCGATATTGTCACGGAGATTGTAAAGGTCGAGCTCCCTCACATCTCTGCCGTCCACCAGTACCTGACCGGAGGTTGTATCATAGAAACGGCACAGCAGGTTCATCAGTGTGGATTTTCCTGCGCCGGTGGAACCGATGATTCCTACGGTCTGTCCCGCCGTTACCTTGAAGCTGATGTCCTTCACAATATCTTCGTCATCGGCACTGTAAGAGACATTCTTAAATTCCACGTCACCGCGGATTTTACGGTGAATTCCGCCGGTGCGGGGTGTTGTAACCTTCGGCTCCTCGCTGTAGGTGGCGTAAATCTTTTCCACGGAGGTGACGAAATTCTGAATGTCGTTGACCCACCAGCCGGCCATCCTTAAGGGGGTATAGAGCATCCACAGGTAACCGTTTACCTTTACCAAATCGCCCAGGGTAATCTCGCCCTGAATAGCCAGGTAGCCTCCGTAAAGCATCAATACCAGATTCAGGGTGTAGGAAAGAATTTCGAAAATGGGAATATATTTCACCCACACTCTCGAAGCGGAAATCTGTGCGTCACGGAATTTATCATTTTCTCTGTTGAATTTTTCAATTTCGTAATCTTCCTTGGCGAAAGCCTTTACAACCCTGTTGCCGCTGACATTTTCCTGAACGAATGCGTTCAGGGAGGAAAAGCATTCACGGTTGCGCTTAAAGGCGGGCTTTACCTCTTTTGCCTGACGATAGGTGGTATATGCGGTAAAGGGCATAATTACCAGCATGCAGAGCGCCAGCTTTGTATTGACGGTAAAAATCATCAGCAGGGCGAAGATGAACAGCAGGATATTCTGGTATACAGCATAAATAACATATGCTACGAAATGCCGGATGGCATCCATATCACCTGTCTGACGGCTCATCAGGTCACCGGTTCGCTTCTTATTATAAAAGGCGAAGTCTTCCTCCAGCAGTTTGCGGTATACCTTTCCGCGCATGTCGTAAAGTGTACCCTGTGAGGCTGTCTCGAACACGACCTGATACACAAACCGCAGGATACTTGTCAGGAGAGTTACCAGAAGCAGACAGACAATCAGCTTCGGCAGAAGCGCATAGTTTCCGGCATCTATCACATCGTCTACGATGATTCCCGAAAGATAGGGATTGACAATGGAGAGCGCCGCAATGATGGTTGTCAGAACGATGCCGAGAACCATGAGACCTCTGTACTTTTTCAGAAACGAGAAAAACCATTTTAAAGGTGTCATATGTATATCCTCCCTTATGCTCTATTTATTGTACTTTTTGGGAAGCAAAAAGAAATGGAGTATCTTGCACCTTTGATGTAAGATTTTGTACAAAAAAAGATGACTTTTTTATGGAAAACAGGTACAATAAATTTAATTCGGAAGAAACGAGGAAAGAGGACGGCAGGAGAGTATTATATTATGACGGAAGAATCGAAGAATGTCGGAAACATTGTGATTGAGGACCTGAACCCTACCTTCCTTTTTACATGGAAGGGAACCAGACAAAAGGATAAGGATGAGGCAGCTTTCCATGGGCATGACCATCTGGAGATGGCTTTTATTTTATCCGGAGAGGGAAAATATCGCTTTGAGGACGAAATCTGCTCTGTGAAGGAAGGGGATTTGCTGATTATAAATCCCGGCGTAAAGCATCAGGCGCTGGCGTGTCCCGAGGCTGAGACACCTACCACGGAATTTTTTGTGGGAGCAGTGGACATCCGCATTGGCGGACTGCCTGCCAACACACTGCCAGTTCCGGGCGGCGGACATGTAATGCATACTTCGGGGGAACTGAGACAGAAACTGTTCCGCATATGCTCTTCCATGGAAGCGGAGAATGCGGTTTGCAGACAGGGCAGATATTTTATGCTGAAGGCGTATCTGATGCAGATGCTTTTACTTGTCATCAGAGAACAGTGCGAGCCGGTGGAACGGACGGGAGGCTATGCCTTTGAATCTGTGAACAGAAAGTATGTAGTGGAACAGATTGTCAATTATTTTGAAGATCATTACAGTGAGAAGATTTCTCTGGATCAGATAGCCGAGAATATGTATTTAAGTCCTTTTTATATTTCCAAGATATTCAAGAGCGAGACAGGGGATACGCCTATCCGCCATCTGATTAACATCAGGCTGGAGAAGGCAAAGGAGCTGCTTGAGGGCGGCTACGAGGGAAGCATCCAGAAGGTGGCAGCCTCCGTGGGCTATGATGACGCTTATCATTTCAGTAAGCTGTTTAAAAAGCATTACGGAATTACGCCGTCTCAGGCGAGAAAAAAAGCATAATGCTTGTTTATTTTTTAACTTATGGCAAAACTGTTTTCAAGGCGAAAAGAATTTGATACAATATCTGGCAGAAAGCGGAATGCATGATAAGAATGTATTATAATATGGAGGTAAAACCAAATGAGATACTTTTTTGAGTCCAAGGTTGAGAAAAAGGAAAAGGGATATATGATTCAGATTCCTTTTAACGTGTGGGAGGTCTGCAAGCAGAGAGATGTCATTCAGGGTGAGGTTGTTCTGGATAACAAGATTATCGACTGTGAGCTGCTTCCTAAGGAGAAAGGTAATTATGAAATCCATATCGAGGATGAGGATGCTGTCAGCGTGGAGCTTGGCGTTCCCCACAAGATTCTGCTTCATGTGACCGGCTCCCTGATTCGCATGGATCAGAACAGCCCTTACAGCTTCGATAAACCCATCCGTAAAATTGACAGCATGGATGTGATTATCCAGCCTGAGGACGGACTTTGCGGACAGTCCTGCGTGGCAATGCTGGCGGGCGTTACCATTGCCGAGGTTATCAGTGTGATGGATTGCCGTGAGTGGCAGGCAACCATGGGCCGCATCATTTCTGCCCTGAATTACTATGGAATTGACCACAGTGACATTATCGTATATACCGAGGGCAGAGAGGCAGTGCTTCCCAAGTGCTGCATCATGATGGAGAAAATGGGCCGTTTCTGCCATTATCTGGTTCACTATGACGGAAAGTATTATGATTCCAATCTGGGTGTGCTGGAAGAATATGATATGTCCAAGCTGTTGGGGTATCTGGAAATTAAGTGCTAACGTAAAGCTGTCAATCGGGAAAGAAACCGATTGGCAGTTTTTTTATGCTGTTTAACACCCATTGACTTAAAAAATAAACCGTTTCTAAAATAAGTATTAAATCAGCCTCACACGGCTAAAATGAGAAAACGGTAGAAAATGGAAGAAAACAAGAGAAAATAAAAGAATACAATTTATAAATAACTCTGAATACGGTTGAAAAAGTCTGCATATAAAACTAATATATGTTCTAGTGATTAGCACTCAAGCAAATTGAGTGCTAACAAACGAATAGCACGTTGATAAGGAGGCAATTATAATGAAATTAGTACCTTTAGGTGACAGAGTTGTATTAAAGCAGTTGGTTGCGGAAGAGACTACCAAATCAGGTATCGTTCTTCCGGGACAGAACAAGGAGAAGCCCCAGCAGGCAGAGGTTATTGCTGTCGGCCCCGGCGGCGTGGTAGACGGCAAGGAAATTAAGATGGAAGTCAAGGTCGGCGACCAGGTCATCTATTCTAAATATGCGGGAACAGAAGTAAAGCTGGATGACGAGGAGTACATCGTCGTAAAGCAGAACGACATCTTGGCAATCATTGAGTAGTGCAGAATGGAATTTACAGACGTGCACGGGAGATTGCTCACGTTGCACGGAGTGTAAATTCCATTCTATAGGACGAAAGTCCTCCATGAAATAAAGCGGCCACGAAGTGGACGGTTTATGAATGGGCACTACTCAAAAAAGAGTAGGTTCGTAAAGCGGCCACGAAGTGGACGGTTTATGAATGGGCACTACTCAA
>JBJEJG010000024.1:20732-22684 GCA_051877795.1 Acetatifactor sp.
AGTAGGTTCGTAAAGCGGCCACGAAGTGGACGGTTTATGAATGGGCACTACTCAAAAAAGAGTAGGTTCGTAAAGCGGCCACGAAGTGGACGGTTTATGAATGGGCACTACTCAATACAAGTTTTCTATAAAATTAATGAAAAAATGGAGGCAATCATTATGGCAAAAGAAATTAAATACGGTGCGGAAGCACGTGCAGCTTTAGAGTCCGGTGTCAACCAGTTGGCAGACACCGTGAGAGTAACCCTTGGACCCAAAGGAAGAAACGTAGTTCTTGACAAATCCTTTGGTGCTCCCCTGATTACAAACGATGGTGTAACCATTGCAAAGGAAATTGAACTGGAAGATGCATTTGAGAATATGGGTGCGCAGCTGGTAAAGGAAGTAGCTACCAAGACAAATGATGTGGCTGGTGACGGTACCACAACAGCAACCGTTCTGGCACAGGCAATGGTAAACGCAGGTATGAAGAACCTGGCAGCAGGCGCTAACCCCATTATCCTGAGAAAGGGTATGAAGAAGGCTACCGACTGTGCAGTGGAAGCAATTTCCAAGATGAGTCAGAAGGTAAACGGCAAGGAGCATATTGCACGTGTCGCAGCTATCTCTGCAGGAGATGAGGCTGTTGGACAGCTGGTTGCAGATGCAATGGAGAAGGTAAGCGGCGACGGCGTTATCACCATTGAAGAATCCAAGACCATGCAGACCGAGCTTGACCTGGTAGAAGGTATGCAGTTTGACAGAGGATATATCTCTGCATATATGGCAACCGATATGGATAAGATGGAGGCAACTCTTGACAATCCTTATATTCTGATTACTGATAAGAAGATTTCCAACATTCAGGAGATTCTGCCTCTGCTTGAGCAGATTGTACAGTCCGGTGCGAAGCTGCTCATCATCGCAGAGGATGTTGAGGGTGAGGCTCTGACAACCCTGATTGTCAACAAGCTGCGCGGAACCTTCAATGTAGTAGCAGTAAAGGCTCCCGGATACGGCGACAGAAGAAAGGCAATGCTGGAGGATATCGCAATTCTGACCGGCGGTACTGTCATCAGCTCCGAGCTTGGGTATGAATTGAAGGATACCACCATGGATATGCTGGGCCGTGCAAAGAGTGTAAAGGTTCAGAAGGAGAATACCGTTATCGTTGACGGCGAGGGTGACAAGGCAGCCATTCAGTCCAGAATCGCTCAGATTAAGAACCAGATTGAGGAGACAACATCCGATTTTGATAAAGAAAAGCTGCAGGAAAGACTGGCTAAGCTGGCAGGCGGCGTTGCGGTTATCCGCGTAGGCGCTGCAACCGAAACCGAGATGAAGGAAGCAAAGCTTCGTCTGGAGGATGCTTTGGCAGCAACCAGAGCAGCAGTAGAGGAAGGTATCATCTGCGGCGGCGGTTCCGCATATATCCATGCTTCCAAGGAAGTTGCAAAGCTTGCTGAGACGATGGAAGGTGATGAAAAGACAGGTGCAAACATCGTGTTGAAGGCACTGGAGGCTCCTTTGTATCACATTACTGCAAACGCAGGACTGGAAGGCAGCGTTATCATCAACAAGGTAAGAGAGTCCGAAATCGGTGTCGGCTTCGATGCACTGAAGGAGGAATATGTTGATATGGTGAAGGCAGGTATTCTGGATCCCGCCAAGGTTACCAGAAGCGCTCTGCAGAATGCAACCAGTGTAGCAAGCACACTGCTCACCACAGAGAGCGTTGTGGCAAACATTAAGGAAGAAACACCCGCTGCGCCTGCCGGAGCCGGCGGAATGGGCGGAATGATGTAACATGTCAGCAGGAAATCAAATGCCGCGCCTTGCGCGGGAAAAACACAAGCGCCACCCTTCGGGGTGGCATTTGTGTTTTATTCCCATAAAATAATGCTGGTTATTCGGGAGCAAATTGAAGTTTATCGTGAGAAGAATGTAGATTAGGCTTGTGTTGTTCTCGTTGG
>JBJEJG010000025.1:0-4379 GCA_051877795.1 Acetatifactor sp.
AGCACGAAGCTGAATGCGTATCATCTCGGATTCATTATTGGCCCTTGTCTGAATGCCACGGGGCGGCTTGACACGGCGAAGCGTGCGCTTGAACTCCTGCAGAGCATGACGAAGGTGGATGCAATGAGTGCTGCCAGAGAATTGAAGGAACTGAATGACAGCAGAAAGAACCTGACTCAGCGGGGCGTGGAGCAGGCACTGGAATACGTTGCAGTCCATCACATGGAGCAGGATAAGGTGATGCTGATTTTTCTGCCGGAGGTACATGAGAGTCTTGCGGGAATCATTGCAGGGCGCGTGCGAGAGAAATATAATCATCCTGTCTTTCTTCTGACAAGGGGAGAGGAGGGGATAAAGGGCTCCGGACGCTCCGTAGAGGGCTATCACATGTATGAGGCGATGACGGAGGTAAAGCAGTATTTTACCAAGTTTGGAGGACACGCCATGGCAGCGGGACTTTCCATGCGGGAGAAGGATATAGAACCTTTGCGGCAGGCGTTGAATGCAAACTGCAAGCTGTCCGGGGAGGATTTTATTCCGAAGGTGCATATTGATGTGCCGATGCCTCTGGATTATGCCGGGGAGCAGATGGCGGACGAACTGGAGCTTCTGGAGCCCTTCGGGGTAGGAAATCCGAAGCCCTTGTTTGCCCAAAAGGAGCTTCTTTTTCTGGCGGGATATAAGATGGGAGCAAATAAAACCTGCGCCAGATTCCGGGTGCAGACACCGGAGGGAAATGTGAAACAGCTGGTGTATTTTGGGGATTTGGAGGCATTTGGCTCTTTCCTGGAGAAAAAGTATGGAGCCGGAAGTGAGACGGATTTGTATGCGGGGCGCGCGAGATTTCCCGTATCCGTGGTGTATCAGTTGGGAAAGAATACTTACAGGGGAAAAACGGAAGTTCAGTATGTGATGCAGTATTACTGCTAGCGCGTACGAACTCAAATTATGATATGAGCCGATAACGGCGCAGAAATGAGGAAGAAATGATACTGACAGTGAGTTTAAATCCGGCGGTGGACAAGACTTGTGAAATTGAGAGTATTCAGCCGGGAACGGTAAACCGGTTGAAGAGTGCTGTGAGCGTGGCGGGCGGCAAGGGCATCAATGTGACAAAGATTTTGCGGCAATTTCATATGCCGGTGATGGCGGTGGGATTTCTGGGAGGCTCCGGTGGGAAACTGATTGAGGACGCCATGGAAGAACTGGGCGTAGAGTGTCATTTTACCAGAATTAAGGGACAGACCCGAACCAATGTGAATATTCTGGCGGAGGACGGCAGTGTGACAGAGCTTTTGGAGCCGGGGCCGGTTATCCGCGAGAAGGAGCTGGAAGAATTCAGAAAGCAGTTTTCCGGGTGTCTGGAGCTGTGTGAAATGGCAGTATTGTCGGGAAGCGTGCCGGAGGGTGTCCCCACGAATATTTACAGGCAGTTGATTGAAGAGTGCCACAGAAACGGTGTTAAGGTGATTCTGGATACCTCGGGAGAGGCATTGCGGGAGGCTGTTCCGGCAATGCCCGATCTGCTTAAGCCCAATCTGAAAGAGCTGGAATCTCTGATTGGCAAAAAAATAGACACACGTAAGGTGTTTGCGGAAGAAGTGAACCGACTTTGTGAGCAGGTCGGGAAACTGGTGATTTCCCTTGGCTCAGAAGGTCTCTTTTACGTGGATGAAAACCGGGACATCTATCAGGCAGCAAAAAAAGTAAATGTAGTCAATACAGTGGGCTGCGGAGACACGGTTGTGGCATCCTTATGCATGAGCGAGGTGGCAGGAGACGATGCGGATACGGCGCTGCAGAAGGCGGCGGCGCTTGCAGCTGCCAATGCTTCCACCAGAGAAAACGGGCAGATTCCTATGGAAACATATCTGGAATTGCTGTCGAATGAGTGATTATGCAGGATAATTAAGTACAATAAAACGGACAGCAGGAGCGTGTATGGCATGTATGGCAGTGAAGGATTATTTTCAGAATGCATTGTCCAATTTTACACATGAGATCGCAAGCGGCGGAGCAATCAGACATCTTGCCGAGCCTGGATATACCGTAAAACAAATCACAGAAAAACCGGCAAAAGCCGCCGGAGGAGTTAATATGGAAATCAGACATACGACTATGGATGACATACCGGAAATTCTGGCAATGTATCAGCATGCCAGAAAAATTATGGCGGAGAATGGGAATCCCAATCAGTGGAATCCATTGTATCCCGGCAGAGAGGATGTCCTGGAGGATATTGCTGCGGGAAATTCCTATATTTGCGAGGAAAACGGCGAGGCAGTAGGAACCTTTGCCTTTATCGTGGGAGAGGATCCCACGTACAGCTACATAGAGGATGGCGCATGGTGCAGAAATGATACCTATGGTACGATTCACCGTCTGGCTTCCAACGGAAAGGCAAAGGGCGTGGCAGCCGCCTGTTTTGAATTCTGTCGTAAGAAACTGCCGCATCTTCGGGCCGATACACATGAGGATAACCGGATTATGCAGCACGTGCTGGAGCATTTTGGATTTCGGCGCTGCGGTATTATATATGTAAGAAACCAATGCCCTCGGATTGCCTATGAGTATGTAGAGTGAAGGAACAGGGCTAAAGTTTCAGGGTCTGTTTTCCGAAATACAGTATGAAAAGGGTGCAAAGGGCGGCAGCAGGATGTCGCCGGAAACGGTCAGGGCCGACGGACCGGCAAAAATAGTGCAATGGAGGGCAGACAAATGAACAGAGTGGGAAATTATGATGTGTATCAGAACAGCCTGTACGAAAGAACAAAGACTGCAAAGGAAGCGGACGGGGCTGCACAGATAAGAGAGGCGGCTGCGGGCAAAGCAGAACAGGAAAAGAGAAGTTCAGCAGCAAAAACCGGACAAACAACAGAGTCTGAGAAATCCGGCAAGGTAACCCTGAGCACAGATGCAAAAAATCTTTTGAAGGAACTGAAAAAGAAGTACGGCAATATGGATTTTATTATTGCCGACTATGAGACGGATGAAGAGGCAGAACGCTATCTGTCCAGAGGAACAGGAGAGTACAGTGTTCTCTTAACTCCTGATGAACTGGAGAAAATGGCGGCCGACGAGGAATATAAAAACCAGAATCTGAACATTCTCGATGACGCGGTTTCTAAATTGGATGAGATGAAAACTCAGCTGGGTGAAAAGGTGCAGGAGGTTTCCCGTATTGGAATCACCATTGGTAACGAGGGTAAAGTTTCCTATTTTGCCGAGCTTGAGAAGGTAAACGAGAAGCAGCGCGAGCGCATTGAAAAGAAGCGTGAGGAACGCAGAGAAGAGGATTCGGCGAAGGCAGAGGAAAAAACCGGAAGAAAAGAGCCCGATGGAAGCAGAGAGCCTGTAAAGCGGACTGTAGTGAGAGCCGATTCCGTTGAAGCACTTTTGAAGAAGATAGAAGAGGTGGACTGGAGCAGCGTGAGAGCGGAGGAAGAGCAGGCTCAGGGGCGTAAAATTGATTTTACGGCATAAAGAGAGGTTCCATTGGAGGTTCTCAAAATGTACCCGTTTTGGCGAAAGGCAAACCGTTTATCCTTTTGGCAGCACCATTAGAAATGATTGGGGTAAGGAAAATGTGAAAATTTGGTGAAGTCGGCAGAATTGCCGGAGGTACTCTTGAAAACCAATGATTGATTTGTTACAATAACCCGGTGGCGGCGTACTGCCCGCCATCGGGTTTTTGAGTCGCAGAAAGTAACAGGCAGTACAGAAATGAGGAGTAGTATGAAAAGGTTTCTTAGTTTGATTCTGACCGCGGTTCTGGTGATGTCCCTGGCAGCCTGCGGCAGTGACAATGCAGACAGCAAGAGCAGTGAGAACGGAAGTGAAGCTTCCGAAAGCACAAGCCAGTCGGAAGCGGTGACCGGAAAGCACCATGTGGAAATTACGGTGAAGGATTACGGTACCATCGCAGTGGAACTGGATGCAGATGCAGCACCCATCACGGTTGCCAATTTCCTGAAACTGGCAGGAGATGGATTTTACGACGGGCTGACCTTCCATCGTATTATCGACGGCTTTATGATTCAGGGCGGAGACCCTCTGGGCAACGGAACCGGCGGCTCCGATGAGAAAATCAAGGGTGAGTTTTCCCAGAATGGTGTGGAAAACAGTCTGTCCCATACTCGCGGTGCTATCTCCATGGCACGTTCCCAACTGATGGACAGCGCAAGCTCCCAGTTTTTTATCGTCCATGAGGACAGCACGTTTCTGGATGGACAGTATGCCTGCTTCGGTTATGTGACCGACGGCATGGATGTGGTGGATGCCATCTGTGAGGCGACTCCCGTGACGGACAATAACGGTACTGTGGCAAAGGAAAATCAGCCTGTCATCGAGAGTATTCAGGTCGTTGATTAAAAAAAGAT
>JBJEJG010000026.1:0-22456 GCA_051877795.1 Acetatifactor sp.
CCAAGCCTTCTTAACATTATTCTTCAGTTCAACGCCAAGATTACCGTAATCCCAGGTATTCGCAAGTCCGCCGTATATCTCGGAGCCGGGATATACAAAGCCTCTCGCTTTAGCCAGTGCTACGATTTTGTCCATTGTCTTTTCCATGTTTTCCCTCACAATCTGCCGGATTTACGGCTCTTATTTCATTAAAATATATACAAGCTCCTCTGCCTGGGCAGCAGCTATGCTTCCATCTTTATTAACAGACACACCCTCACTGACATAAGCTGCCTTGCGCGGACAATAGATATCCGCCTCTGCGTCTGTGATGATTACCTTTTTGTCACCATACTGCTTCAGCTGCTCTTCGCTCAACACAGAACCGTCTTTGACACTTTTCAGGGCAATTCCCGAGATATAACCTTTTTCTTCCGCCTCATTTACCGTGCCATAGAAAAGCTGCCCCTCATTAAACTCTGTGTAAGTCTCCCACGTATCAAACCGGTAGGTCAGCATTACCCTTGCATCCCCAAGCAGTTCTGCACGCTCTACAACCACTTTGTCCTCCGACTGTTTTGCCTCGTTAAACTCGGCCGCTTCTGCCTCTGCCATGGAAGTCAGTTCAGACAAATCATAATAAGACTTGTCAAAATCCGCCACCAGATGAGCCGTTACCTGACCTTTGTCTGACACAATAACCGTCGATGCTTCTATTGTCTCAGGCACCTTCGCCTGACCGCAACCTGTAAACCAGACAGACATCAGACAAAACAGGGCTGTAAGCTGCTTCAATCTTTTCATTCTCAACTCCTCATTCCTCTGCCACAGCCGTCCCGCAATTTCTGACAGCTATGCCAAACTATTGTATCAAAAACATTCTTCTTTTTCAACAGAGAGTTTGCAGAACTTCCAGACTTTTAAAATGATGTCCCACATACTTTTTCATATATTCCGCCGCCACCTGCTTCATCTGTTCCAGCACATCATCCGTCACCGTAAAGGTATAGAGCTTCTCAATGGGACTTGACGCTATGTACTGCAGAGCGTATACCGTAGATTCCTCCAGCGTTCTGTCCGATGGCGGTCCAGGGAACTCTCCGTTCACGGCAATTGCCTTACATTCAAAAATGCAGCGCACAAGGGGATTGGGCAGAGAAGCTGCACACAGTGCTCTCAGAGACTGGTAAAGCAGCTTCATCATTTCCCGCTCGTCACTATTCTCTCTGGTATAATAGTCCGTGACCTCCGCAAAATACATTCCATAATATGCCCCTATAAAATCAGTCCGAAGCTCTTCAAAGTAATTCTGAATATCCGCTTCAGCAATGGTATAGGAGCTTTTTCCCTCATACAGCTTAAAGGTTCCGAAGGAAAAAGGATTCGTCGCCGCCGCCAGACGGTTTCCCGGTTTTCTTGCGCCTCTTGCGAAAGCAGATATCTTACCTCGCTCCTTCGTCAATATGACAGCTACCCTGTCGTACTCCCCAACCGGAGACTGTTTCAATATGATTCCCGTTACAATGATATATTCCTGCATGGTCGTCCGCTCTTGCCGTCTCTTCTGCCTTTTTCTCCCGTTCGACGCGGGATACAAAAGACAGATAATCCTCAATTTTTCCGCTGTTTTCAAACTTCTTCCAGTACTTTGAAACCATTCCCGCATCCCCCTGATTCGTGTCAATTTACATACACTAGGGTCTGCATTTTTACTTTTTCTATTCGCCTATTTTTCACCCATGGAAATATCTTTCGGATTATAGCCGAAATTTTTCAAAAGGAAATCGCTGTCACGCCAATCTTTCTTCACCTTTACCCACAGCTGTAAATTTACCTGCATTTCCAGCAAATCCTCAATTTCCGGACGGGCTGTGGAGCCGATTTTTTTCAGCATCTGACCGCCTTTTCCGATGATGATTCCCTTGTGGGATTCCCTCTCACAGACGATGGTTGCCTCAATGTGGCAGACCCTTCCTTTTTCTTTCATACTTTCGATGCTGACCGCAATGCCGTGCGGTATCTCATCCTCAAGCAGCCGGAGTGCCTTCTCCCGTATCAGTTCTGCCACAATCTGACGCATGGGCTGGTCAGTGATGGTGTCCTCGTCATAAAAGGCCGGACCGTAGGGCAGATATTTCAAAATGCATTTTACCAGTTCATCGGTATTATCGCCCGTTAAGGCTGACACAGGCACAATCTCCTGAAAATCAAGTTCCTTACGATAGGTATCAATGAAGGAAAGAAGTGCTTCCTTCTTGACGGTATCAATCTTGTTGATAACAAGGAGCACCGGCGTCTTTGTTTTTTTCAGCTGTTCAATAATATGGCGCTCTCCCGCGCCAATGTAGTCTGTCGGCTCTACCAGCCAGAGAATAACATCCACCTCCTCCAGAGTGCGTTCCGCCACATTCACCATGTAGTCTCCCAGCTTGTTTTTCGCCTTGTGAATGCCGGGCGTATCCAAAAAGACAATCTGGCCTTCCTCCGTAGTCAGCACCGTCTGAATGCGGTTTCTGGTGGTCTGCGGCTTGTTGGAGGTAATGGCAATCTTCTGTCCGATCAGTCGGTTCATCAGCGTCGATTTCCCCACATTCGGCCTGCCAATCAGCGTTACAAATCCCGATTTAAAAGATGGATTTTCGTTCATTTCAAGTCCTCACTTCCTACATTCTCTTACCATATTTCCAGAAATCTATTGTCTCCTGCAAGTCCGCCTCATCCTGAAAAAGTCCAAGCTCCCTTGCCACCTCGATAGCAAAGTCTACATACGCATTGGCTCTGGCCGTAATCACTTTGTCATCGTTTGCGTATTCCACAGAATCATCTGAGTGAGTGGAATGAACACTCTCCAGCACACCGGCTCTGTCAAGCAGTTCCACTCCTGCGCAGATACCATTCATCAGCACTCTTTTTTCCCGCAGTCGGTGCAGTACATTTCTGACTTCCTCTGTATCTACCAGCGTATAATTCCCTCCGGGCACAGTAAAGCTCCGAACCTGATTGATGTCCACATCCGGAAGCGCCATATCCGCATTGACAGAATACCCTTCCATGGTGCGCACAGGCTTTCCATTCGGAGAGCACATCACCACATCGCACCCTGTAAAGGCCATAAAATAGTTCAGTATCACAATTTCATAAAAGCAGCTGGTATCATAAATCAAAAAAATATCCTTCACACAAGCCCTCCCCTGCAAATAATACTTCTAATTATAGCTGTCACGGCAGTTTTGTCAATAAAACCTGCGCTGTTAAGCAGACATAAAAAGCCGGGGCGAACTGAAATCAACGGCATCCTCTCAGTCCTGCCCCGGCTTCACATATGTATTTCCCTATGCAGGCATTCCAAGATAATATCCCTGCATGTAATCCACGTCCGTTGACAGAATAAAATCAAGCTCCTCCCTGCACTCAATTCCTTCCGCAAGCACATGAATTCCCCTGTCATGAAAACGGTTCACCAGTTCTACAAAATGCTCCTGCATTTTCTGACTGTGCTGTATCCCGGTAATGAGGGAACGGTCAAGCTTAATCTCGTCCGGTTCAAAAATATTGACCGCCATCATGTAATTGTTTCCCGAACCATAATCATCAAGGGAAATACGAATACCGTTTGAACGAATCTGCTCTCTTTTCAATACCCAATTTTCAAAATTCAGATCCGTATACTCAAGAATTTCCACAAACATATGCCTTGCAATGTCGGGGAAGCACTGGAAAAAGACCTCCGATTCCTCTCTGTCAAAGCATTCCGAAGGAAACGAATTGATAGATATCATTCCCTTTAAGTCTCTGTCATAATATGCCTTGGAGGCGCCAAAGAAGGTGGCAAGCTCCAGAGTATGAAGACCGCCCCGCATCCGGTATTCCTCAATCAATTGCAGGGGAGTGCTTCCCAGCGGACGCATCAACGCTTCATGCCCCACTACTTCCATGGATTTCCTTTCAAAAATGGGTTGAAAAGCAAAATCAATTTTCAGTTCACCGAGTTTTTCTGCCAGAGCACCACTCAACGGCAATTCCGAATATAAAACCATACGCCCTCTTTTCCGAATGTTCCTTAAACAAAATTTTGCAATGTCTTTACCCGAAGTTCTATGTAGATGATATCATTATACCCCTGTTTTTCTTTATCGTAAAGAGGATAATCATACTGTTCCACGCACTAAATATTCTTTTTCATACAAAGAATATTCTGTCCATCCCTGTATTCATAAGAGATGTCATTCATACTCTTTTTAACCATATAGATACCCAGACCTCCAATCGGACGCTCCTCTGCGGACAGCGTAATGTCCGGATCCTCTTTTGCCAGAGGATTAAAGGGCACCCCGCTGTCAATAAAGGTAATACTGACAGTGTCCGGATTTTCGTACGCCTCCATCCGGATTGTTACCCTGCCTGTGCCGGATTGGTAAGCATATCGTGAGATATTCACAAACAGTTCCTCCACCGCCACGATGATTTGTACCTGTGTCCTCATGACGCATCCCTTCTCTTTCAGATGCCGTCCTACGAAAGTAAGCACCTCATCCAGATTTTCTGTCTTTGCCTCCAGGATTAATTCATTCATCGCTGTCCGCCTCTCCAAAATATGTTAGTCCCATCATTGTAATATCATCAAACTGCGGGGCATCGCTGACAAACAGGTCAATTTCTTCCTTCACCCCGGCCAGCAGTTTACGGGGCGAAGCCTCCTTGTTCCGATTCAGTGCTTCAAGCATCCTCCCTGTACCAAAAAATTCATTCTCCTCATTTATTGCCTCCGGTACACCATCCGTATATACATAAAGGCTGTCTCCCGGATGAAGTTCAAATTCATGTTCCTGAAAACATATTCCCTCCATTGCCGCCACCGCAGGGGAATGTCCGTAAATCACCAGTTCATAGCAACCGCCTTTTCGCCTAATCGCCGGATGCTCATGTCCTGCATTTGCTGCAATGCCTTTTCCTGTAGATATTTCCAGAATACCAAGCCATACCGTCACAAACAGTTCCGCTTCATTTCCTTCACACAGCTGCTCATTTGCATTGGATAGAATTTCTGACGGAGTATCGCCCATCTGAGCCCGGTTCTTAATCAGCGTCTTTGCAATCACCATAAATAACGCTGCCGGCACTCCTTTTCCCGACACGTCAGCCATTACCATCGCAAGATGGTCCTCATCCACAAGAAAGAAATCGTAAAAGTCTCCCCCGACCTCTCTGGCAGGTGTCATTGTTGCATAGATATCAAATTCCTTTCTGTCAGGAAACGCCGGGAAAATGCCCGGAAGCATATCTGTCTGTATCTGTGTCGCAACATTAAGTTCCGCACTGATGCGCTCCTTTTCTGCTGTCACGGCAGATAATTTTCGGATATAATCTCTCAATTCTATATCCATCTGTACAAAGGAGCTGGCCAGTTCTTCAATCTCATCCCCGGTATGTATAACAATATGTGCTTCCTCCTTCCGCTCCAGATTTCCTACCATGTCTTTTACAGACGCATTCAGCTGATTCATCGGAGCGATTATATTCCCTCTGACAAAGGCATAAAAGATTCCCATAGAAACCATGATTACGCTAAGTACGCTTAATACAATACACATCAGAAAATGAAAAAGTTCCTCCTGAATTCCCGGCATGGACAAATCAACGCCCACAACTGCTACCGGCTCTCCGGCACTGTTGAAAACAGGTGAACAGGCTGTTGCAATAAATCCGTATATTTCATCATGCGTGATAGAAATCTGTTCGGGAGGATTTGGTCTGAAAATTTTAAAGACCATTTCCTTTCCGCCCTCCATATATGCCTCATGATAGCCAAGTGAACATGCTCCTTCCTCATTGTCCGCATCCCATACATAGACTAAATCCTCTTCATATGGGACAAAAACATAATAGTATTTCAGGTTCGTCTGTTTCTGTGCTGCATTCAAAAAAGCCTGTACCTGCCTGTAATAGTCATCCTCTGTATTGGTTTCCACATAGAAAAGCACTCTGTCACCATCAATATAGTCAGCTGCCATTCTTGCATACGAAAACGCAAGGCTGCTGTACTCATCTCTTTTCTCTTTCTGATATTGGATACCAACCGTAAAACATGTACATATGCTAAGAATGATGGCGAGGCAAAAAAGTCCAAGCAAAGCCTTTTCCCCAAGCTTATGTCTTTTCATGTCGTTCCTCCCTCAAATTCCTCCTTCTGCCCGACCAAAAATGTGCAATCAGAATAGCTGCAATACTGATACCTGTACCCAACAGCATCGTTATTGCCACCGAAAGAGCCTGTGTCCCTCTTAAAGCATACAAAATAACATTTGTACTTACTGTAACCAGCACCCAGTGAATACAATAAATGCTATTGATATTACAGCTGATTTCTCTGATACAGTTCATTGCATGCCCCGGGATGTAACGGGCTGCTGCATAATATATTCCAAGGATGCCTATTGCTGCAGACAGGCTCACCAGTGCATCCGGTGTCGTCATATGGTAAAAACAATTTTGTCCTTCGCCAAACATTCCCCATCCGTTTTTGATGCCTGTCGGGAAATATGCTGCCGTTATCAAAGCCCCGGCGGAGGATACTGTTATGTAAAACAAACCTTTATTTTTTACGTGTAAAAGGTATTGTCCGAAAATATATCCGCTGACAGGAAAAATCATCCAATTCAGCACAGGGAAATCAGAAACGACCATTCCCTGTGCATCTTCTGTGCCGATTAAATAGCCTAAAAAGATATTGCCGAGCGAATTTCCAACATCTGTCCCATTGAAACAGGTTCCCAAAAGAGACATTCCAAGGCAGAGCAGAAATATTGCCCTGTACGACATATGAAGCCGGACAAATAATGCTATCAATAGCATAGCCAGGCATGCAAACTGGAGAATATCATTCCCCAGTACCCGATACGACAAAGGTGCTATGTATTTTTCATAATCATGCGTGAGCAGATATCCTGCCAGAAACGGGAGAAAAAAACGACACAGATTCAATGCATACCCGATAATGCCGATTCTGATTCCCCGCCTTGCATAGTCTCCGGGCGTATGCTGCTTTGTATATACCATTCCGACCCCCATGGCAAACATAAACATAGGTGCACCAAGCGGTCCTCCGATTACTGAATCGAACCAAAAAGGAATCCCTCCAATAAGCTGTTCCTCCGGCGTACATTCTATGGTACAATGTACCAGAGCCAGGCAAAAGATAAGAACCGCTTTTGCCATATCCAGTTCCGTCTGCCTGCCGTCATTCACAATTTCATCAGAAAAAATTTCTTTGAATAATCCATTCTTCATTCTCATTCGGCAATATCCTTCAAACCATCCAAAAATCAGACAATTTTGGTCCAAAACAGATTGACATCCACTTTAGGGCCATACGGATAAATAATGTCAGGATAGCTTTCGATGACATCGTCTGCCAGGCCATATTTACAGCCAAAATTAGGGTCATATACCCATATTCCATCACTAAACCCGGAAAATGCAATACTATGGCCGATGGAATTGTTGTTCCAATATATGGAAAGCAATAGCTTCTCGCCTTTTCCCAACTGTCTTAGGGCATTCACAAACGGATTGCTAAAATCGCTTCCTGCCAGTGCCGCTGCAGATATAGAGCAAAATTTCGACATTTCTATTCCGTTAAGTGCCAAATGACCATTACTCATGGACATGCATAAAAAATTGTTAATATTATGTAACAGCAAATGCAGCCCTCTGTTCGTATCATCGGCCGCAACCATGCCGGCAACGGTCTTCGTCTCAACGAAATTTCGGATGTCCTCCGGAATCCCCTCTGCCGGCAAGGGTTTTCCTGCTACCTTGTACAGATAAAAATAGTGCATCAGCTCTGTTATCTTCAACTGCATTCTGATAAGTTCATGATAAAACATATAGTTTTTATTCACATTTTCTGTGGAACCATATACATTCCGGTCAATATGCAAAACATCATTTCCCAGGTTGCAGCAGGAGTGGATAATCCAGCCTAAGCTCAATGCATGGCAACACCCCTGCGGTAACATTCTTAATATAGCGTCCTGATTGACATTGCTTGTTGTAATCATAAAAACTCTCCTTTTCATCTTTTAAATAGCCTTTAACAGAATGTCTCCTGTCACTTCACAGAAAGAAATTTATCAAAGCCGGTGATGGTAAACACCTCACGCACACTTTCGTTTGCATTCTTAACCGTGACCTTTCCTTTTTCCTTATCCAACTTTTTGGAGGTATTCAGGATTACCCTGAGTCCCGCAGAAGACACATACTCCACGGAAGCAAAGTCAAAGCTGATGCTTTCAGGTTTATTACTCTGTTCCAGTTTCTCCTTTATTGCTGCCTCCAGCTTCGGAGCCGTATCCGTATCAATCCGCCCCGTCACAGTCACCATAAGCATACCCGCTTCTCCTGTTATATTTACTGTCATCGTCTTTCTTCCTTTCTGTCAGTTTTCCGTATCCCACGCGGGCTTTCGAGGAAAGCCCACGTGGTATGTGATTTTCTCCATAACAAGTTCATGCTCCCCAATCTGATATCTTCCAATAGTACGATCCTGTCCGATAATCATCCCTTTCGGGAAATCATTCAGGCAACGGTTCAGCAGGTCTGCCTGCTGCTTTCTGGATTCATCCGAAAGAGGATTGTTCGGATTCACGCTTCCAACCGTAACAAGCTTGACATATTGGACTTCATTCAGGGTCTTTTTCTCTTCCCTTCCCATATTACTCCTGACTCTTTTCCGGGAGTGCTGCCGTACTGTTTCCGGAAAGCGCATCACTGTATGCTGTCTTTCTTTCAAAGAGTTCCTGCTTGGCAGCCCCCAGATTTTTCTGTGCATTTACGGCACGATTCTGCGCAAGTAAGATAGCGTCATACTTGCCGGCATTTTCATTCCTGCTATAGACCTCTACATTTCCCGCCTTGTCCATTGCCTTCAGGCCGAATACAGCAGAAACCGTTTGCTTTTCTTCCTCTGTAATGCTTTCCGCTACAAGCTCCACAAGTGCTGCCGTTCGTCCGAAGAAATCATTCCATACCTGATCCACCTTCTGAATGCCTTCATTGATGGTCGCTGCTGATGCTGTCTCCTCATCACCGTTTGCATTTTCCGCGATTCCATGATAAATATTCAACTGTGTCACAGCGATATCCTTAAGCATGGCGATGCTGTTATCAAAGCCCTCCTGAGCAGCCGTAACCCTTCTCTCCGACTGTGCAATCTGTGCACGAAGCATTTTCAGGCGTTCCGCTCTCGCCTTTGCCTGAGCAGACAAATCCTGTCCATCGCCATCCTTTAAGGTGCTTCCTACCAGAGCCGGCGCCACATTTGCTGCCATCATGTCAAGCACTCTTGCCAGACCTTCCGGCGTTCCGTGATTGGTGGCTCTCACATCCACATGGTATTTGGCAGAGTTATCACTGCTTCTTGTGTTAGAATTGTGCGCACTGACATTTCCTGTCACGCTTACCGAAATAATCCCAAGGTCAACCTTTCCGGTAATAGATGCCCCCAAATCCATTGAACTCTCTTCTTTTTCACTCTGTTTGACCTCCATATCAAACAGAATATTGACCTCATCTACCTGGAGATTGGGAATGGGCACTATAGCTAACATCGGCACATCCACCTTCATCTCATCCAGGTTGCTTGTTCCGTCCTCGTTCATGCTTCGTTTCTGATAGCCGAACGCTACCTTTCGGACATTTCCGTTCTTATCAAAGCCGACTCTGTTGATAAATTCGGCTGTGGAATTCGCCAGCTGAATGCCGGCGTTTGCGGCTGCAGTAAGGGGTGCTCCGATGAGCTTATCCATCTTCAGCCCGGCAAACTGTTCTGCAATTGCCATAATTTTCTACCTTCTTTCTTTTGTTTTTTTATTTGTAATGAAACACATTACCCTGTCTATAAAACGCACACGGGATTTCTCCTTTACCGGATAAATGATTTCCGCCACGGTTACTCTTTCTACCCACAGAAAATCCTGTGGCTCTGTCAGGAAATTCCACACCGGACACATTCCGGCTCCCTTCAGAAGCTCTGCCAGAAGGGCATCCTCCTCTTCTGCCGTTTCCCCCAGTTGAAAACATATCAGCCTGAAGTTCAGCTCTTCTGTCAGTGCTGCCGCATACTCCCTTATACTTCTCTCTGATTCCTTTTCCCGGTTTTCAATCCTTTCTTCTATTTCCCGGTTTTTTCCCCGGAACAGTTTTCTAAAGAAAGAGAAAAGAAATCCTCTATTCATAATCATTTTCCAGCCCGAAGGTGATTTCCCTGTTCATGATTTTTTCCTGATAATCCATAATTCTGTTTGCAATGTTGGACTGTGCCATCAGGTATTTTTCCTTATCAAACTCACGGGTATCATCCAAAAAGGCTTCCTTACTAATCTGCTGCAGTCTCTCCTGCTCGGCAATCATATCCGAAATTTTCTGATGAAGCTGCTTCAGCTTTTTGATTTTTGCCTTCAAAAGGGAAACCTCCTGCCAGGTATTCTTCTGCTGATCTGAACCAAGATTTCCGTCCACCGCTACCGGTGTGGTATCCAGCTTCTTCGCCACCTGATTGGCGCTTAAAAGATCCGTAATCCGCATGATGCCTTCGGTAGCGTCAAGGGAAGCAATTTCCAGCTTGTAGGTCACTCTCGGAAGTTTATTGCTATCCCTTTGCTCCGGGGAACAGATTCGTGCCAGTATCCTGCATTGGCCGGAATCGTCCCTGTCTGTCTTTACCTCCGTGGAAAAGTCAATCTGTGCCTTCTCCACATTCAGATTGGTAATCGGAACAATAGAGAGAATCGGCACCTGCATCTGAAGATTGTCCACACTGTAGCCTTCGTCTCCCTCCTGCCTCACCTGTTCATATGCGATATTCAGGTTATTTAAATGGACACATTCATCCATCCCGTTCTGCCGCAGTGTCCCCATGCTTTTAATTGCTTCCACCACGCTTGCCCGGAGCTGATGGTTTGACTTTGCAAGTGCATACAAGGGGGCGTAAACCAAATCATTCAGGTCAATAAAATCGCTTTCCTTATAGTTTTCTATGGATTCAACTTCACCTGATTCGCCGTAGAATTCTTCTTCGTTCATGGTGCCTGTTTTTCTCCTCTCTTCTTCCTATGTGCAACAGCTATGCTCATGCATTTGCCATTCCCGATGCATTGCTTTTTCCGTCCATCGCCGCCTTGACATCCCTGCGGAAGCCGTCCATGCTGTAATCGCAGGGAACCCCTTTCCAGAGATGATCCGGATCACCATGACCGGATGCAATCCTTCTGTCATGCCCCTCCTTGTGGCTGATGATAACCCCGTCTGCAAGGGGATCCAGCTGATACTTTCCGCACAGAAAAGCAAACAGTTCCACTGCCGACTCATAGGTGCGTTTTACAACCTCTTTTGCCTGTTCGGTATCGATGCAGGTAAAGGATGCGCCTCCGGTATATTTGATGCAGGCAGGCTCACACATCTCCACGCCGATGTGCGTGTTATTGGCGGAGCCATTATCCCCTGAACCACTGTGCCATGCCCGGTGATTCCAGGGAAGCGTCTGATAGATTTTTCCGGTATTCCCATCAATAAATGCATGAACGCAGGCTCTGGAAGCATCCGCCTGATTCCATTTTCTTACAAAAACCTCTGCCGACGGCTGCGGACATCCAACACTGTGGAGCATCAGCCCCTTCACCTCAATTTTTCTTCCTGCCTTATAGCAGGGATTCTGCGTCAGAATGCTTTCTACAATTTCCATATTTTCCCTCCTGTTGTATGAATTTTAATCAAAAATTTTTAGCTCAAAAAGAGCGCTCTTTCCTCTTCCCTTCTGCGTACAAGACCGGCAAGCACCTTGCCGCCGCCCTTGTTATACTGCAGCATTTTCTCCGCAATTTCGGCAGCATTCCTTCCCGATACCAGCTTCTGAAGACTGCCGTTTCCGCAGTTATAGCAAAAGCTTGTCAGTGCATCGAACTGATTCTGGGTAAGTGAGAAATTAATCTGTTGCTTTTCCACACAGGCATTGACATAATTCCCGTATTTCTTTAAATCCTCTTTCAAAAGCTTCCGGGCCTCCGCTTCCGAATCCAGTGTGTCTCCCTGATTTACCCCCGCAGTATGTCCATATCCGATAGTCCATACTCCGGCAGGACACTTATAGGCAGTCAGACGGCATCCCTCATATTTGGCAACCAGTTCTACTCCTCTGTCCGAAATTTTCATACTGCCCTTTTCCAGTACAGTTTCCTCCTTCTGCTTGGGCTGTCCGGGGTACTTTTGCTCCTGCATCACAGAGGGCTCCTTCTTTACTGCCCCGTTCACAACCTTTACATGTCTGCTGTTCACCGGACTGCTGATATTATTTGTTCCGGATGTGTTTCTTCCTAGCACAATACGGTCGCCGTTTGCCGCTGTCACAACCCAGGTATCCCTCCTTACCCATTCGGGAACCGTTTTCCCGTCGTAATAGGCGGCATCCTCTGTCAATGTAATAACTGTACCCTCTGCAATCACATTTCCATTGCTGTCCAGGCTTTTCATCTCAATTCCTCCTTTCTGAAAAGTTCTATCTTGTTTACATGCACATCATATAAAATTTTGTTTTTTGCTTCTGCAATTCGGGACAAATGTATGTCCATGGCGGGATAAATGTCTTTGCAGAATCGTATCTTCTTATTATGGTGGTTTTGAATTGTCTTTAACAGGCAAAAAAACACAACTTGTTTCCTCTTTTCTGTTTTGGGAATGAACAGACCGCTTTACATAAAGCCTCTTGATTTGCTTTTTTACTTCGATATAGTTTCTGACAGGAATCAACAGCAAGTCACCGTTATCAATAACAAGCTCCCTCTGTTCAATGCTTCTTATGTGGTTCGTATTAACGATGTAGCCGCGCTGTAGCCGAAAGAAATACTCCGGAAGAAGCTTCTCCGTTTCCTTAAGTGTTCCTCTGGCTTTTACTTCCATGTCCCGGCAGTGCCAGATAAGATTATTGTGATTGGATTCTATGTACAAAATTTCAGATTCCTTCAGCATATACAGATGATCCTCATCACTCTGCACCATACAAAATATCGGCTCCTCACGCCCTCCGTGAAGAATAATTCTCTCTGCCATCCCATTTTTCATAATCACTGTTATCTCGTAAGGATATCCATAAGAACCGCTTTCATGTTCTCTTCCCATAACACGGAAATTCCCGGATACCACACAGGTTTGTCCGTCTATGGTCTGTATCGAATAGTGCCCGTGTTCCACAGTATCTCTCTCGTTAAAGTGCTGGCTGAGTTTTTCCGGCACCTGTTTTTTCTCCGCGTTTTTTGCATGAAATTTATTGATTTGCCATTCTGCAGAAGCAGAGCAGAATGGCAGGTTCTCCACCCTTCCTCTTCCAAGCCTTTCAACAATCGTCTTTACTCTGCGCATCATCTCCAATTCATTCATTTTTGTTTTCCTCCTTTGTATGTAAATCCCGTAAGGCAAATATCTGCCAAGGCAGAAACGCAATTTTGCATTACTATCATAAAAGAGGAAAAACACATTTACAGTAATTTGGGATAAACGTAAGTCTCTGATGGGACAAATGTGAATCATCATAAACTGTGAAAAAACAAAATAGCTGTCCCGGTCTGACCGGTTGACAGCTATTTTTTAGACAATATTTCTCGGACAATATTTCGGTTAAACGCTAAAAATCCCTTCTTTCCATAATTCTCTGACTTGCCAGAACGGAAAGTCCGGTAAGCAGGAGCACCACCGCAAGCATTCCTGTTATTCCTATTCCCACATCTGCTCCCGTTACGGTATTATCCAATATCCGCTCTAAATCAATTCCCTTACTTTTTGCCAGATTATCACCCAGGTAGACTGACAAGACGGCTACCCCCATTGTCATAACCATAATCATACGTCCACGCTCCATGCCATATTTCAGCTGCAACGGTATAATCAAGTCCAGCATCAGATAACCCAAAACAATAAAAATCAGAGTCTCCATCAGCTCTGCTCTCTCCGGCAGATTCTGTACCTGCGCTGCTCTGCCCACACAGCAGATTACAATACTGACAACCCAGGCTCCCAAACCAATCAAAAATCCAAACACATACTTTTCCCGCACATAGCTCCTTCTGTCCACAGGCAGTGTCATCAAAAAAGCATAGCAGTTGTCATATTCATCATAGCTCATGGTGCTGACACAAAACAATACGGATATCATTGTGAGATATCCTACAATCATAGACATGTTTTCCCACATACTGAATCCCATAAACACTGCCATTACCAGCAAAAACAGGAAAAAGCGCTTTCTCTGCATCATCAGACGAAAATCCTTTACCAGCAAACCGCTCATGCCCTTATACCTCCTGTCATCAAAACCAATACATCGTCAATATTGCTCTTCTCCACCACAATCCCAGGATAATTTTCAAGATAATACTGCCTTTCCTTCGTAAGGCACTGATAGCCAAAGGCCTCTTTCTTCCAGCAGAGCAGATACCTCCTGTCCAGCTTTTCAAACTGTGCCTCATTGACTTTCAAAACGCCATAATCCGACAAAAGGACATCCGTCTCCTCATGAAGAACCATTTTTCCCTGCTCAATCAGATACAAGTCATCACATAATCCTTCCAGGTCAGAAGAAATATGGGAACTGATTAGAATGGAACGACTTTCATCCTCTGCCATATAATCCCGCAGCATATCCAGAAGTTCGTTTCGCGCCATCACGTCAAGACCTGCCGTAGGCTCATCCAGAATCAGCAGAGAGGCTCCATGGCTGATTGCAATCAGCACCTTCAGTTTCGCTTTCATGCCGGTGGAAAACTCCGACAGGCGCTTATCCAAGGGCAGGTCAAATTTCCTGCACTGCTCCAGAAATGCCGTTTTGTCAAAATTCTCATACATTCTTTTTAGTACCGCCACAATATCCTTTACGGAAAAATAAGAACTGAAGCCCGACTCAGCCAGAGTCACACCAATTTTCTTTTTATCTGCCGCGGTCAGTTCATCAGCCGGTTTCCCCATCACTCTTGCTTCTCCGCTGTCCGGTTGAATCAGCCCCAGAATCGCCTTAAACGTGGTGCTCTTCCCCGCTCCGTTTTTTCCAATCAGGCCGGTCACGCATCCGGGTCTGACTTCCATGCTCACATTAAGACAGAAATCTTTGTATTTTTTATGCACATCTTTTAACTCAATCATGATGCTCCTCCATAACAATTTCAAACAATTCCCGAATCTCTCCTTCATCCATACCGCATCCGTAAGCTTTGGTAATTACTGCGGCAAGTTCGTCCTCCACTTCCTTCTGCCTCGTCTCCTTCAAAAGCTCCGGGTTTATCTGTGATACAAAGGTTCCCTTTCCATGAACAGTTACCACATATCCCTCTTCCTCCAGACAGTCATAGGCTTTTTTTACTGTAAGAGCGCTGATTTTCAACTCTCCTGACAAACCGCGGACAGAAGGCAGCATCGTGTCTGCCGCCAGTTTCCCCTGAATAATCGCAGCTTTCAGCTGATTTACAATCTGCTCATAGATAGGTACCATGGACGAATTATTGATAATCATATGCATATTGATTTCCTCCATCTGTATAACAGTATATAACAGTGCATATCTGTTGTCAACTGTTATATACTGTTTGTTCCGGCTTTTTTACAAAAAAAGAAGAAAGCATCCCGCTTTCTTCTTTTCCATATGGCACAGAAGCCCTCTTATTTTCCTGTCTTTTCCTGCACAGATTTGTCCTCTGCCCTCTGTATTGCTTCATTCTTTGCCGCTTCTTTCTGAGCCTTTTTCTTTCTACGGCATTTTCTGAACAGTAAAACAATCAGTGCAATCACTGCTGCCCAGACAACCAGATGAGGCAGATTCACCACAACCCAGACAAACACTTCCACTGCGCCGTTTCCGACATCCTTCAGGCTTTCCACAAAGCCCTCTGCAATTCTTTGCCCCGTGGTCTTCTCCTCCACCGGCGTCAGCTCTTTCACCTCGCTGACAGACAGGTAAATCGTACTGAAATTTACCTGATTGTCTATAGTGCGGAGGCTGGATTCCATGCTTTCCAGCTGATAACGGATATTGGTTAATCTTTCCTCTATAACAAGGATATCCTCCATCGATTCAGCCTGCTCCAGCAGTTCCAACAGTCTGCTCTGCTCTGTTTTTAGGGCATCCCTGTGGCTCTCCAGATCCACATAGGTCAGTGTCACATCCTCCACACTGTCAGACCTGCGAATCACGTTGCAGATGTCGGATATCGTCTTTAAGAACTCCTCCAGTCTGTCCTGCGGAATCCGAAGTGTCATGCTTGCATTCCGGGAACTGCGATAGCCGGAGTACACGCTTCCATTGTAGGTGTCGAGGTTTTCTATGTAACCGCCCAGTTCCTGAACCCGGGCCTCCAGAGTTTCCATCAATGTGTCGAACTCCTTCGTCTCCACCGACATATCCACCGTTTTAATCAGCTTGCGGTTATCCGCATACACAGCAGCCTCTGCGCCTTCCGTCCCGTCGCTTACCGCCTCTTCCGGAGATTCCCCGGCATCCTTCCCGTAATAGCTTCCAACACCAGCAGCGAAATTGCTGTAAGTCTCGCCTGATGTCTCTGCTATCTCCATAAAAGCTGTACTGTCACTCTTTGATGTGCCGCATCCGGCAAGCAGCATTGCCATCAACACGCCCACCATCAGCGCCCTGAAACCGTTCCCTCTTTTTCTTCCCATATTTTCTCCTCCCTGTGAGCGGATTCTGCAGCCCCTTTTTCGGTATCTGAGTCTTTCTCATCCGCCGCTACATCTTATCAGACGACAAGAATCAGAAAAGGTTCTCGATTTTCAAAAATTTATCTTTTTCCTCCTGTATTTTCTGCTCATTTCCCACTACACAAAGGAAATCATCCTCCATAAATGCTCTAATATATTCCGCCATGCTGCGGATATCCTCCGGTGTGGCATCCAGCACCTCGTTTCTCGCGGTCTGAAGCATATCCTGCGTCATTCCCGTGAAGAAATATTCTCTGGAGCGGCGTCCCTTTCCTGCCGCAGTAAGCGGCGTATCCAGTTCACTGACCGCCCCGATGATATACTGGGTCATGGTTCTTTCGCTCGCTTCATAATTTGCGATAAAATCAGCTGCCTTTTCAAACACATCGATGGTCTGTCCCAGATTAGGATCACGGTAGGACACAAAATAGCAGCCACCATCCCTGTAGAAGCTGCACATGCAGCCATATGCACCTCCTTTAACACGCACATTCACCCACAGATACTCGTAGCCCATCATGACACGAAGCACACTTAAAGTACCCCTGTAGGGAAGTCCCTTCTTCCTAAAGTTTCCGGCACGGCAAACATAAAGTACCTGACCGGAGGTCATAAAGCCCTCATTTTTTCTGGAAGGAACCGGTGCATAATTCTCACACTCCACCGGGCAGGTGTAAAGTCTGCTCTTTAAGTCAGCCACCGGCTTCTCCTGCCGCTTCAGAGCTTCCCCGTCTCCCGTGAAGTCAACCAGCAGATTCTCCGGACGAAAAATCATCCGGCAAAGAGTCTGCAGCTTTTCAATCAATGCATCCTTCTCTTTATCAAAGTTCTCTTCCAGTTCACAGGTGAGACGATACTGAGCTATACCGCTCAGTTCCTCATCAATGGCATCCTTGGTGCTTCCGTAGGACAAGGCCCTTCCTACTGCAGCGGCATGACCCGCCTGTAACATATATTCCTGTGCCTTGGAGTTACTCTCCGCAAGAATCTCCTTTAATCGCTTCGCATCCGTAAAGTCACTGGTGAGAATCATTTCGCCCATAAGTTCAATGGCTCTCGGCAGATTTTCATAGAGTGCCTTAGTACAGAACTCCATCGTCATCGTATATTTTTCCGGTTCATTTACATTGCCGTAATTGTTCTGGGCTACGAAAATCTCTCCGGTGACAAGATTAATCTCATTACACAATTCCGCGTAGCTGTAGTGCTCCGTATTCAGGTTGCAGAACAGGTTCTTCAGTACCCCCAGATAGGGGAAATATGCCTCCGGAATATCCTTTATTTTAAATATCAGACGAAAATAACCGATACCGTTTGTAAAAATGTCATGCTGTAATGCAAAGGTATCTCCCAGAATCAGCTCTTTATTATAGACAGGTGCTGCCTCCCTCCTCAGGTCTTCTCTTGTCAGAAGAGGTATTTTAGCCAGATTCTCCGGTGCATCCTCCTTTTCCCGAAATTCGTCCAACCGTTCCATCATACTGCGGATATCTGACAGCTGTGTATTACTCATACCGCTCTTAACTTCTGCCAGCTTCTTTTTCAGAATTTCTTCCTGCTTCTTTGCAAGGCCCTCTCTCGGGAGCAGAATCACTGTTGCCGCGTGGTTATTGTCCAACAGGTACTTCTGAATCAGGCTCTCAAAATAACCGCCTTCTGCCTTTTTTCTCAGACCGGCATAGGTATCGTTCGCCTCCAGATGGATGAAAGGCTTACTGTCGTCATAAAGCCAGCTGTCCAACGCCTGAAGACCATACATCAATCCCTTGGGTGTAGTGCCGAAATCTGCCTCTCTGTACTTGAACTCAAAATGATTGATTGCCGACAGAATGGCCTTCTTATCAAAGCCCTGCTTCACAATATCCGTCAAAACCTCTCTGATGACAGTCCTGAATTCCTCTTCCTTACTTAAAGAGGTTCCCTTCGCCACAATACTGAATATGGGCTGTTTATAGCCGTTGTCATAGCTGCTGAACACATCCTTTCCGATGCCTCTGTCAATCAAAGCCTGCTTGAGCGGTGCGCCGGGAACAGTACACAGCGCAAAATCAAGAACCTTCAATGCCACATAAAGCTCCCTGTCCAGACTGTCTCCCACAGAGAAGTTATAGGACAGATACGTATTTTCTCCGGCATCCTCTCCCTCACTGACCGGATATTCCTTTACCGCGCGGACTGGCTTTTCAAAGGCAGGTTCCTCCTGAATTTCAGAGTTTACCTGCATTGCTTCAAATTTGGAAAGATACTGTTCGTCTATATATGCCAGCTTTTCCGCCATATCCATATCTCCGTAGAGATAAATGTAGCTGTTTGAGGGATGATAATAGGTTCTGTGGAAGTCCAGGAACTGCTCATAGGTCAGGTTCGGGATTTCATCCGGGTCACCGCCGGACTCCACACTATAAGTGGTATGCGGATACAGTACTGAAGAAATCTCTCTCCAGAGAACACTGTCAGGGTCGGAAAGTGCGCCCTTCATCTCATTATAAACAACACCGTTGTAGGTCAGCTCTCCCGCCTCGTCCAGCTCATAATGCCATCCCTCCTGGCGGAAAATCACCTCATTTTGATAAATATTCGGATAAAATACAGCATCCAGATAGACATGCATTAAATTCTGAAAGTCCTTGTCATTGCAGCTTGCAACGGGATACACTGTCTTGTCGGGATAGGTCATTGCATTCAGGAAGGTATTCAGAGAACCCTTCACCAATTCCACAAAGGGATCCTTCACAGGGAAATCTCTGGAGCCGCAGAGCACAGAATGCTCAATGATATGAGCCACACCGGTAGAATCCGCAGGCGTCGTACGAAAACCGATATAAAACACCTTGTTGTCATCATCGTTGGAAATGAGCGCCACTCGCGCCCCGGTCTTTTTATGCCTGCACAGATAGGTCACACTGTTGATGTCCTTGATTTCTCTCTTCTCCAGCACTTCATATGCAGATAATTCTTCTATCTTCATGTTATGTCTCCTTCATTATCCTATAAACCAAGCAGTGCCAGTTTGCTCAGGGACAGCTCCTGAATCACCAGTCCCACCGCTTCCTTCTGGGCAGGCGTCATAGCTGCCAGAGCCCCGATGTCCATCTGCTTCGTCACATATTCTTTTTTTCTTTTCCCAAACAGACTCTTCTTCTCTTCAATGACATTTACCTTAATCCGAGCCTTCATCCTATCGTAAATCTTCACAAGGAAGCTGGATGCATCCAGATAATAGAGGTGCGTCTCCAGGGTATCCTCCGGGTCTGCTTCCGGCAAAATATATTGTTTCACCAGCATGCGAAACTTAAACATGACATCCTCGTCCTCCAAAAGCTCCGCAAAGGTATATTTGCAGCCCACATAAACCCGGCTGGTATCCTGCATGCAGTATTTATAGTCCTCATAAATTATCTTTTGCATATTCAATATCCTCAATCTTATAGCCGCTCATGCGCATGGCATCCTGAACTGCCTTCATAGACAAACCTGTCTCCTGCACCAGCTCCTCAGGCGTCACCTTCCTGTGCAGCTCCCGGGCCAGCTCTCTTGCCTTGTCAGACACCAGATTTACTTTATCCGCGATTTTCCGGTCTGTCTTTTCGTTGTCAGCATTTTCCTGAATATAGTCTTCCATGGCATCCATAATCATCTTCGCCAGCATCCCCTGAGCCTCCTCAGGCTTCTCCAGGCTGCCGAGCATCCCTGTTCCGAGGGATAATGCCACATTGCCCTCGCCGATTAAATCCTCCAGAAAAACCCCTTGCCCCGCATATAGCTTTGCGATGTCAACCACATCTCTCAGATATACCTCAATCAGCCGTGCACAGGCGGCAGATTCCCCTGCCATCGCCGAAATGGTAAATGCCTGAATCTCTCCTTCCGTGTAGGTGGGAAGCCCTGCAATTTCATCCAGATAATTCTGCAGATAGTCTTTCTCCCCATCCGTCAGATAGTCGTCTATATCCACAGGAGCTCCGATGCCGACCTTGTGTTTTACCAGATAGTCAAACACAAGCTGCAGCTGGCTGTTGTCCAGGTCAAGCGCTGCAAAGGCCTCCTTCACCTGCTCCTCACTGATACAGTTTCCCTGCTCCTTCGCCTGCTTTCTCACCTTTTCCAGCGTCTGGGCAAATAATACTTCCTTATTCATGCTTCACCTCTTAATGCTTTTCCTTTATGTGTTCCATGAACACATCCTACTTTATGTGCTCATGAGTAAATAAATGGTACTGACAGTACTCATAATTACCGTTGCACTTGGAACAGAACCTGAACTCCAGCGTGGGGTCATCCTCCTCAGTCCGTCCGCAGATTGCACACTTGTGTCTGGTAATTTTGGAGTTTCTTTTGATGTCCTGCTTAAATTCCATCTTCCGTTTCATCTGCTTCGGTCCCAAATGAATATGATTTCTGGCTTTCAGATAGAATAAGAGGAAGTTAATCAGGGACGCCGCAATGCCCGCAACCGCAAACCAGTAATACATCCCCAGACTGTAATATTCCACCAGCTCCACCAAGAGGAAAATGCCGTAAATGACCCCAAGCCATTTAACCTTGACAGGAATTACAAACATGAGCAGTACCTGTGCCTCAGGGAAGGTAGCCGCATATGCCAGAAAGATTGACATATTGATAAAGTAGGTGCTGAACTGCCATGCTCCCATGGCGAAAACGGTACTTGCCACCTGCGGCGTCATCATATCACCGAGAATCAGATAATACAGTCCCATACAGATAAAGCTTCCGACAACGGTCAGAAGAATACCCGTGAAAATATAGACATTATACTGCCAGGTTCCCCATGTCCTCTCCAGGCTGGTACCCAGATTAAAATAAAACAGCAGCATAATGATGGTAAAAATATCAAAAGACGAAGGCGGCGCAATCACCCATGTCACCAGGCGCCAGATTTGACCATGCAATATGGCATACGGATTCAGCGTCAGATAATTCATAAATCCCGGTGCAAGCCATTTCAGCAGATACCCCGCCACATAGCAGGCAATCAGGACAAAGGTCAGGTTCGGTATGGCATACTTACCAAATTTTTTTTCCCATTTACTCATTTATTTTCATTTCCTTTCATTCTGTACAAGTGTCATTTTCAAAAGGACACACGAATACATTTTATCATTCCCACATCTTTTAGTAAACCAATCTTTTCCTGTTTTAGAGAAAAATCATGATTTTCATAAACTTTTCATATCTATTGTTCGTTGCATTTTGGATTTATGTGGCGTATAATGCCTGTATATGTCAGCTTTTGTCGGCATATTTATTATCACTTGTTTTATCTATCGTTAGGAAGGATGTACATACATGGAAAGTATCAATAAGACCGCAACCCTTGGCATTGACATCGGATCTACCACTGTCAAGATTGCAATCCTGGACGAGGACCATCATATTTTGTTTTCCGACTATGAGCGCCACTATGCCAATATCCGGGAGACTCTTTCCTCTCTCTTACATAAGGCCTACGGGGAACTGGGAAATCTGACTCTGCACCCCATGATTACAGGCTCCGGCGGTTTAACACTCGCCAATCATCTGGGTGTTCCTTTTACCCAGGAAGTAATTGCAGTTGCCACTTCATTGAAAGAGCTTGCCCCCAAAACCGATGTTGCAATCGAACTTGGCGGAGAAGACGCTAAAATTATCTATTTTGAGGGTGGCAATGTAGAACAGCGTATGAACGGTATCTGTGCCGGTGGTACAGGTTCTTTTATCGACCAGATGG
>JBJEJG010000027.1:0-22403 GCA_051877795.1 Acetatifactor sp.
CCAGATTCTTCGGGTCAATATGGCAAATATCAGAAGAAAAATTGAGGCAAACCCCGCTCAGCCTAAATATGTTTTTACCGAAGTAGGCATCGGCTATCGTATGCTGGAAAACGAAAACATCTGACGCGTCAATGCGCCAGATGTTTTTTGTCGTGCAGAAGCATTCCTTATCGCATGGAATCAAATAACTCAAATACCTCGTCCTCTGTCAAACAGCCCTGATACTCCACCAGAACACCGTCCTCAAACAATAGGCCGAACTGAATACCGCCATCCTCGTCCGGCTTCGGAAGCAGGTTCTTCCAGTCCTCTTCCACCGTAAATACAGGCGGTTCCGAATCAATGCGTATATCGGCCGTCCAGTCTGTTTCCGTGATATTCAGCCAGAGATTTTTCTCTCCGTTGTTCCACAGCAGTGTCACTCTGTTGCGTCCCTCTCCTGTATTGCTGCGGCGAACAGATATCGATTCATATCCTGCCGGAATTCTGTCGGGAATATATGCTCCCACATCTTCCAGACTGCACGCCGCCTGTAGTTCATCCGACTGTTTTTCCTCTGTCACGGCAGTTGAACCGCCGAAGTCTTCCATCTGTGCTTCCATCTGTGATTTCTGTGCAGCGTTTTCCTTCGCACATTGCTGTATGTCAATCCACTGTGGCTCCATCGCTTCTGCACAATCCGCAAGTACTTTCTCTTCTTCGGAAAGCGTCGTCTGCATCCCTGCCTCGCTTTCTGCATTCTCTGTTGCCACGCCTTCCGCAGGCACCTCCTCCATCGCCTCCGCACTGCCGGCCATGCTTGTAGCACACTCTGCAGCAGAGCCCGTAGACATATCCTTACTTCCATAAGGTTTCAATACCTGACGCTCCATTCCCCAGAACACCGCGCCCAATATCACAAGGCACAAGCATGCTGCGCAGGCCCTTCCATGCCTCCATACAAATCTGTTAATGACGGTTCCCACGCCCGGCCCTGCCGTTCTGTCGGAAGCTGTTTCCACGCCGGAATCTGCCGCCCTTTCGACGCCTGCCCCCTGACAGCGCTCCAACAGTTCCTCATCCACTCCCGACAAAGCCTCCATAATACGAAGAGCATGTTCTTCATTATGTTTCGCTTTCATTTTCTTCATAGAACGACGCCCTCCTTCTCCAAATACTCCTTCAGCTTCGCCCGTGTGCGGAACAGACTGGTTTTCACCGTGTTCAGCTTCATCCCGTAGCGTCTGGCTATTTCATTGTATTCCTCCACATACCAGTATCTTCTCAGGAATACATTGCATTCCCGCTCCGGCAGTTCATGCAGAAATGCATTCAGCAGTCTCTCCAGTTCCCCTGCCTGCACGGCATCCTCCACCGTATGTACATCCGGTACACATTCCGCCAGTTCGTCCAAAGCAAACATCATTTCCCCTTTTCCCCGCTTCATGGTATGCTTCCCCTTCCATCTGTCCAGAGAAAGATTTCTCGTAATTGTTCCCAGAAAAAGAGCTAATTTTCCCGGTCTTTCAGGCGGAATAGCATTCCATGCGCGTAGCCAGGTATCATTGACGCACTCGTCGGAATCTTCTCTGTCAAATAAAATATTCCAGGCGATACTGTAACAATATCGTCCGTATGACTTCTGAGTTTCCTCGATAGCCCTTTCCTCTCTGGCCCAGTACAGATCCAGGATTTCCGTATCTTTCAAGCTTTTTCCTCCCTTACAGGTTTTCCCTTACCATCATTGACGAGTTTTTTCCAAAAAAGTTTCATTCAAAGTTTACCGGACACAACAAAGGGCAGGTCATTAACCTGCCCCTTCCAAACACTTTCCGATTTCTACAGCTTGAACTTTTTCGCACTGTCTGTCAGCTCAACCGAAATATTCATTAATTCATCCGTTGCCCGGCGGCATTCCTGCACAATCTGTGTCAGTTGATCCATCGTGGCCGCTGTCTCCTCCGTGCTTGCCGCATTATTCTGAGAAATCTCATTCAGCCCGCCTACATTTTCCATGATACCGTTTTTATGTCTCTCGATGGTGTCAAGCTGACCGGAAATCGCATCAATCGCTTCCACAACATGAGCAATCTCTGTATTCAGAGCATCAAATGCCCCCTGCGTTACATCCAGCCTTTCATTCTGCTGCCTAATCTCACCCACAACATTATTCATAATCTCTACGCTGTGGTTGGAATTTTGAATCAGCGTCTCCACAATGCTTCTTATCTGGTCAGCAGACTCCTTAGACTGGTCAGCCAAACCGCGGATTTCCTCAGCAACCACCGCAAAACCTCTTCCCATTTCCCCGGCTCTTGCGGCCTCTATGCTTGCATTCAGGGACAACAGGTTCGTCTGATTGGCAATACCTGCAATCAAATCGGTTGCCGTGCGGATTTCTTGCACGGATTCATTTGTCAAATTGGTCTGCTTCTGCACCTCGTCAACTGAGTCACTCGTTCTGGCGCTGATAGCAATCAGCTCCTTTAATGTCGTATCTACCGTTGCATTATTCTGCTTCATGACAGCTGCACTGCCGCTCAGGTCACTGACACTCTCCGCCGTCCTGTTGATGGCGTCATTCATCTCCTCCATACTGGAGTTAACGCTCTGGCTGCCAGCAGCCTGCTTTGTGGCTCCCTCCGCAATTTCTGTCATTGCAATATTCACATTGTCAATGGATTGCGTAATGCTGTCAAAGTTCTCGGAGAACTGTCTGGTACATTCCGTCATATGATTCATGGATTTATGGATTCCGGTAACCGTCTCCAAAAAATTGCTCGTGAGCTGTTCAACCGCACGGGCTGTTGTACCTACCTCATCGCTCCTGCCTCTGAGTTTTTCGGAAACCTGTACATTCAGATACCCGTCCGCCACCTGGTTCAAATCCTTCACAACCGCAAGAAGCGCCCTCACAATTCTCATAACCACAAAAGCAGCTCCCACACAACACGCAATTGCAATGCAAACCATAAAAGTAACATTACTGTTAATGGTGTGCGCATAAATCGCCTCCGCCTCATCCGCTCTTTCGGCAGTCATTATCACACCGGAAATCTCTCCGTCACCGGACTGCATTGGCGCAAAGTAAGCCATGTACTCCACACCGCCTATGTCCAACGTATCGGTAAAGTAATCCTCTCCCGCATAAACCTTATCTGAAACTGCACTGCTCAACTCTGTCTGACCATTCATACTGGAGGCCAGCAACTGATCTCCCATAAAAATGGCCATATCCACACCTGTCTCTTTCCGGTACTCCGCAAGTAGTCCCTGATCGCCGGACATAGGAACATCTCCCTTATAAAGTACGCCATCCCGAAAAGTAATCTCTCCTGCGGATTCATTCAGATTCTGCAATGTCATATACTTGACAGCTGACAGCTCCTGCTGAATCATTTTCTTTGCCGTATTCGTTCCCACAGCCTGCAATGCCAGCGTTGCAAAGACAATCATCAGAATTAGCGGGAGCAATACCACTGCCAGAATCTTTACGAGCAGGTTGACACCTTTTTTCCCCTTGATGTCATCGTTTTCATTTTGTACCTTTTCCCTCATGTGCCTTCCCTCCAAACATTTTATCTTCTGCAGATCTTTCTTTGATTATAATTCATTTTTCTTCTATATACAACGGCAATTTACGTCATAATATGCTGTTTTCCGGTAAGGCTTGAAGGCATGCCGATTTTTTACATCAGCGGCGCGACAATTCTCATAACTCTTCCTATCAACTTATCCTTTGCTTTCATTTTCTTATAATCTTCTGTTGTTATCTCAATACATTTTTCCATGGTATCCTGAACATCCTGCTCAATGACAGCCACCTGAGAATTCCGGTACATGACAACACCGCATTCGAAATGATGATAAAGGCTGCGATAATCCAAATTCACCGTTCCCACTACTGCCTTGGTATCGTCCGACACAAAAACCTTGGCATGCACAAAGCCGGGCTCATATTCACAGATTCTTACTCCGGCCTCCAGCAGTTCATTGTAATATGTCTTGGCAAGATCGAAGGCATATCTCTTATCCGGCACATGAGGCATGATGATAATGACCTCAACCCCTCTCTTTGCCGCATACTTTAACGCCATTATCATCTGGTAATCCAAAATCAGGTACGGTGTCATAATATGTACGTAAGTGTGCGCCGTGTTGATAATATCCATATAGACTCTCTCGCCCACGCGTTCCGGTCCCAGCGGCATTACGCTGTAGGGAATCACATAACCGTCTGTGGGCATAGCCACATCCGCAGGTCGTCTGTATTTCTCATAGGTATCCTGATTTCGCTCTGATACGTTCCACATTTCCAGAAACATGTACGTAAATCTTTCCACCGCATCTCCGCGAAGTCTGACGCCGGTATCCTTCCAGTGGCCAAACCGCAGCTTCTCATTGATATATTCGTCCGCCAGATTGATACCTCCCGTAAAGGCCACCCTGCCGTCCACCACCAGTATCTTCCGATGATCGCGATTGTTATAGTGAGGAGAAAATATCGGTTTTATGGGTGCAAACATTTTACACCGGATTCCTTCGGCCTCCAGGGTCTTCGGATAAGAGTTGGGCAGGTTAAAGAGCACATCCGTGCCATCGTACATGAATCGTACTTCCACGCCCTCTTGCGCTTTTCTCTTTAATATCTCATGGATGGTTCCCCACATATGTCCTTCGCTGACAATAAAAAATTCCATGAAGATATACTTCTTCGCCTTCTCCAGTTCCTCCAGCATATCCGGGAACTGTTCGTCCCCCAGACGATAATACTTGATTTCCGTATTTTCATAGACGGGGCTGTTGTCACAATGATAAAGATAATGCGCCATCTGTCCCATGTTGGGACTCTCCGTCCTGATTTTGTCCCAGACCTCCTTGTCAAAGGTCACATACTGTTCCGTATACTTTGCCAGTCCCTTAAGCCTGTTGTACATGACCTTCGTCCCCGGCTGCATAATAATTGTCACGTAGAAAATGGCACCGAACACAGGGAAAATGGCAATAGGAAACATCCATGACAGCTTCATGTCCGGATTTCCCCGGGTATTAAAAATATAAATAATCGTCACCGCACTGATTGCCACAAAGAAAGCATAAAACAGAAAACTGTAATTACGCAGCAGGAAGTATCCAAGGACAAGAAGCAGCAGCTGCGCCAGAAATGCCAGCATAATGATAACAGTTCTGCCGTAAATCACCGTCTTGATGTTTCCCAACGGCTTTTTGTTCATACTTGTACTCATATAACCCCTCTTTCCCTTCTCTTTTGCAGAAATTCATTAAAGCATGTCACACGGAAGGGTTTCTCCAGAACCGCCTCGATTCCATCTTTTGCCGCTCTGTCCCGTTCCTGTGCATCAGAGCTTGCCGCCAGCGCAATAATACAAATGCTTTCACTGTCGCTGCGGCCGGATCTGCGCACCTCTCTTGCCAGCTCATTTCCATCTATTTCCGGCATTTTGCTGTCGGTCAGAAGCACGTGATAATATCCCGGTTCACTATTCAGGAAGGTCTGAAGCGCCTGCCTTCCGCTGCTGCACCCAACTGTGTCATACCCTTCTGTTCTGAGACTTTCCACCACAATTTCCAGATTCATGTCATTGTCATCTGCCACAAGGACACGACATGGTGCCGAATTTGCTTTCCACTCCTCCGAAACATGTTCCAAATCCAGAAATACCGTAAAACAGCTGCCTTCTCCGGGTACACTCTCCACCTGCATCCGACCCCCAATGGAATCCAATGCCAGCTTTGCCAGCGAAAGTCCCAAACCCATACCCGGCTTCGCCGCATCATAAGGCTGCTCCTCCGTAAAAGCTTCCTCCAGAAACGGCTTATATTCTTCATTGATTCCTGTTCCCGTATCACGCACCGCAAAGGACACGCAATCCGATTTTTCTCCCGCTTTCTCCAGCTGCACCCTCAGTGTCACACAGCCCCCCTCATGGTTAAACTGAAAGGCATTGCTGAGCAATATGCCCAACAGCTGCATAATTCTGGCTTCATCTCCAATATATTGTTCCTTCAGCCGGTCGTCATATTCCGTTTCAACCCGGATATTCCGATCCGTCTGTTTGATTTCCTCGCAATATTCCCTGTACCCATCCAACAGCTTCCGCACGGAAAACGGTGCTCTGGTACACCTCATATGCTGCTCCTGCATAACGCCAATCTGCATCATATCATCCAGCAGCGTCAATGTATAATTGCCCAGACTGCTGACTCTGCCCAGATACCAGCCTGCCTCCGACAGTTCTTTTCCCACAACCGCTTTCTCTGCCAGTTCACTCATTCCTACCATCGCGTTGACAGGAGTCTTCAGATTCTGAGACATATATTTCAGCAATTCCGATTTTGCGGTTTCTGCCTCCTTCGCCTTCTGCATGGTTTCCCAGAGCTGTACCTTATAGAATTCCTCCGCCTTCACGGTTTCATCTACCTTGCCGGTGTACATCAGAATACAGTCATCCTCACTGCTTACGGGAAGTATCTCTGCCTGAAGCCATTGATACTCACCCGAATACTGCCTCCTGTAAATGCAGGTATCGCTGATAAGCCCCTGCTCCCTTACCCTTCTCATATTTTCACTGGAAGTAAAAGACTTAAACTTCTCCAAATCCTCCGGATGAATTGCCTCCAGCAGTCTTACGCGAATTTCCTTCCATTCATATTTCCGGAAGGTCTTCCCAATCATCTTCTCAGCATCCTTGATAAAAATACAGTCTCCCGTCCGGAAGTTGACGCGCACAATACGGGGATAGGATTCTGCCAGAGCCTCCAGCGCCATCTCCATCAGCCTGTTTTTCTGATTATATCTGCCATAGGTCAGAAGCAGCGTATAGCCCACAGCCAAAATCAGGCAGAGCAGCATTGCCGTCTCCAAAAAGTAAGCCGACTTATTCAGAGGAGCCACCATCTCTTCTGTCTTCTCTGAAGGGAACAGCTGCAGCACATACCAGTCGTTAATGCCCAACGCCGAAAAACAGACGAGACCTTCTCCATAGTCTCCCCTGTAGCTTCCAAACACTGTATTACTGTCCTCCCTGCGGGACAACAGTTTCTGATACTCCTCTGGCTCCATTCTTCCTTCCAGAAAGGAAAAGAAGTTATCCTTATCCTCCACCTTGCTTGACAACAGAATTCTGCCGTCTTTGGCCATCAGAAATCCATGGATATACGACTCCGCCACCGTCATTTCATACAAATCACCAAAGTTCTCATAGTAATTACAGCCGACAACCAGACCGGTCACTTCTCCGTTGCGCCACACAGGTGCATAATACGACACACATTGTTTATCCGGATTCACGAGGGAATTTTTTAGCTCCGTAATGCCTGACTCCCCCTTAATTCCTTTTTGGAAAAACTCCGTGTCCTGCAGCTCCCACTGCTGCTCATCCAAAGAATACCGCTTTCCTTCCGATGTTACAAAAAACAAATCGTCTATAAAAGTATTTTCTTCTATGGTGTGCAGTGTTTCTATAAAAGTCAGGTAATCACTCTCCGAAGAACGTTCCAGCAAAACAGCCAGATTTTCCACAAATCTCAGTCTGGATTTCAGAATATCCGACACCGCCTTGGCATGATGTTCCGTGTTTTCCCGCAAGAATTCCGAGTTTCTCTCCAGAATTGCCGTATTATTGGCTTTTACAAAAGAACGAATGGAAAAGGCGAAGACTAAAATAACAATCAGGGTAACGGATACAACGCCTACGGGAAGTCTTCTGCTTCTTTGCTTCATTTATTCCCCGCTTCCTGCTCCAAGAATCCACTCACGTTTTTGAGGCAGCGATACAAAATCTCCATCTCATCCTCGCTCAGATCCTTCTCGATAGCCTTTATCATTTTCTTGTGAAAATCGCGGTGATGGTAAAAGGCCTTTTTCCCCTTCTCAGTCAGGAGGACATAGACTACCCGCTTGTCCTCCTGGCTCCGCTCCCTGCGAATATATCCCTTTTTCTCAAGACCATTCATATTCGTAGTCAGCGTGCTGACGGTGACAGACAGCCTGTGGGCAATGACAGACATATTGCGGGGTTCAGCCACGCCGATTGCCTCAATAATGTGCATATCGTTGTTTGAAATATCCTTGTATTCATCCGTGATGACTGCCTTCCCCTCCAAATCCATTACATGGTTGAAGAGGTTTACAAGCAGTTCATTCAGAGAACCTTTTGTCGTCCGTGCCATCTTACTACCGCTGCCTTCCTATTACCATTCTTTCTAAAAATATACCGATACTACTACTATACCAATTCCACAGGAAAAATCAATACCTGACTACCATTCCAGGACACAGGCTCCCCAGGTAAGTCCGGCTCCGAAGCCGGACAGAACAAGGGTCATTCCTCTCTTTAAAGCTCCCTGTCTGTTCAGTTCATCCAGAAGCACGGGGATAGCTGCCGAGGACATATTGCCCACCCGGTCAAGGTTGACAGGAAAACGCTCTATATCCACTGACAGACGTTTGGCAATGCCCTCAATAATACGTCTGTTCGCCTGATGCAGGATAAACAAATCCACATCCTCTTTCCGTTTTCCCGTCTTTTCCAGTGCCTCCTGAATTCCCGCAGGCACCTGGCGCACGGCAAAGGCAAATACCTCTCTTCCGTCCATTCGTACAAAAGGACTTTCCATGGGAACGGACACATAGGGATTCTTGAGTTCTCTGGTGTCACACTGAAGCACATCGCCCTTTTTTCCGTCAGAGTGCTGTACAAATCCCAGCACACCGCCTTTTTCCGTTCTTTCCACCACAACAGCTCCGGCTCCGTCCCCAAAGAGAATACAGGTTCCCCTGTCATTCCAGTCCAATATTTTCGACAGAACCTCAGCGCCCACAATCAGCGCATTTTTGTAAATTCCTGCTTCCACATAGGCAAAAGCAGTGTGCAGTGCAAAGAGAAAACCCGCGCAGGCGGCGTTCAGATCCATTGCCACCGCATTCTCCGCACCGATGCTGCTCTGCACCTGGCACGCCACAGAGGGTACCGCTCTCTCCGGGGAACAGGTTGCCACCAGAAGCAGGTCAATCTGTTCCGGCGCATACCCTGCATTGTCCAGTGCACGGACACAGGCCTTCCCGGCAAGCTCCGCTACTGTCTCCCCTGCGGAAATATGCCTGCTGACAATACCCGTTCTCTCCCGAATCCACTCGTCGGAGGTATCCATCATCTTTTCCAGATCTGTGTTAAACACCTGATTTTCAGGCAGCGCACTCCCTGTTCCGATTATCTTGACTGACATAACTAAAACCTCCGAAATCTCTCATATCTCTCTGCAGCAATCTCCTCACCGCTTTTGCCGCGGTAACGCTCCAGAAAATCCTTTATCTGCTCCTTCAGATAACCGCCGATGGCTTCCGCCGTAGTGGCATCGGCGCCGCCGAACTCCGGCACAATCTTCTCAATCACATGGAGCTGCTTCAGGTCCTGAGCAGTAATGTGCATCACCTCGCTGGCCTCCTTGGCTCTGGAGGAATCCTTCCATAAAATAGAGGCAAATCCCTCCGGCGAGAGAATGGAATAGGTTGCGTTCTCCAGCATCCATACCTCATTTCCCACAGCCGTAGCCAGAGCGCCGCCGCTGCCGCCCTCTCCGATAAAGATGCAGAGCACCGGCACCTTCAATGCGGACATTTCTCTTAAGTTTCTTGCAATCGCTTCTCCCTGTCCTCTCTCCTCTGCCTCAATTCCGCAAAAAGCGCCGGAGGTATTGACAAAGCTGACAATGGGACGATTAAACTTCTCTGCCTGCTTCATCAGGCGCAGTGCCTTGCGGTAGCCCTCCGGCATGGGCATACCGAAGTTGCGCTCCTGGCACTCTTTGATGTCCTTGCCCTTGTGCTCGGCAATCACTGTCACAGGCTGGCCATCCAGGAAACCGACACCGCCGATAATCGCGGGGTCGTCACGGAAAGCTCTGTCTCCGTGCGCCTCCACAAAATAGTCGAAAATATGCTCCATATAATCGCATGCCTGCGGTCTCTCCACCTTGCGCACCGCCTTGACTTTCTCCCATGCGTTCTTCGGATGTACCTTAAAGGACTGTTCCTTTAAAATCTCATTCAACACGAAGTGGAACTCCTTGCCGGGTGTGAAGTCCGCATATTCCTTCTCCTTACACTGATGAGCCTTCACCAGGAAGTAGATTGTCTTCTTCAGGTTTTCACGCTTTACGATACCGTCAATAATGCCGTGCTCCTCCAGAAATTCCGCCGTCTGAAAGCCCTCAGGCAGTTCCTGCCCGATGGTCTGTCTGATGACTCTGGGGCCGGCAAACCCAATCAATGCTCCCGGCTCTGCCATGATGACATCACCCAGCATGGCAAAGCTGGCTGTGACACCACCTGTGGTGGGATCTGTCAGTATGGTGCAATAAAGTAATCCTGCCTCACCCAGCTTCTGGATAGCCGCAGAGGTCTTTGCCATCTGCATCAGAGAAACAATGCCTTCCTGCATTCTGGCTCCGCCGGAGCAGCAGAATAAGAATACAGGCAGCTTCAATTCAATTGCCTTTTCAATTGCCGCCGTGATTTTTTCACCCACTGTGTGACCCATGCTCGCCATCATAAATCTGGCATCGCAGATACCCAGAACAATATCCTCACCGAATACCTTACACTGTCCGACAGTGACCGCCTCATCCAACCCTGTCTTCTCCCTGGCCTCTGCCAGTTTTTCCTCATAGCCTTCATAGGCAAGCGGATTGCGGACAGGCATATCCGTAAACCAGGGTTCAAATGTGTGCGGGTCAGCCACCATGCGGATTCGGTTAGGAATTTTTACCCTGAAATAGCCTCCACACTCATAGCAAATATACTTTCTCTTTACTACCCTTTCGCGGTCTACCATCTTGCCGCACTTAGGGCAGCGAATCAGATAAACGTCCTTTACCTGAGGCTCTGACTGTTCCGGCAGCTCCTGCCCCGTTTCTGCGACAGGCTGTATATTTTGTGATTTTCCGTTTATTTTGCTGAGCTTCTTGGAAAAGAAATCTGCCCGCTTCTGTTTCATGAATGTATTCATTGTTTCCTCTCATTCTGCCGTAAAAAGCGGCACACGCATCAACCGATGGCGAAGGTAAGCTCTGCCTGGGCAACTACTTTGCCGTCCACCGTGGCAACTGCCTTTCCCACGCCCACGGGTCCCTTCACCTTGATAATAGTCATCTCCAGCATCAATACATCTCCGGGGAGAACCTTCTGGCGGAATCTCGCCTTATCAATTCCCGCAAAGTATGCTGTCCTGCCCTTCCATTCGGGCTGGGACAAAATGGCAACCGCCCCTACCTGTGCCAGAGCCTCCATAATCAGGACGCCCGGCATCACGGGATTTCCCGGAAAATGTCCCTGGAAATAGGGTTCGTTCATGCTGACGCACTTCTTTCCCAAAGCGCGCACACCCGGCTCCAGTTCCTCAATGGTATCAATCAGTAAAAAAGGAGCTCTGTGCGGAAGAATTTCCATAATCTCTTTTGCCGTATATAAAGACATCTCTCTCTCCTTACTCCTGCACCTTTCCAATCAGCAGGCTTGCATTATGTCCGCCAAAGCCTAGGGAATTGCTGAGGGCATAGGGAACCTCTTCCTGATAGCTTTCCTTACAGTAATTTAAGTCAAGCTCCTCCTCAGACTCCTGCAGGCCCACCGTTCTGTGAATAAAGTCCTCTTCCACTTCCTTGACGCAGGTGATAAACTCTACCGCGCCGGCAGCGCCCAGAAGGTGTCCTACCATAGACTTGGTGGAGTTAATCTTCAGATTCTTCGCATGCTCGCCAAAGGTCAGCTTAATCGCTCTCGTCTCAAACAAATCATTGTGATGTGTGCTGGTTCCGTGAGCGTTGATGTAGGTCAGCTTTTCAGGCGCAATGCCGCCGTCCTCCAGCGCATTCTGCATGGCTCTTGCCGCACCGGCTCCATCCTCTGCCGGGGAGGTGATGTGGTATGCATCGGAGGAACATCCATATCCCAGAACCTCTGCATAAATGTGCGCACCACGCTTCTTCGCATGCTCCAACTCTTCCAGGATGACAATACCGGCTCCCTCACCCATGACAAAGCCGCTTCTGTCCTTGTCAAAAGGGATAGAGCATCTCGCGGGATCCGTGCTGTCGGACAGTGCTGTCAAAGAGGTAAAGCCCGCAATACCCATAGGAGTCACTGCGCTCTCCGTGCCGCCAGCCACCATCACATCCGCCTCTCCGTACTGAATTGCACGGAATGCCTCACCGATGGAATTTGTACCTGTGGCACAGGCTGTCACCACATTCAGGCTCTTTCCCTTCAGGCCAAAGGCAATACTGACATTTCCGGCTGCCATATTGGAAATCATAAGCGGGACAAACAGGGGGCCGACTCTGGAGGGTCCCTTCTCCGTCAGTCTCCCATATTCTCTCTCCATGGCCTGCAGACTGCCGATACCGCTTCCCACAGAGCAGCCAACCCGGTACGGGTCTTCCTTCTCCATATCCAGTTTCGCATCAGCAATTGCCTCTCCCGCTGCTGCCACCGCAAACTGACAAAACTGCTCCATACGTCTTGCCGCTTTTTTGTCCATATATTCCTCCGGCTGAAAATCCTTGACTTCAGCCGCCAATTTGCACTTGTAATCTGTGGTGTCAAATCTGGTGATAGGAGCAAAACCTGTTTTTTCTTCTCTGATGCCTTTCCAGAATTCCTCCACGCCGATACCGATGGGCGTCACCGCACCCATTCCCGTCACAACTACTCGTCTAGCCATTTTTCCTCCCATTCTGCCGCCAAAGGCAGGCTCCTGAATCTGTTGTAAAGCCTTTTTCGGACGAAACCCCGCTTTACATTGCCATGCCGCCGTCTACGCAAATCACCTGTCCGGTGATATAATCTGAACCGCTTCCTGCCAGAAACGCTACCATCTCAGCAATCTCCTCCGGCTTTGCCATTCTGCCCATAGGTACGGACGCCACCGCGGCCTCGCGGGTTTTCTCAGGCAGCTTAGCCGTCATCTCTGTCTCCACGAATCCGGGTGCCACCGCGTTGACACAGATACCGCGGCTGGCAAGCTCTCTCGCCACACTCTTGGTAAGTCCGATAACTCCCGCCTTGGATGCGGAATAGTTTGCCTGTCCTGCATTTCCCATGACACCGGAAACAGAGGAAATATTGATGATTTTCCCGCTTTTCTGCTTTAAGAACTGCCTGGAAAGATGTCTGATGGTATTGAATGCGCCCTTCAGATTTGTGTTTATCACCTGATCAAAATCCTCTTCCTTCATACGCATCAGCAGATTGTCTCTGGTAATGCCCGCATTGTTTACCAGAATATCCACATGCTCATATTTCGCCAGAATCTCTTCTATCATATTTCCGCAGGCGCCAAAGTCAGATACATCACAGCCTACAGCCTCCGCTCTGCCGCCTTTGGCCTCCACCTCTGACACCACCTCCAGGGCACTCTCCCTGGAGCCGTTGTAGTTCACCAGCACGGTGGCACCTCTTTCAGCCAGCGTCAGAGCAATCGCTCTGCCGATACCGCGGGAAGCTCCCGTCACAAGAGCCACCCTGCCGCATAATTCTTTTTCCTTCTGTTCCATTTACTGTTCCGCCTTCTCCTCTGCCAGTGTTTTCAGGTTTTCCACTGTCTCTACATTCTTTACCGTCACATCTCTGCTGATTTTTCTTAAAAACCCTGCCAGCGTCTTGCCCGGGCCGATCTCAATAAAAGTATCTACTCCCGCTTCAATCATGCTGTTCATGGTCTCTCTCCATCTGACAGTGCCGGAAACCTGTTTTGCCAGAAGCTCTTTTACTCTTGTGCACTCCGTCACAGGCGCTGCTTCTACATTACAATAATAGGGAATCTTCGGATTCTTCACTGCAACACCCTGTAATTCGGCTGCCAGCTGCTCTCCCGCACCTTCCAGCAGTTTGGAATGGAAGGGTCCGCTGACCTTCAGAGGAACACATCTTTTTGCGCCTGCTGCCGTCAGCTTCTCGGATGCCTTCTGTACAGCCTCCGCCTCACCTGTAATGACAATTTGTCCGGGACAGTTGTCGTTTGCGATAGAGACGATTCCTTCCGTCTCCTCACAAACCCTTGCTATGGTTTCCGCATCCAGCCCCAGCACCGCTGTCATGGCCCCTCCTGTGGGATATGCCTCCTGCATGAAAATACCGCGGCTGCGAATCAGTCTGAACAGGTCTTTTAAATCCATCACATCGGCTGCAGCCAGAGCGCCGTATTCTCCAAGACTTAAGCCTGCACAGCAATCTGCCGTAAAGCCCTGCTCCTCCAGCACCTTCAGAATCGCCACCTCAGTTGTCAGCATGGCAATCTGAGTATATTCCGTAATGTTCAGCTGCTCGTTTTCCGTAAAGCATAACGCTGCCACATCCAGACCGGTTGCTTCCTGTGCCAGTTCATAGACCTTTCTCGCTGTCTCATATGTATCGTAGAAATCCTTGCCCATACCGACATACTGGGCACCCTGTCCCGGAAAAATAAATGCTGTTTTACTCATATCTTCCTCCCAGCAGTTTTTCTGCCTGTTCCATGATTTCCTCAATCATTTCCCGACATGTCTGCTCCTTGTTCACCATACCTGCAATCTGACCTGCCATGACGGTTCCGTTTACCACGTCCCCTTCCACGACTGCCCTGCGGAGCGCGCCCAGCCCCAGCTTCTCCAGCGTCTCGAAGTCAGCGCCCTCTTTCTCCAGTCTCAGATATTCCTTCGTCATCTTGTTGCGAAGAGACCGAACCGGATGACCGGTGCTCATACCTGTTACCTCTGAATCAATGTCCTTTGCTTTAATCAGCTTTTCCTTGTAGTTAGGGTGTACAATGGATTCCTTTGCCACCACGAAACGCGTTCCCATCTGAACGCCTTCCGCACCCAGCATCATGGCTGCTGCAAAACCTCTTCCGTCTCCGATACCGCCGGCTGCGATGACAGGAATGGAAACTGCATCCACCACCTGAGGCACCAGAGCCATGGTCGTAAGTGAACCGATGTGTCCGCCGCTCTCCATGCCTTCCGCCACAACAGCATCCGCACCGGCACGCTCCATCAGCTTTGCCATAGCGCTGCTTGCCACCACAGGAATCACCTTGATTCCGGCTTCTTTCCACATCTTCATATACTTACCGGGATTTCCTGCGCCCGTAGTCACTACCTTGACGCCTTCCTCCACAACCACCTTCGCAATCTGGTCAGCCTCAGGATTCATCAGCATGATATTGACACCAAAGGGCTTGTCGGTCATCTCCTTTGCTTTCTGAACCTGTTCCCGCACAAAGGAGGCCGGAGCGCCGCCCGCGCCGATGAGTCCGATGCCGCCGGCGTTGGACACAGCTGAAGCAAGTTTATGCTCAGCCACCCATGCCATGCCGCCCTGGATAATGGGATACTCAATTTCCAAAAGCTCTGTCAGTCTTGTTTTCATCCTATTCTCCTTATTAACAACTAATTCGGAACGAATGCCTCAATGGGACACCCTTAGTTCTCTACTCCCTTGCTCTTCAGGTACTCAAGGACATCGCCTACAGTAAGCAGCTGCTCCAAATCCTCAGAGGGAATTTCAATGCTGAATTCATCCTCCAGTGCCATAACCATCTCAAACAAGTCCAGAGAATCTGCATTCAAATCATCCTTGAAGCTGGTTTCCTCGGTAATCTCCATACCGTCTGCGTTCAATTTCTCTTCAATAACTGCCTTTACCTTTTCTAACATCATTCTCTTCTCCTTTTTTTGTTTTTCCTTTTTTCTTTTTGGTAGTTTTACATACTACATTAAATAGTTTGAAATTCTATTTGTTTGATTATCAAGATATTAGATACTCAAACTATTTGAGACTATACGCTTATTCCGGCTGTTTGTCACTAGGAAAAAAGTACCAGTTATCTGTGTAAGAAAAGGCAGAGGACTTTACTGCCCTCTGCCTGTATCTGTTTTCACTCTCTTTTAAATCTGAAACTGCTTTACAATATCATCCAGCTGTCTTGCAAAATCTGCGTTGTCTGTCGCCTTCTCACCGGTGTCACTCGCATAGCCCACCATATCGGTAGCCTTCTCCGCGATATCATTGATGCTGATTGCTGCCTCATTGACTGTCCTGTTGATATCCTGAATGGAATTTGTGATATCGCCGATATTCTCCTCCAGCTCCGTGATGGAGTCATTAATATTCTTCATGCTGCCGGAAAAGCCTCTCGCATCCGCACTGTATTCCTCGCTGACCTTGATAAAGGTTTCATAATCCGTGATGACTGTCTCCTCCATGAAACGAATCATCTGCATCAGACATCTCTCCATACTTTCCGCTGCATCCTTCACGCCGGAAACAATAGCAGTAATATTGTTCGCCGTATCGGTAGACTGGGATGCCAGACTTCCGATTTCTCCCGCAACCACTGCAAAGCCTCTTCCGGCCTCACCGGCTCTCGCCGCCTCGATAGAGGCATTCAGTGAGAGCAGCTCCGTCTGACTGGCAATCGCTGCAATCGCGTCTGTCAGCACATTAATCTGACTGATTTCCTTTGCCTTTTCAATCGCCGCATCGGATTCCTTTTTCACTTTGGAATAAATCTCTATTGTCTTGGCATTGGCTTCCTCGGTATTTTTCTTCAATCCCTCTGCCTTCTCGATAATATCCTGGGCATTCTTCTCGCCCTCCGTCGTCAGCGTGCCAATCTTTTTCGCGTTTTCGTTAATGCCGCTCATCTTCTCATCAATAATCTGAGTGGTAGCGGAGGTTTCTTCCATACTTGCCGCCAGCTCCTGACTGGTCGCGGAATTATCACAGGAATTGCTGTTCAGTTCCTCCACAATTTCCTTCAATCCGTCGGCATTGGCCTGCAGTTTTTCCGCAGTGTCTGCCAGTTTTTCCACCATTCCCACCAGATTGCCTCTCATCGAATCAAGCGCCCTGCTCATAACAGCCGTCTCGCCCTGTCCCTTTGAAAGTCTTCCGCTTATCTTATTTTCTCTGAAATCCAATGCGGCATTCTGGTCGATGACCTGCGTCAGCTGCTTAATAGGCTTTGCAATGGAACGGGACATCAAAGTTCCCAGTGCAATCACAATAATCAGAATCAGCACGGTCACTCCGACACATTGTCCGACAAAGTCATTGATAGAATCCAGAGCAGCGTCCTTATCCGCCGTGACTACCACGATTGCCCGAGTGCCCCGCAGTACGGAATAGCCCGCCAGCTTCATGGAACCCTTGAACTCATACTCTATGGCGCCGGGCTCCGGCGTATTGCCTGCCTGTATCTCTGCCACCAGTCCCGACACCACTGCATTCTCCACCGGCTGGCCGATTTTCTCCGGTGTAGGATGATACAGCATGGTACCGTTTGAATCCACCACATAACAATAGCTTCCCTCGACACCGTCTATGGTCACATTTTCAAATATCGTTTTCAGGCTGTCTGTGCCCAGCATATTATTGTCATTGGAAAGCACAGCCATTCGAAGCTGTGCACCATAAGCCTTTGCCAGCCCTTCCATATTTTCCATAACCATACTTGTCAATGTCTCGCTGAAGGATTGGATACCTGTCACCATAAACAAAATAACCGAAACTACCACCGCAAAAATTGTCAGTGCAAGGATTCTTGACTGAATGCCCCGAAACAGCCTCACCTTTTTCTTTCCGGCAGCTTTTCGGTTCTGTTCTGCCGTTTGATTCAATTTGCCCGTCATTTGTTCGCTCATTTCGCGCCTCCCAACCAGAGTGTAATATAGTCAGGGATATTATACACCATATTTCGCTTTTTTTCACGCTTTTTTTACAGCAAAGGAAAAATATTTTATTTATTTCGCAAGGAGACTCATAAATTCGGATTCGGCGTGCAATTTTCGCAAAACAATGTCATTTCCGGTTGAAATTTCAGCCGACAATGATATAATTTGAATAAAAGAGTCTGCTTTTATCCTGCAGACTCAATGAACGGTTCTTTGAGGGAGATATTCTGATATGCACATACCGGATTATGACAATGCTTTTGAAATTATTTGTAATATCATCACAGAATTCGCGCCATGTATGAATGATTATCTGTATGTCTACGATGTTCCGCACGATACCTATTATATCACAGAGCTGGCAATGCAGCGTTTTATGCTGCCCTCCAACAAGTTTCATGATGTTATAAAAACACACGGGCTCTTTGTATATCCCGACGATGTAGCTCTATTAACAGATGATTTGAACAGTATTCTCGCCGGGGAAAAATCAGAACACAATCTGGAATACCGGTGGATTGGACGGGACGGCTATCCTATCTGGATCAACTGCAGGGGACGGCTTCTGCGGGATAAAAACGGCGCTCCATCCCTGATGATTGGCTGCATTAATGAAATCGGCAAGCAGCAAAAGGCAGACAATATCAGCGGACTTCTGGGTGAATCCTCCTTCCAGGAGCACTTAAAGCAGGCCGCTCCCTCTCTTCCCGACATCATGCTTTTGCGAATCGGTATCGACGATTTCAAAATTATCAACGAAAGATTTGGCATGCAATACGGAAATTCCGTACTCCGCGAGGTTGCTGCCTGCATACGAAAATCTCTGCAGCCGGGACAGTTTGTTTACAGGATTGTTTCAGACGAATTCATGATACTTGATCTCTCCGGCGCCGATTTTGATTCCATGAATCTCCTCTACCATAACATCCGTTCCGGTGTGGATGAAATTGTGGCAAAACAGAATTACAAGGCAATCTATACCATCTCTGCCGGTTTAATCAATATAAAGGACGCGGATTTCAGCGTTCAGAAGGATTACAACGAGACAATGAAGCTGTCGGAATTCGCTCTGACAGAGGCAAAAAACCGCGGCAAAAACCAGCTCTACTTCTTTAAGCCGGAGGATTACACCTTCTTTCTCCGAAGAAGATATATCCGCAGCAGTCTGCGTCAGGCTCTGTCAAATAATTTTAACGGTTTCGAATTGTATTACCAGCCGATTATTATGACAAACGGAGAATCCCTGTACGCGGCCGAGACGCTCCTGCGCTTCCACACCCCCTCAGGAGAAAAAATTTCCCCTCTGGAGTTCATTCCCATACTGGAGGAAAGCGGGCTGATTATTCCCGTGGGGAAGTGGATTATACGAAATGCCCTTGAAATGTGTAAAACTGTCAGGAAGGCTTACCCGGATTTTCTCATTTCCATCAACCTTTCTTACATACAGCTTTTAAAAACACCTCTCTATGAGGACATTTTAGAAGCCCTGAACGATGCGGAGCTTCCTCCCTCCTGTCTGATTGTCGAGCTGACGGAAAGCGGGCATCTGGAGGACAGTACCGCGGTACAGAATGTCTGGAAAAAGCTAAAGAGCATCGGCGTCAATATTGCTCTGGATGACTTCGGCACAGGCTACTCCAACCTGATTAATATCGGAAATCTGCGGCCCAATATTGTCAAAATCGACAGAAGCTTTACTGTGAAGGCCCTGAAAAATGAGTATGAATTTGAACTGTTGATTCATATCATCCGTATGGTGCACAGCATCGGTCTGAATCTGGTCGTAGAGGGTATCGAAACATTGGATGAGCTTCTGCGGATTACAGAACTGAATCCGGATTTCATACAGGGCTTTTACTACAGCATGCCCTGCCCTTTAAATTTATTTATGGAAAAATATCATATTTAAAACGATACCCCCACCCGTCAGACTGCTGTCTGACCCTGTGGGGGCAATTTACAGTCAAAAGGAGTTCAAATATGCCATCTCCAAAAATCCAGGAGGCAACCGGCGCATCTGTACGACCGGATATGCTTCAAAAAAATAAATTCTTTTCCGTGACGGATTTCGGCGCTGCCGAGAGTGCACAGCCCACCGTCAACACTGCTGCCTTTAACCGGGCAATTAAAGCAGCTGCCGCCACAGGAGGCGGAACCGTAATGGTTCCGAAGGGAACCTTTCTTACTTATACCATTCTCCTGCAGAGCAATGTCAATCTGTTTCTGGAGGAAGGCGCCGTAGTTGCAGCCGCCAGAACCGATATTCTTCATTCCTATGAGAAACAAAACGGCGAGGGAGGCAACTATGAGGAGCCGGAGGTGAATCCCTATCTGGGGCTGCAGGATCACGGACACTCTTACTTTGCCAACAGTCTCGTATACGGCGCAGACCTGGAAAATATCATGATTTACGGAAACGGTCTGTTCACCGGCGGACGTTTTGATGAGACAACCGGTCTTCTGGAATATGTGCTCCAGGGCGGCGACCCCATGGAGCCTGTCGACAGGAAGGATAAAGGCCACCGTGGGGAATGGTTCGGCAACAAGGGACTTGCTCTGGTACGCTGTAAAAATATTGTTTTTCAGGATTTTTCCGTCACCATCGGAGGGCACTTCGCCATCATCACAGAAGGGTGCGAGAATCTTTATGTAAATAACATTCTGGTGGACACCACCCGGGATGCTTTTGATATTGACTGCTGTAAAGATGTGACTGTCCGTAACACCGTCTGTAATTCTCTGACAGACGACGGTCTCTGTCTGAAGGCATCCTTCGGAGCCGGTATTTTCAAGCCGCTGGAAAATGTGCTGATTGAGGACTGTGAGGTCAGCGGCTATGACGCAGGAAGCGTTTACGCCGGAGAATATACAAGAGACAAGCTGATTGCCCTTGACCGCTGCGGCCCTACCGGGCGCGTCAAATTCGGTACGGAGGCTACCTGCGGCTACCACCGTGTCACAATCCGCCGTGTCCGCTTTGACCGTTCCAGAGGCTTTTGTATGGAGGCCACAGACTGTTCCTCTCTCACCGATGTCATTTTTGAGGACTGTTTATTGGACAACATCTCCAGCTCTCCCATCTTTATCAGAGCCGGAGAACGCGGCAGATTTCCGGTAACGGGCATCGGAAAGGACAGCGCCTTCCCCGCCGCAAACGATGTACGGCTGGACAATGCAGGCTGGATACTGCCAAATACCGGCGAATACCACTGCTATCCTGTAAAGCGCTATGCTCCGCACTATAACCGCACTAAGACCGTGACCGTAGACGGCTGCTCTTCCTTTGAAATTGTGGATGAAGCAAATCCCGCTCTCTGCAATTCTGCCAACTTCACGGAGAGAGACGGCCATTTTTACCAAAGGAGATGGGATGAATCCACCCGCTCCTATGTGTCTGATTTTTCCAAAGAAATCCCCGCTGCCGATCTGGCTCTCTATGCCAACGGCATCGGCTGTGCTGACATGGCAACCGTCGCCAACGTGCGCATCAGCAACGTGAAAATTACCAACGCAGACCCCAGATATCCAATTTTACTGATGGGGCTGACAGATTCCCATTTAAAGAATATTGTCCTGGAACACATTCAGGTGGAATATCGCGGCGGACTTACCATGGAGCACGCCGTAGAGCAGCGTCAGCTGAACACGGAATGGAAATTCTCCCAGTTTCATGCGAAGGAACACGTGCAGAATCTGCCCTGGCTGGTAAATACCTTTTTCCTGAAAAACGAAGGCCTGTTGCCGAGAGCAGACTGGGATGCGTCTACCGGCAGCTGGAAGAACGACCCCTACAATATCCCCGAGCTTCCCGATGTCTACCCGGAGCCAAGCAACTGGGGCATATTGCCCGCCTACGGTATTTTTGCCAAGCATGTGGATGGCCTGACTCTGAAGGACATCAAAATCAGCTGCAAGGTACCCGATGAACGACACGTGTGTGTATTTGACGATATAAACGGAGTGACTCTGGACGGTCTGGAGGCTGATTGTGCAGAAGGCAGAGAACCCATAGCTGTCATCACCGACCGCTTCAGAAGACATACCAACGCAGAAAATGTGCCGGAGCAGCCTTATTTTACCACCGGAGTGGAGGGACTGGAATTTGTACAGCCGGTCACTTTGCATACGCCGTCCGGCAGAACAAAAACTACGGATACCGGAATTGTCCGGGAAGTGGAAATCAATGCTCCCGCACCGGGAACTCCCCGGGACAGCCTCTATTCCCATCCTACCGTGCCCTGTAAGGACACCGGATATACGTTCCCTGTCGCTACAGACGACTATCCTCTGCCTCTGACTGTGCACCGTCCTTTTATCCGTCCCATGGCACCCGTAAGGCTGCCTGTCGGAGAAAACTGCCGCTTTACGCTTGCTGTACGCAACCCCGCCACAGACATCTCAGACGAGGCCGACAACGGCATCCTTTACAATGAACAGGCTGCAAGGCTGAATTACAGCGTGAAAGGAGCTTCTGTAGTTCTCACGCTTTCCTGCGAAAATTTGCCCCGGGGCGCCTGCTTTAACGCCGAAAGCGGTGAATTTTTCTGGACGCCTTCGGCAGACCAAATCGGTGAATATGCCGTAACTTTTGTCGTGGACGACGGTGTGATACCGGAAAAGATGACCGTCCGCATTACCGTAGAATAAGAAAAACAGGCTCCCGATATTTTCCTCAGGGAGCCTGTTTCCAT
>JBJEJG010000028.1:0-4297 GCA_051877795.1 Acetatifactor sp.
GAGACGGTATGTCAGTTAATTCTGAGAAAACCCGTAGTACATGTCAACATAGATGTGGATGTGGAAGAACTGGTGCAGGACAAAAGAGGGCTGGCGACCTATGAGCAGATTAAAGCGTATGTGCTGGAGCATACCGGTCTGAAAGTCAGCAGCCTGTATATTGCTCAGGTGAAGCAGAAGTGCGGTATCATTGAACGTGAGAATTATAATAAGCCGAAGTCCGAAGATGCCAAACAGCCCCAATGCCCGCCGGAGAAGGAAGAAGCAATCAAAAAGGCGTTGAAGCATTTCGGGATGATTTAGGGAGGGCGGATATGGCGCATTTGATATCTTGTGAGTTCAACATGGATACGGCTTGTGTTGAACTAAAATTTACCGATGGCTGCATGATAGCGATTGATACGATTGCTGTGGAGAATGAGGTTGCCGACAATATGTATCAGCGGTCGGAATTGGACTATCTGATCTATAATGACCCGATTGGATATGCAGATTTGATTTTGAACGGCGATCCCGAAACTTATTTGAAAACCGTAACTGAATACACGCCTTTGGATAGCTGATTAGCACTTCGCCCGTGGGAGAAATCCTGCGGGCGAATTTTTTGTTACTTTTCTGTGAACTCTATTGACTTTCGGTACTACATGCTGTAGTATACAGATGGTACTACAAGCTGTCGTACGGGAGGCAATTTTATGTCTGAACTAAAAATGGGGACTGCTGAAGCAAGATTTGCCGATGTCATTTGGCAGAATGAGCCGATTACCTCCGGCGAGCTCGCCAAGATCGGAGCAGCAGATTTTAATTGGAAAAAGACCACCTCTCATACAGTTCTGAAGCGTCTGTGTGAGCGAGGCCTGTTTCAGAACGTGGGCGGCACCGTGACCTCACTGATCTCACGGGAGGAATACTATGCCCGACACAGTGAGCAGTATGTGGAAGAAACCTTTGGCGGCTCTTTACCTGCATTCCTTGCAGCCTTTGGGACACGGAAAAAACTTTCTGATAAAGAAATCGAAGAACTTCAGAAGGTCATTGAGGGCATGAGGAGGTGACGCTATGTTTTTCTATACATTTATTTCAAAATTACTTAACATGAGCCTGACAGCAAGTGTGGCTATTGTCCTTGTGATCCTGCTGCGCCTGCTGTTAAAGAAAGCACCCAAGGTCATTTCCTATGCTCTGTGGGGCATCGTTCTGTTCCGGCTCCTGTGTCCTGTATCTGTCGGTTCCAGCTTTTCGCTCTACAATCTCTTTGACGCTCCAACGGAAGAGGCCGGTATGATGACCAGCGTCATAGAGTATGTGCCGGGCGATATCGTCCATACAGAATATCCAGCTGTGGCCCTGCCCGTGCCCGGTGTCAGCGATGTGATCAACGAGGCTTTGCCGCAGGGACAGGAGAAATTGGCTGCTGACCCATTGGAAGCGCCCATGTCCTTCGCCACCTATGTCTGGATGACAGGTGTGTTGGTCATGGTCATCTATAGCATCGTTTCCTATATCCAACTTCGCCGCAAGCTGTCGGTAGTCGTTCCGCTGCGGGATAATATCTTCATTGCAGACGATATCAAGTCGCCCTTTGTAGTTGGACTGTTCCGTCCGAAGATTTATCTGCCCTGCAATCTGAGAGAAAAGGAACAGGAGTATATCATACTCCACGAACAGCACCATATCAGGCGGCTTGACCATATCGTGAAGGCCCTGGCATTCCTGGCCCTGGCTATTCACTGGTTTAATCCTCTGGTTTGGGTGGCCTTCATTCTTGCCAGCAAAGATATGGAGATGAGCTGCGACGAAGCCGTTATTCGCAAGGTCGGCAGCGATGTCCGGGCGGACTATTCCGCTTCGCTCTTAACCCTGGCCACCGGACGGCGCATCATTGCCGGTACCCCTTTAGCCTTTGGCGAGGGCGACACCAAGGGACGCATCAACAACCTGTCCAAGTGGAAGAAGCCTGCCGTGTGGGCGGTGCTGATTGCTGTGATTGCCTGCATTGTTCTTGCCATATGTCTGCTGACCAATCCCAATCATGAACGTGAGACGATGAAATGGACGCAAGAATTGTCCATCGAGGATATTGAAAGCGCAGACCTTGTTGTTTATCCACAAACTGAGGACAAGCAGTTCAAACAGCTTTCAGCAGAAGAATTGGCTGACATGGTTGTGCTTATCAATCAGAGTAAGGGAAAGTATCAGGCTGAATACGAGCAACTGTCTGGCGGCAGTGTATTCTTCTATATTTCGATGAAGGATGGCACATCACACAGCATTGGAAACATTGGCAACACATACCTTGTCATTGACGGCGAGTATTACGAGGCCAACTATGATTGGCTTGATACCTGGTTTGCGCAGTTTGGTGAGGGTAACACAAATATCCCCGACCAGTATTTTTCGGTACCGCTGACGCTTGACGATGTGTTGGAGCTGTCGAAAAAGGGACATGAACTTATTTGGGGTGACTTTAACGATTTCAAATATCATGAAACCGGCTCTGGCTTGTATATTCGTGTTTACGAGATTGATGAGGTTTTCTCCTTATGGATTGGCGGAAGTGGCCCAGAAAACGAATTGAAGCCTATGTATATATATCTGACTCTCAATGATGATATTGATACGCATATTGATATTCGAGACGGAAGTGTAGCGGAGTTTATTGAACAGTATCGATTTTTGGGAACAGACAGCAACGAGACTCCTGTTCTCTGGAATGGAGAACTCATCCCCGGCACCACTTATGTGCCCTACCAGTGCCTGTATATGAATCCTCTCAGTTCTTATGCTGCCGTAGGTGGCGACTCCGGTTGCAAGTACATCGTTGGGGAGGATTACTTTGCCACCATCAGTCGTAATGACGGCAGTTTTGTCAGTGTTACGCATCCAAATCTTGACACGGCCACCAGCGGTCTGGACGGCCTGCAAAATCTGATCGATGTATCCAAGTGGGAGTGGCAGGAGTTCCCTTATACAGACGAGGAGTGGGCGGCTTTATATGTGCCCCAGGGCTTTGGCGGGATCAACAATATCAGCGAACTCTACGATGAAATGCTTTATCAGCCCCTTACCTCAGGCAAGTTCCTTTTGAAGATGGACAGCTCTCTGTGGCTTGTAGAATTGGCATCCAATGAGCAAATGGGCACCTATCTATGGAGCATCTATAGCTTGGTGCCTGAGTCTGCCATGGGTGTGGCTCAGTGGGAATACGCTCCTTTGATGAGTTCACGCACTCCTTATTTTCGGTTTGAGTTCGACATGGACTATACAGAGATTTCTGCTGTTTGTACCCAGAGTCCCCTTGTAGATTTCGATGCGCCGGGGACACCCTCCGATACCAGCCTTATCCTTGAAGATGGCAATGCACTGTACTGGTCGCCCATCGACAAGGACGGGAATGTGGTCACAGCGGCAATTATTCACTTCTCTGTGCATCAGGATGATATAGCTCCTTACAGCGGCACGATCTACATTGAGGGCAACAGCGACTCCGGGGGACGCAGGATCTACAATGCCACCATCGTTGGCACGGGACTGCATCTAGCTCCTAACAGTGAAATATCGGGCGGTGTAATCTCTGCTATCTCCCCTTCCTTGCCCAATACCGAAACTGCATTTGAGGCGAATTTCGGCGGCAACACTTCCTTTGGGCAGAGGATGGAGTTAACCGCGGACTATTCTTATTGGTGTATTGAAATTGAAAACACAGGTAACGGCACCATACAAATGGAATTGCAAGGCGAGGTTTACCGCATCGAAGCAGGAACAACCAAGGCGTTTTATGCAGATGAGAAATGGGAAGCTGGCACTTATACCGTTAGTTTCTCCACCGCAGGTTATCAACCTATGCACGGCAGTGTGATATGCACTCGCTCTACTGTTCCGTTGACGGACAGCCAGCCCACATCCGCAGTGACAGTTAAGCATGATTTGACCACGGGTGACCTTGAAGTCCCTGTGGAGAACCTGGTCAGATATGTGTTCTATACGAACTCTGAGCAAATATCCGTTACAGTAAAGGGCAGCGATTTCAATGGTCAGGTGAACCTGCTGGATGTCAGTCAGGACAACGCTCATATTCTGCAACATAAAGTGAATACCCAAGAAGATAATTGCCTCTTTACTGGACTGACCTCCGCTCGGCTCTACTGTGTCGATTGTGAAGGCTTGGAGGGGTGTACCGTGGTCATCAGCGGCGAAAAATGATGGATGAATAATGATTATGAGATCAACTTCATTTGGAAGCTGAGAAAACCGCTGCAGTTTTCATCCCATGTGGGATGGAGGTTGCAGCGGTTTT
>JBJEJG010000029.1:0-22170 GCA_051877795.1 Acetatifactor sp.
TTTATGCCGTTCTCTCTGGCCCAGTCTGCCACAAAACGCTCCAATTTACCTATGGAAATGTGATCACCTTTGATTCCGCGGATACATTTTCCCTCACACTGGCTCTCCTGCGGGCACACGCGCCCACAAACTGCAGGCAATGCGCTGGACTGGCTGATAATCTTATAGGCCTCCTCAATATTTCCATTCTTCACCTGCTCAATAAAACCGGGAATATTAATGGCAACCGGACAGCCTTTAATGCACTGGGCATTTTTGCAGTTAATACATCTGGAGGCTTCGTTCATTGCCTCTTCTTTGTTATAACCAAGGCAAACCTCTTCAAAATTTGCCGCTCTCATCTTTGCGTCCTGCTCTCTCACAGGAATCTTTGTCAAAACATCCATATCTGTCTTCCAACCTCCGTTTAATTGCAGTTTCCGCAGTTTCCATGGTGCGTATCGCCTTCTTCCAGCTTCAGCATTGCTCTGCCTTCCTCTGTCTTATAAATCTGCTGGCGTCTCATGGCTTCGTCAAAGTTCACGGCATGTCCGTCAAATTCCGGCCCGTCCACGCAGGCAAATTTTACCTTTCCGTCCACGGTCACGCGGCAGGCGCCGCACATTCCCGTTCCATCCACCATAATGGGATTCAGACTTACAACGGTAGGAATGTTCAGCTCCTTCGTCAGAAGACATACAAATTTCATCATAATCATGGGGCCGATGGCAATACATACATCATATTGTTTCCCCTCTGCCACAAGGTCCTTAATCGTCTGGGTAACCATACCGCTGCGTCCATAGGAACCGTCATCCGTGGTAATATACAGGTTTCCGGCCACAGCCTCCATCTCTTTTTCCAGAATCAGCAGGCTCTTTGTCTTGCTCCCTACGATAACATCGGCATTTACGCCATTCTCATGAAGCCATTTCACCTGAGGATAAACCGGTGCGGCTCCCACACCGCCTGCCACAAATAAAATCTTTTTCTTTTTCAATTCCTCCAAAGGCTCTTTTACAAGTTCAGAAGGACATCCAAGGGGTCCTACAAAATCGTGGAAGGAATCTCCCTCCTTCAGGTCTGCCATCATCTTCGTAGCTGCGCCTACACACTGGAACACAATGGTCACTGTTCCCTTCTCCCTGTCATAGTCACAGATGGTAAGAGGAATTCGTTCTCCTTCTTCATCCATCCTCACAATGACAAACTGTCCGGGCAGGCAGGATTTCGCAACTCTTTTTGCTTCCACATCCATCAGATAAATATTTGTGGTAAGCTCACTCTTTTTTACAATCCTATACATAATCCACCTTTCTATTCCCCTCTCTGGGAATCCTCCTTTATTTCAATTTCAATCAATACGATGCGGTTAAAACTGTCTCTTTCAATTTTAAAGCGTTCACCGGAATAAATATTCACTGCAAAGTTTGTTCCTGTCTTTGTAAGGCTTCCGTCAGCTCCCCTCAGAATCTCCGAAACAACATAAAAGTCGCCGACATCCTTCACATTTGTCACATACTGATATTCATATTTATATGCCGCATCAGTGTCATCAAAATGGCCTGTCTCATCCCGTATCTTGCCACTCATCATGGAATACTGAATAACAGCCGCAACTGCCTGTTCGGGAGTATACTCTGTATTTAATACAAGCTGATAGGAGCGCTCTGCCACTTCCCCTGTCACACCATCAACGATTCGTGCAAACTTATAGGTTGATTTGCCCAGAGGCATGGGAATCGGCCCTGTATAGAGCTGTGAGGAATAAGTCGGCACAGTACCGTCCGTTGTATAGTACACTTCCCCTTCATCCTCCAATATCTCGATGTTAATGGGATAATTGTACTCGCCGCTGATAACACTCACCTCCGGTGCCGGTATCACATCATTATCAATATGGTACTCCTTTGTGGACACCTCACTGACGATGCCATTATCATTGATAAATACCGCTTTAATCAGATAGTCTCCATCTTCCAGAATAATCGGAGCCGTATACTGTTCGCTGTTCTCATCCGGCTCACTGCCGTCCGTCGTATAATAAATTTTCCCTGTTCCAAGTGCGGAAAGCTTTAAAATCTGGATACTGGTATAATAGCCTTCCTTTACGCTGAACTCCGGCATTCTCGCAATGTAATTCTGGTAGGTAGTGAGAATCTGCTCATTATTGCTGTTCATCAGAAGTTCATTGATGGTCTTGTAATCACCTCTCGCCCGATAAATAGCGATCAGTTTTCCGTACGCCCTGTCAAGCTGTTCCAGTGAAGCATTTTCATTTCCGGTAATATTCCGAAGCAGATACTCGTATTCAATTTTATTGTTCTTCAGCAGATAAACCTCCGCCAGGCTGAATTGAAGCTCTATATTGCCTTCATCCAGTGCCAGGGCTCTGTTGTAACAGGCAATTGCCTTTTCGTAAGCGCCTGAAGAAGTACACTCTATTGCCTTGGAGACCTGATATTCCTCAGAATTATACCGATAAACCCATATTGCCATCCCGATTGCAGCTACGAAAATCAATACAGCAAGCGCCGTAAGTAGCTGCCACATATGGCTTTTTTTCTTCTGGCGGAATCCGCTTCTCTTCTTTCCGTCTGCAGCGTTTTTCTCCGCTCCGGCATTCTGACCGATATCCTCCAGGATATCATTGATGGTCTGTTGAATATTCTGTTCCAGTTCCGGTTCAAAATCAGGTACGATATGGATGTCTTCCCCACAATGTTCGCAATACAGAGTACCGTCCGTCATTTCCTTTCCACAATTGGGACACTTCATAACTACAGTTCCTCTCTATTTTTTAGAACAATCCGGTAATGACACCCTTTTCATCCACATCAATTCCATACGCAGCAGGCTGTTTAGACAATCCCGGCATGGTCATAACATCTCCTGTCAGTGCCACCACAAATCCTGCTCCTGCAGAAACATAAACCTCCCTGACATTTAATTCAAAGCCTTCCGGTCTGCCCAGAAGCTTCGGGTTATCAGAAAGAGAATACTGGTTTTTCGCCATACAAATCGGCAATTTTGCAAATCCCAGTTCCGTCAATTTTTGGAGCTGCTTTCTGGCTGCAGGTGAAAAGCTGACACTTCCCGCACCATAAATTTCCTTTGCTATCGTAACAATTTTGTCTTCCAACGAAAGCTCATCTTCGTAGAGCACATGGAAGTGACTCTCCTTCGTCTCAAGAGTTTCCAACACCTTCTCTGCAAGGGCAATGCCACCTTCTCCGCCCTTTTCCCATACCTCAGACAGAGCAAATTCGCAGCCCAGCTTCTCGCAGAATTCCCTGACATAACAAATCTCCGCCTCTGTGTCCGTCACAAAAGAATTTAATGTAACAACAACAGGGACACCAAATTTGTGCAGATTTTCAATGTGCTTTTCCAGGTTTGCAATTCCCTTTTTCAGTGCATCCAGATTTTCTGCATTCAGGTCTGCCTTTGCAACACCTCCATTGTATTTGAGAGCACGAATTGTAGCCACAAGAACCACCGCATCCGGCTTTAATCCCGACACGCGGCACTTGATGTCAAAAAACTTTTCCGCTCCCAAATCTGCACCGAAGCCAGCCTCTGTAATACAGTAATCAGCCATCTTCAAGGCTGCTCTTGTAGCACGGACAGAGTTACAGCCATGTGCAATATTAGCAAAAGGACCTCCGTGTACCAGAGCCGGTGTATGCTCCAGCGTCTGAATCAGGTTGGGCTTCATGGCATCCTTTAAGAGGGCCGCCATAGCACCGACAGCCTTCAGCTGACCTGCCGTCACAGGCTCCCCTGCATAATTATAAGCTACAACGATACGGGACAGTCTTTCCTTCAAATCTGTCATGTTCTCGGCAAGACAAAGAATTGCCATAATTTCACTGGCTACCGTAATAACAAAATGATCCTCCCGCACAAAGCCGTCCGTCTTGTTTCCAAGACCTATCACAATATTTCTCAATGCTCTGTCGTTCATATCCTCACAGCGTTTCCAGACAATCTGTCTGGTATCAATCTGTAATTCATTTCCCTGATGAATATGATTGTCCAAAAGAGCCGCCAAAAGGTTGTTAGCGGAAGTAATTGCATGAAAATCACCTGTAAAATGAAGGTTCAAATCCTCCATTGGCACTACCTGGGCATATCCGCCGCCGGCTGCACCGCCCTTGATTCCAAAGCAGGGACCCAATGAAGGCTCACGAAGCGCAATAACCGCCTTTTTCCCAAGCCTGCCAAAAGCCTGCCCAAGCCCTACGCTGGTAGTTGTTTTCCCTTCCCCTGCAGGAGTCGGGTTGATGGCTGTTACCAGAATCAGTTTCCCATCCGGCTCACTCTTCAGGCTTTCTATGTATTCATCAGACAGCTTCGCCTTGTACTTTCCGTAAAATTCCAATTTATCCTCAGAAATCCCAAGGCTTTCCGCCACTTTTCCGATAGGTTCCATTACCGCTTCCTGTGCAATCTCAATGTCTGTCTTCATGCTATGGACTCCTTCCTTATACAATTTCCTCTATCAGCTGCTCAAATTGCTCCGGGCTCATCAGTATTTTTCTCGGCTTTGTGCCTTCTTCTTCACCAACCACGCCGTATTCACAGAGCTGATCCATGATTCTTGCTGCTCGGTTAAAGCCGATTTTCAGCACGCGCTGCAGCATGCCGATAGACGCCTTATCCTTTTCGATGATAAATCTTCCGGCCTTTTCAAAAAGCTCATCCAAATCGTTTCCCGAGCCTTCAGAGGAACCACTGCCTGCACCGGTTCCCATTGTTTTGATTTTTTCTTCAATGTCCTCTGCATAGGTATTTCCCAGGGTCTGATTCTTCAGGAAGTCTACCACATCCGACACCTCTTTGTCTGAGACAAAAGCACCCTGGATACGGGCGGGTTTTGAATAGCCCTGGGGATAAAAAAGCATATCTCCTTTTCCAAGCAGTTTTTCTGCGCCGTTCATATCAAGAATCGTGCGGGAATCCACACCGCTGGAAACGGCGAAGGCCACACGGCTGGGCATATTTGCCTTAATCAGTCCGGTAATGACATCCACGCTGGGACGCTGCGTCGCGATAATCAGATGAATACCTGCCGCTCTCGCCAACTGTGCCAGACGACAGATGGACTCCTCCACCTCTCCGGGAGAAACCATCATCAAATCTGCCAACTCATCTACAATAATTACAATTTGAGGCATTTTGGCAGGAGCATTTTCATCCCCGTTCTCCTGCATGGATTCAACCTTCTTGTTATAGCCCTTCAAATCTCTCACATTAAAATCCGCAAATTTCCGATAACGGTCTTCCATTTCGGAAACACCCCAGTGAAGGGCCGCAGATGCCTTCTTGGGATCTGTCACAACAGGAATCAGCAGATGCGGAATACCATTATAAACACTCAGTTCCACCACCTTGGGGTCTACCATAATGAGCTTTACATCATCAGGATGTGCCTTATACAAAATGCTCATGATAATTGTATTGATACAGACAGATTTACCGGAACCTGTCGCGCCCGCAATCAACATATGGGGCATCTTGGCAATATCCGCCACAACAACCTTACCTGCGATATCCTTTCCCACCGCAAATGCTATGTTGGAAGGGAACTCCTTAAATTCCCTGCTCTCCAGTAAATCACGCAGAGCAACAGGCATATTTTCCTTGTTGGGAACCTCAATACCGATTGCTGCTTTTCCGGGAATAGGGGCTTCGATTCTGATATCCGTAGCCGCCAGATTCAGCTTAATATCATCGGCAAGTCCAACTATTTTCGACACCTTAACACCCTGCTCCGGCTGAAGCTCATATCTGGTAACGCTGGGGCCCTGACTGATGTCGGTAATCGTCACCTTGACGCCAAAGGTATTGAGTGTCTGCTGCAGACGCAGCGCTGTCTCTTTCAGTTCCCTGGTGGAATCCCCCGCAGCGGCAACACCCTTCTGCAGCCTGGACAGGGGTGGAAACATATACTTCTTCGGAATTTTCTTTTCCGCCTGAAGCACTTCCTTCTGCATCTCAGGCTGGGGAGGTACAATTTCCGGTTTTGAACTTATCCTGTTGGCGGGCTTCGGCCTGCTCACCTCCGGTGCCGCTTCTTCGTTTATTCCCTCTTTATGTATCCTGATTTCCTGCTCCGGAAAGACGGTCTCTTCTTCCGGTATATCATCTATTGTTACCTGATGGACACTTCTGATACGCACCCTGTCAAAATCAGGTTCGACACTCACCGTCTGCTGAACCGCTTCTGACGGTTCTTCAACAGCTTCCTCCTCGGTCAGCATAATCTCGTGTACATCGTCACGATGATGACTCTCCCCCGGTCTTTCCAGCGTGGTATCCAGCATAACACCGGAAACCTTTTTCTCCATGCGAAGGATCTTCTCATTCTCCTTTTCTTCAGCCTTCAGCCTGCGCTCCTCTTCTCTTCTGGCACGAAGCTCCTCCTGCTCCTCGCGCCGCGCACGGGCATTCTCCCTGCGGCGTTCCGCATCCTCTCTGGACAGCTCACGCATACGGCTTCCGCCCTTTTTCATACCGTCCAGCAAAGATTTTTCCGTCAACAGAATAAGGCTTATCACTGAGCAGAGAAGCACCACCAGTACTGTTCCAATTGTCTCAAGATAATGCTGTAAAAGATAGCTCAGACTGCCGGAAAGAATCCCTCCGCCGGACTTTGTATCCCGGCAGCTCTCATAAATTTCCTTTACACTGTAACTCTCCATCATCCCTGTACGCTTTGCAAACAAATCAAAGAGAATTCCCAGCATAAAAAACAGGACACAGCCTGCCACCAGCTTGCGCACCGCATTAGGGTTCCCCTCGTTGGCAAACCAGAAGGCTACTGCCAGGAACAGCATAACCGGTGCTGCGTAAGCAGTTAAACCGAAAACGCCAAACATAAACCCACTGATGATGTCTCCAACAGGTCCGATTATTCCAAAATTGCAGCAGAACAAAAGCACCATTGCAACAAACAGCACAATCAGCCCTATTTCATGAAACAAAGCACTGTCCTGTGCTGCCTGATAGGCATCCTGCTTTTTGTTCCGACTTCCCGTCCTTGTATTTTTACTTTTACCAGTACCTTTATTTGAAGATGAGGACCTTCTTCCGTTAGAAGCTGTCATCTCATATACTCCTTCTATCATAATTTTCAACACAGAGATAAGTATATCATTTTTATGCTGACTTGTCATCTGTGTTTTTTTGTGTCAATGTAATCAGTTCATGCAGTTTTGCCATCGCTTTATCGATACCGCCCACTTCATTAATAATACCATATTTAACCGCTTCCTCCCCCACAAGAATGGTTCCGACATCCTTGGTAAGAACTCCTGTCTCCGTCATCAGTTGCTCCAACATCTGCTTACTGATACTGCAATGATTACACACAAAACCCGTAATTCTGTCCTGAATCAGCTTAAAATAGTCAAATGTCTGTGGGACTCCGATTACCATCCCGTTCATCCTCACAGGATGAATCACCATCGTTCCTGTCGGAACAATATAGGAATAGTCCGTGCTGACGGCTATCGGAACCCCGATAGAGTGACTGCCTCCCAACACAAGAGAAACAGTTGGCTTGCTTAAGGATGCTATCATCTCTGCAATGGCAAGACCGGCCTCCACATCTCCTCCCATAGTATTCAGAAGCACCAGAACACCTTGTATATCGTCACTGTCCTCTATGGCTGCAAGGCTTGGCAGAATATGCTCATATTTTGTCGTCTTTGCGTTGCCGGACAGATTATCATGTCCTTCAATTTCCCCGATAATAGAAATCAGGTGAATATTCCCCGGCCTGCTGCTCTCATTCAATGTCACCTGACCCGTCTGTTCAATTCTCTCATCCCTGTGCTGTTCTCTGTCAGCCTGCCCGTTCTTTCTTTCCTCTGCCATAGCCTTAACCATACCTTTCCTGAACAAAATAATGAAAAAGGAGTACTCCTCTTTTTTGAGGAATACTCCCTGTTAGTTTACACATCCTGCTGAAAAAAATACGGTTTATGCCTAAATATCAAAATCATCGTTCTCATCTATAACGATATCAAAATCATCCTCATTCTTCTTCGTGTCAAAGGCATAATCCAGGACACGCTTTTCGTGCTTCCTGGGCAATGGCAGCGGATTTTCGATATAATTGACCTTCCTTTGAGTTTCTGCCAATTCGTTTTTTCCCTCCTGCTTTACCTGAGATTTTACCTGTTCCACAGGTCTTCTCTCTTCTTGTCGCCCCTGTCCGGCAAGTGCCTTTGGCAACTCCCGGAAGCATTCTTCCACACTGATTCCGGCCAGCATGGTAAAAAGCAGAAACAGCCATAGGTTACCCGGCATTTCATCGGTAAAGACTCCGAAAAAGGAAGCAACCAGAACAATGCAGACACCAACCGTATAAACGCCCATACGCTCTCTCTTTTTATCACACCAGAAACTGAATATTCCCAAAGCCATTACTCCAGGCAACAGTACCCATTCCGGCGCAGAACCCGCATCAGACAATGTCACCGGAAGTCGGAAACCTTCGGGGCAATACAGCGAAAGCCACGCAAAAAAAACACCGCTTGCACTTTTCCCGCTGATTCCGGCATCCAGAAATACACAGGCTGCAAATCCAACAACCAGTCCGAAAAAACAAAGAACCATCGCTGACATTTTCCTGTCCCAATTCAAATTCTCTTTTCTGGCATCGCAGACCACAGCAATCACGAAGGCGAAAAGCAACAGCCCCGCCACATCCATAAATGTCACAACAGAAATCACAATACCAAGGAACAGAAATTCAGAAGGCTGGAACCTTACCATATGTTCTGCAGCCACCCAGGTCAGAGCAGCCATGAAAAATAACAGATAAAACATTTCCGGAGAAAGAATCAAGGCACTATTTACCATATAGGGAGAGCACATGACAAACGCCAATGTAATAAGCGCCGCGATATGTCCCGCCAGATGACGCATGGTATAATACAGCATCAATGCCGCGCCGTACTGTAAAATAATCTGAAGACCAATCCCTGCGGTAAATTTATTGCCCAGAAAATAAAAGACAGTGTGAAGAATCTGGACGTAAAAATAGACAGCGCCATGCACAATTCTGGGAATAACCCGCCCGGATGCCACCTCAGCCATCTCATAATATGCATTCACCTGACCGGCGCCGTCCAGACCTCTGATTCGAAGTATCAGACCGACTGCCAGAAGCACAACTGCAATTGCCGCTTCCGCCACGCCTTTCACTGTATTCTTTTCATTATGGCAGTAGGAATACTTTGGAGCAAAACGATACAACAGAAAAACAAGAATTCCTGCCACCAGCAGCACAGCCGCCGCTCCAGCCAATCCTGTCTCCATCCCACCTGCCACTCCGCCAATCACACAGACAAGAGCTACACCAGTAATCAACGTATAAACAAGCCATATAAAATAACTGAATACGTTTTTCTTCCAACTCATGCGATCTTTTCCTATTTTTCCTCATTGGTCAGTACTTTTTCAATATTGTAACGAGGTCTCTGCTTTACCTCGATATAAATTTTCCCGATATATTGCCCTACAAGACCGATTGCCAACAGCTGAAGTCCTCCCAGCAACCAGATAGAAAGAATCAGAGAGGTCCAACCGGGGACAACATGCCCCGTGCAATAGGAAATCAGGGCATATACCAACGCCAGCAGCGAAAACATGATAATAATCAGTCCCAAACCGAGAATCAGACTGATTGGCTTCACACTAAAGGAAGAAATTCCGTTAAAGGCAAGTGCCAGCATTTTCTTCAGGGGATATTTGGATTCTCCTGCCACACGCTCCTTGCGGTCATAATATACGCTGTCCGTCTTGTAGCCAATCAGCGGCATCATACCCCGCAGGAAAAGATTTGTCTCCTTATATTTCGAAAACTCCTCAACGGCACGTCTGGACATAAGTCTGAAATCAGCATGGTTGTACACCGTCTTAACCCCCATCAGGCTCATGAGCTTATAAAAGGCCTGAGCAGTTGTACGCTTGAAAAAGGTATCTGTCTTACGTTCTCTTCTCACACCGTACACAATGTCATTGCCGTCATGGAACTTATCAATCATTTCCTCTATAACTGCCACATCATCCTGAAGGTCGGCGTCAATGGAAATCGTCACATCACTCATATCCTTTGCCGTAATGAGTCCTGCCGTAAGCGCGAACTGATGCCCAACGTTTGCCGCAAGCTTCACACCGCTGACCTGAACGGGATGAGCGGCATGCTCCTCCTCGATAAGCTCCCATGTACGGTCCCTGCTTCCGTCATTTACAAACAGGATAAAACTATCCTCTGCAATTTTTCCCTTTTTAATTAAGTCATCCAGAACCCCGCGCAGTGCCTCAGAAGCAATTTTCAGCACTTCCTCCTCATTATAACAGGGAACCACGATTGCCAGCTTGTCCATATTTCCTCTCCATCTGCCGCCGAAAGCGACAATTTCATATCCTACTCGTCCCAGTTATGATAAACTGCCTGTACATCATCATCTTCATCCAGAATATCCAGTGTTCTCTGCAGGCATTTGATTGCATTTTCGTCGGTGAGTGTCACATAGTTCTGAGGAATCATGGTAACTTCAGCGCTGAGCATGGGAATACCGGCCTCTTCCAGAGCCTTGCGTACATCCTCAAAGGTATCAGGATCAGTCAGAACCTCATAGCTGTCCTCTTCCTCGCTGAAATCCTCTGCTCCGGCATCCAATGCTGTCATCATCAGGTCATCGGCTTCCAGCTCGCACTCTTCCTTGTCAATAATAATCTGGCCTTTCTTATCAAACATAAAGGATACGCATCCCGGAGTGCCTACATTTCCCTGTCCCTTCGTAAAAGCACTTCGAACATTTGCAGCGGTACGATTCTTGTTGTCGGTAAGCGCATCGACGATAATAGCAATACCATTGGGGCCATATCCCTCGTAGGTAACATATTCATAGTTGACATTTCCAACATCGCCTGCCGCCTTCTTGATACCTCTTTCAATCGTATCGTTCGGCATATTGTTTGCCTTTGCCTTTGCAATAACGGTAGCCAGTTTGAAGTTATTGGACGGATCCGGGCCACCCTCTTTCACTGCAACAGCAATTTCTCTGCCGATGATGGTAAAGATTTTACCCTTTGCCGCATCGTTCTTCTCTTTCTTATGCTTAATGTTCGCAAATTTTGAATGTCCTGACATAAGTTTTCTCCTTTTTATTATCATAATCCGTTCAATGGAAATGCAGGAATGTGTGCAAGCATCCATCCTGCATTTCACCTTGCCCGGAATTATTTCATCATATCATTTTTTTTCGGTTTCTTCAAGTATAGGTTCCTGTTCCTCTCTTGCCTCCTTTTCCTGCGCTTCCTCGGGCAGTCTGGTCACAAGGACACTTTGAATCATCTTGTTTTCCACTGAAAGAATCTTGAAGTTAAAGCCTTTATAATCCACATCAAACTGCTCGTCCGGCTCAGGTATCTTGTCAAGTCTGGCAATCAGGAAGCCATTCAATGTTTCGAACTCCTCGTCATCGAAGGAAATGCCCAAACGCTCCCCAAGCTCCTCCAATGGCGTTTTACCTTCCATGACATATTCGTCATTACTTTTTTCCTCTATATACCCGCTGTCCTCGTCATACTCATCCAGAATATTTCCCACAATCTCTTCCAGAATATCTTCCATGGCTATCAGACCATCGGTTTGACCGTACTCGTCCACTACAATAACCATTTGCAGCTTATCAGCCTGCATTTCCCTGAACAGCTCGTCAATGTTCTTCGTCTGCGGGACAAAGCACGGTTCACGAAGCAGCCCCTCCAGTTCATTAATGGGACACTCCATTTTGTTTCCGTCCGCATGAAAGCGCATTGCATCCTTAAAGTGCAGAATACCGATAATATGGTCAATATTTTCTTCATAGACGGGGTATCTGCTGTTTTTGCCCGCCAGCATAAAGCTGATGGCATCCTTCAGTATAGTCGCGCCGTCGATTGCTACAATATTGTTCCTGTGGGTCATGATATCCTGGGCTTCCTTGTCGCCAAACTCAAAGATATTGGAAATCATCTCCGCTTCGCTGGCCTGAATCAGTCCCTGCTCATGTCCCTCATTCACCATATTTATGATTTCTTCCTCTGTCACGTCAATTTCATCGGCATTGCCGTTGATGCCGAAAATGCGCAGAATCCCACTTGTGGTTACTGTCACAAGTCCCGTAAAGGGAGAAAACAGCCTTGTGATAAATGCCACCGGTGTAATACATGCATATGCCCATTTTTCAGGAATTCTGGCACCGATTCTTTTGGGAAGAAGTACACCCAGCGTCAGCGTTATGTACAGAAGCAGCAGGGTTGAGAGCACTGCTGCAATTCCAACGATGATTTCCGGGGGCACAAACTGCAGCTTCAGCTGGTGCTTTGCCACATATTGAAGGCCGTTCGAAACTGACCTGAGCAAAATGCCGAGGTGCACCGCGCCGATAATCACATTGATTAAGGTGGTAATCAGCTGAACTGTGTTTACATATTCTGTAGGATTGCCAATCAATTTTTTCAGCCTGATTGATTTTTTATCCTTTTCTTCGTCCGCCCTCCTTTCTATCTCCGATTCATTCAGAGACCCGAGAGCCGCTCCGAACCCATAAAAGAACATATCAATCAATAAAAGTACAATAAAAAAAATAATACTGGCAGTAGGCCCACTGTCGTCCATCTTAAGTTATATCCTCCAAAGCAAAATTTCTGAATTCTCTCAGTAATACCAATAAATATACCATTCTAAAAGTTATTCGTCAAGAACCGGGGTATATCTTATGTATCCAGTTCCAGACTAATCATCAGCGCATGATTCACTCTCCGCATGATTTCTCCGTCCAGATGACACACCTTATCCTTCAGACGTTTCTTATCAATGGTACGAAGCTGCTCCAAAAGCACCACGGAATCCTTATCCATATCATAGAGCGACGCATCCAGCTCAATATGCGTAGGCAGCTTCGCCTTGTTCATCTTTGAGGTGATTGCCGCACAGATAACCGTCGGGCTGTGCTTATTCCCTATATCGTTCTGGACAATCAGCACCGGTCTGATGCCTCCCTGTTCCGAACCGATAACCGGTCTTAAATCTGCGTAATATACATCTCCTCGTCTCATTTTCCCTCCAAAATACTTTTTTTATTCAGGAAAAAGTATTACCGCCTTTTTTCAGATGTATACATTATTTCTTTTATAGAGTCTGGGAATTCTCTGCCCCAAATCACAGACAAGTTCGTAATTAAAGCGCCCCGACAGTTCACCGAGAAGCTCCGCGCTGATATGCTCTTCTCCGTCATATCCGATTAAAGTAACCCTGTCTCCCTCCACAGCCTCCGGTATTTCCGTCACATCCACCATAAACTGATCCATGCAGACTCTTCCCAAAATGGGGGCCTTCCTTCCGCGAATCAGAACATAGCCTCTGCCCGACAGGGAACGGGGATAACCATCTCCATACCCAAGCGGAACAGTTGCAATCCGCATATCCTTCTTCGCCGTAAAGGTTCCCCCATAGCTGACGGACTGCCCCGCGTGAATCGTCTTGCAGTACACAACTTCGCTGTACAGCGACAGTGCCGGACGCAGAGGAACGCTTCCCTTGTTTACCTCATCGGAAGGATATAGACCGTAGAGCGTAATGCCTGCTCTCACCACATCCATATTTGCCTCGGGGAGCTCCAGAATTCCCGCACTGTTGGAGCAGTGCTTCACCGGAATTTCCAGCCCCAGCCTTTCTTCAACCATGGCAATAAAGTTCCGGAACACTTCAAGCTGCCTTCTTGCGCTTGTTTTATCCAATTCGTCCGCTCTTGCGAAATGAGTAAATATTCCTTCTATTTCAATTTCTTTTTGATTCATCAGCTGCTGAACGAATCTTAAGCCCTCCTCGTCGGGAGTGATGCCGATACGGCTCATACCGGTGTCAACCTTGATATGTACCTTAATTGGTCTGCCGGCTCTCTGCCCTGCCTCTTTCAGCTGCTCAATCATATCATATCGGAACACCGCCGGTCTGATTTCCTTCTCCGCCATCGCCTTATATGCATACGGGAAGGTATAGCCCAGAATCAGCAGAGGTTTTCTGATACCGGCCTCCCTCAGAGTGCAGGCCTCCTCGTAGGTCGCCACCGCAAATCCAAACATAAAATCAAGCGGCTCCAGTATCCGTGCAATCGGAACGCTCCCATGTCCATACCCGTTCGTCTTGATAACACCAATCATCTTTGTTTCCGGCGCCAGATTCTTTTTCATATTTACCATATTTTCCTCTATGGCATCCAAATCTATCTCTGCATAACCTCTTCTGCAGTATGCCGGTTTCAATTCCTGCTCCGTCATTTTATCTCCCGTCCTCTCTCTCCGTACTCCATATATTGGAGAATATCTCCCGCCATACAGCTGTGTTCTCCGATAGCTGCACTGACTCTGTCGCCCGCCTTTCCGTGCAGATACACCCCCACGGAGGCCGCCGCAAAGGCTTCCATTCCCTGGGCCAGCAGTCCACCGATTATTCCGGCCAGCACATCGCCGCTTCCCGCTGTCGCCATTCCGTTGTTTCCGGTCAGGTTGACACAGGTGCTACCATTTTCCCTGCACACAAAGGTTCTGGCATCCTTTGCCGCCACAACCACATGCAGCTTTTCTGACAGGGCTTTTGCATTGCCCGCCGGATTGTCTTTCAGTTCAGAAACTGTTTTTCCTGTCAGTCTGGACAGTTCTCCCATATGAGGTGTCAGCACGATTTTTCTGTCCTCGTATCCATGCTGCTCCAGAACCTTCATAAGCTCCGAATGCTCTGCCAGAAGATTCAATCCATCCGCATCAATCACTAACGGAAGTCTGCACCCCTCCAACACCTGTCTCAACAGCTGCATTGCTCTTTCATCCCTGCCAAGTCCCGGGCCTATTACAATTACATCTGCCCAATTGCTTAAATTCTCAGAAAGCTCCGGCTCTGTTTCAAGCAAAGCCTCCGGTACAGTCTGTTGAATTATCACGCGGTTTTCCTCGGCTGTAACCACCTTTACCATACCTGCCCCCGTCCGGTAAGCAGCCCTTGCTGCCAGAACTGCCGCGCCTGCCATATTCTTGCTGCCGGCAATCAAAAGCACTTTTCCAAAGGTTCCCTTATTTCCGGCCTTGTTCCTCCCCGGAAGCAATTCCCGGCCTTCCTCATCATATGCAAACCACTCCGGCTCCTTTCCGAAAAATCCTGCCGCTGAAATACCAATCTCTGCCGTTGTCACTCTCCCGGAAAATTCACATCCGGGATACAATACAAGCCCTCTTTTGCAAAAGCCGAAGGTTACCGTCTCATCCACACGCGCTGCAATTCCCCACACCTTCCCGGTGTCCGCATCAATACCGCTTGGCAGATCAAGAGCCAGCTTCCACCCTTTTGTCTGATTAAAGAGTTCCAGCGCCTCTCTGTAGCAACCGGAAATTTCTCTTGAAAGCCCCACCCCGAACAGAGCGTCTACCACAATAGTATATTCACTCTGTATCGGTTTGGTACTGTATTCTACAGGATAATGCTCCAGAATCTTCTTCTGAGCCTTCCAGCTTTCTGTTGCCTTTTCTTCGTTTCCGATACACCAGATTTCCACCAGCGCACCTGCTTCCGCAAGAAGTCTTGCCAGAGCAAGACCATCTCCTCCATTGTTTCCGCAGCCTGCCAGTACAAGAACTGTCGCTTCCCGGCAGGGACAATCCCTCAGATATTCCACACAGCACTCAAAGGCCCTTAAAGCCGCTCTTTCCATAAGAACAAGAGCGGGAATACCGATTTCTTCTATTGTATTTCTGTCGTACCGTTTCATCTCTTCCGCCGAAACCAAATATTTCATTTTATATCTACGCCTTTCCCGCACAGGCCTCTTCCATGCAGGAAAGGCCCGTATACGACTCTGAACATATACAAAAAGCAGACTGCAAATAGGTTTACCCCACTGCAGTCCGCCTACTCTTCTGTTTTTTCCTGCATATCAAACACATTTACCACATCTGCCCCGAACACATCATGCATATAGGAATAAATTCTGTGATTCTGCTGTTCCATCTCCTGCTTTTTGATAAGACGTTTTTTCAATTCAATACGGATTTCTGTCACCCATGCCGATATTTCTTCAATCTTTTCCGAATTCTCCTTCATGGCATCATAACAACAATCCATCGTCGCCAGCATCAGTTGAAAATTCAGCTGCTCTATCTGACGCGGAAGCTCCAGCAGTTCATCCTGATAGCCCTCAAGCCGTTCATTGCATTCCTCGATAAGCTTTTTATTCTGTTCAATCTTCTTTGTAAGACTGTCACTGCCACTCTGCTCTGCCTCATCCGCCATAGTGACTATTTCACTCATCAGCTTTTTTTTCAGCTTCTTAATGTCCCTGGTTTCCGTATTCAGTTTACCCTGACGTTTGAGCAGATTGTTAAGCTGCTCCTCAGTGCCGGAAACCGCCCTGCGGGTCTCCTCATCAAGAAGCTTATACCACTTGTTATCCAACGTCAATATGGGAATTTTCTTTCCACGGAGCGCCTCTGAAAACTGTTGCTTCATGGCCACCTCCTGTCAGGCCTTCTCCTGCTCTTTCATATAACGGTTGATGTTGTAGGACAGCTTCATAAGGCTGTCGGAAAGGTGCACATTTTCCACCTGAATTCCCTCAGGCACATTCAAGTCAACATGGGCAAAATTCCAGATGGCACGAATCCCGTTATTGACAAGCCTCTCTGCCACTCCCACCGCGCTTGTCTTAGGAATCGTAAGCACCGCAATGTCAATATCATTCTCCTGAACAAATTTCTCCATTTCCTCCATGGGCATGACTTTGACACCTCTGACGTCCTGACCGATCAGAGCCGGATTCTGGTCAAACATACCGCGAAAAATAAAACCGCGCCTCTCAAAATTCATATAATTTCCCAGAGCACGCCCCAGATTTCCCGCACCAATGATAATAAAATTATGCTGCTTGTCCAGCCCGAGAATCTTCCCGATTTCATTGTACAGATACTCTACATTATAGCCGTAGCCCTGCTGTCCAAAGCCGCCGAAATTATTAAAATCCTGCCGAATCTGGGATGCGGTCACCTTCATCAGCTCGCTTAAATCCTGTGATGATATTCTTTCTACACCTTCATCCTTCAGTTCTCCCAGATAACGGAAGTATCTGGGAAGACGACCGATGACGGCCTGTGATATTTCTTTCTCCTCCAAAGGTATTCCCTCCAAACGATTTATATTATATTTAGTTTAACAGGTCGTTAAAAAAATGTCAATGAATTGACAGGAGAAATTATAGAAAGTACACTGTATTATTGAATGACAACATCTTCAGAAAGGAATCACCATGATACTCTCCTGTCAAAACATATCAAAATCATTTGTTGAGCATAAGGTGCTGGAAAACATCAGTTTTCAAATCGAAGACTACGAAAAAGCTGCCATTGTCGGCATCAATGGTGCCGGAAAGACTACTCTTCTGCGCATTGTGGTGGGGCAAATGCAGCCCGACACCGGCACAGTCACTCTTTCCAGGGACAAAACTCTGGGGTATCTGGCCCAGAACGATGCAGTGGATACTTCAAACACCATCTATGAGGAACTGCTTTCTGTCAAGCAGGATTTAATCGACCTGGAGCACCGCATTCGGGAATGTGAGGTAATCATGCAGACCAAGGAGGGCGCCGAGCTGGAGCTGCTGATGAAGCAGTATGCAAACCTGACCCATGCCTTTGAAATTGGGGACGGCTATGCATACAAGAGTGAAATTACCGGCGTGCTGAAAGGTCTGGGCTTCACAGAGGCAGAGTTTGAAAAGAAGGTTTCCACTCTGTCCGGTGGTCAGAAAACCCGCGTAGCCCTGGGCAAACTGCTTTTGCAGAAGCCTGACCTGATTATCCTGGACGAGCCTACCAACCATCTGGATATGAACTCTATCACATGGTTGGAAACCTATCTTTTAAATTACCGGGGTGCCGTTATCATCGTCTCCCATGACCGCTTTTTTCTGGACAGAATTGCCACAAAGGTCATTGAAATTGACCAGACAAAGGCGACCACCTTCACCGGGAACTACTCCGACTATGCCGTAAAGAAGGAACAGCTTCGCACGGCTGCCATGAACGCCTATCTGAACCAGCAGAGAGAAATCAGGCATCAGGAAGCAGTCATTGAAAAACTGCGTTCCTTCAATCGTGAGAAATCCATCAGGCGGGCTGAAAGCCGTGAAAAAATGCTGGACAAAATCGAGGTCATTGAAAAACCTACTGAAGCCCGCTCCGATATGCGCTTAAAGCTGACGCCCCGCAAAATAAGCGGAAACGATGTGCTTACTGTAGAGGATTTAGCCAAGTCCTTCGGAGAGCATCTTCTCTTTGAACATATTCATTTTGAAATCAAACGGGGAGAACATGTAGCCATTATCGGTGACAATGGAACCGGAAAGACCACCCTGTTGAAAATCCTGAATAACCAGCTTTCCGCCGACACCGGTCTTTTTCGTCTGGGTGCCAATGTAGAAATCGGTTACTACGACCAGGAACATCATGTACTTCACCCGGAAAAGACTTTGTTTGAGGAAATCTCTGATGAGTACCCTACTCTCAACAACACGGAAATTCGCAACTGTCTGGCTGCCTTTCTCTTTACCGGAGAGGATGTCTTTAAACAAATTCGCGATTTAAGCGGTGGCGAACGCGGCCGTGTCTCCCTGGCAAAGCTGATGCTCGGCAACGCAAATTTCCTGATTCTGGATGAACCCACCAACCATCTGGATATTATGTCAAAGGAGATTCTGGAGGATGCCATAAACAGCTACGAGGGCACTGTACTCTATGTCTCTCACGACCGTTACTTTATCAATCGGACGGCACACAGAATCCTTGACCTGACTGCTCATCAGCTGGTCAATTATATCGGAAATTACGATTACTATCTGGAAAAACACGATACTGTGATGGCTGCCCTGAATGATACTGCCTCCGCCACTGTTTCCGCCGAATATTCCTCTGAATCGGAAAACAAACAGGACTGGAAAGCAAAGAAGGAGGAACAGGCAAAGCAACGCAAGAAGGAAAACGATTTAAAAAAATGCGAAGAAAAAATTGCCGTTCTTGAAGCAAGAAATGCCGAAATAGACCGTGAAATGTCCGACCCTGCCATCGGTACGCAGGTTGCAAAACTGCAGAAGCTTGCCAAAGAGCAGGCTTCCATTTCTGAACAACTGGAATCATTATATGCAGAATGGGAGCTTCTGGCCGAATAGCCAAAAGCTCCCATTCCTTCTTATTCCCATTTACATCATTTCGTCCAAAGTTGCTCTGATTGCTTTAATAAAATCAAGACTGTTTAAGATTACAGGATTCTCACAGGTGGAAATCAGAGAAAGGCTTTTTGTCATTTTACCGTCTTCCACCGTCTTAACGCAGGCTCTCTCCAGTTTTTCCGCAAATTCTGTCAGTTCGGATATTCCGTCCAGCTCTCCTCTCTTTTTCAGAGCGCCTGTCCAGGCAAAGATAGTTGCAATGGAGTTGGTGGAAGTCTCCTCCCCCTTCAGATGCTTGTAATAATGACGCTGTACGGTTCCGTGCGCCGCCTCATACTCATAGACGCCGCTCGGAGATACCAGCACGGAAGTCATCATGGACAAATCACCGTAGGCAGTCGCCACCATATCCGACATTACATCTCCGTCGTAGTTCTTGCACGCCCAGATAAAGCCGCCTTCGGAGCGGATGACTCTGGCAACCGCATCGTCAATCAATGTATAGAAGTACTCAATTCCCAATTCCTCAAATTTTGCCTTGTACTCATTATCATAAATTTCCTGAAAAATATCCTTAAAGGTGTGATCATACTTCTTGGAAATCGTATCCTTGGTTGAAAACCATAAATCCTGTTTTGTATCCACAGCATAGCTGAAGCATGCCCTTGCAAAGCTGGAAATGGATTTTTCCGTGTTATGAATTCCCTGAATAATGCCTGCGCCGTCAAAATTGTGAATCAACTCTCTTGTTTCTGTTCCGTCAGCAGCCGTAAATACCAGTTCTGCCTTTCCTGCGCCGGGTACCTTGATTTCCGTATTTTTGTAGACATCGCCGTAGGCATGACGGGCGATGGTGATGGGCTTCGTCCAGTTCTTCACATAGGGCACAATTCCTTTTACCAGAATGGGGGCACGGAACACAGTACCGTCCAAAATTGCCCGGATAGTACCATTCGGGCTCTTCCACATCTCCTTCAGATTATACTCCTTCATTCTTGCCCCATTGGGAGTAATAGTAGCACACTTTACCGCGACGCCGTATTTCAGAGTGGCATTTGCGGAATCCACTGTCACCTGATCATCCGTGGCATTGCGGTTTTCCAGTCCCAAATCATAGTACTCCGTCTTTAGGTCGACATAAGGAAGCAGAAGTTCATCCTTAATCATCTGCCAGAGAATCCTCGTCATCTCATCTCCGTCCATCTCTACTAAAGGGGTTGTCATCTTGATTTTTTCCATTGTGTGTTCTCCTTTATTTTATTGTTTCTGATATATTTCATGCAATCCGTTTTTCACCATATTGTCATAGGCGTTAATCATATGCTGATGGGCCAGCCGTTCAGCCAGATCAGCATTCTTTGCTTTAATCGCCTCACAAATTGCCTTGTGCTCTTCATTGGATTTAGGTCCTCTGTTTACATTTGCCAGTGTTTTCTTTCTGACGCGCAGTACATACTGATGAAAGTCCTTCAGCTGGTGCTCCAGTATCTTACTGTCGCACGCTTCATATAAAATATCATGAAACCGGTTATCCAGCTCTGCCAGCTGCTCCAGATGACCCTTTCCGGCATGAAATTCCGCCAGATAAACATTCTCCTCCATCTCATCCATCTGCTCCGGCGTAATGTGCTCCGTTGCCCAGCGGGCACAAAGTCCCTCCAGAAGAGAACGAATCATGTAGATATCCTTTACATCCTTCTCCGTAATCCCGGTGACATACGCCCCTTTATTGGGAATAATCTGGATAAGTCCCTCCAGTTCCAGCTGTCGGAAGGCTTCCCTGACAGGAGTCCGGCTGACACCCATTTCCTCCCCGATTGCAACCTCCTTCAATTCCTCGTGTTCCTCATACTTGCCGCTCAAAATATCCTCCCGCAGCTTATGGAACACCCTGCCCCGCAAAGAGTACTTATCCGTAACCTCCTGCTTTACATCGTAATTGCTCATCTTAAAATCTCCGTTTCTGACAATCCCCTAAAAAAGGGTTATGTTCTTTTCCTTACATATCCGGTCCATGCAGGCCAAAATCTCCTCATCTGTCATAACTGTGACACGTCCGCCCGCATACTCCTCATCCACCCATTTCTTAATTTCCTTTACCAGCTCGGAGTTCTTGTCCACCTGCTTGTCACCTTTAAGCTTGTAATAGGTGTTAATCCAATGGGCAATGCCCGCCAGACCCGAAGTATTGGAAACCGCGCAAAGCACAGGACGCTTCAGGAATTTTTCCGTATCAAAAATGTTGTAGATTTCCTCGTTTTTCAGCAGACCGTCCGCATGAATGCCCGCTCTGGTCACATTGAAATTTTTTCCCACAAAAGGCGTCCTTGGAGGTATCTGATACCCAATCTCTTTCTCATAGTACTCAGCCAGTTCGGTGATGACCGTAGTATCCATACCGTTCAAATCACCCTTTAACTGCGCGTATTCAAACACCATTGCCTCCAAAGGCGTATTTCCTGTTCTCTCCCCGATACCGAACAGTGAGGTATTGACACCTGCGCAGCCATAAAGCCATGCCGTCGTGGAATTTGCCACAGCCTTATAAAAGTCATTGTGTCCATGCCATTCTATCAAATCATGAGGCACACCTGCATGAGTGTGTATAGCATAAATAATACCCTGCACGCTTCTCGGAATAACGGCACCGGGGAAATTCACCCCGTAGCCCATGGTATCACAGGCACGAACCTTAATGGGAATTTTATACTCATCCATCAGCTTCATCAGTTCCAGACAGAAAGGAACCACATAGCCGTAGATATCTGCCCTGGTAATGTCCTCAAGATGGCATCTTGGACTGATTCCTTCCTCGAGGCACTCCCGAATAACACTCAGATAGTGCTCCATTGCCTGCCGCCTCGTCATCTTCAGTTTCAGGAAAATATGATAATCGGAGCAGCTGACAAGAATACCT
>JBJEJG010000030.1:0-21576 GCA_051877795.1 Acetatifactor sp.
CACCAGGGACATTTTTCTTTGTGGTACATTATGACATTATCAGAAATGGCTCATACCAAGAACGGGTGTCAAGAAAAAATACTTGACACCTGCTCTTTTATGTAGTAAGATAGGCAAGGTTGCATAACGAGAAGATTTTCTTAAAGGCAGTCAGGGTAAAATGGATAAGATTTACGAACAGACAATGTTATTTGATTTTTACGGGGAACTGCTGACGGAGCATCAGCGAGCTGTTTACATGGACGCTGTGTACAATGATATGTCTCTGGGTGAGATTGCTGAGGAGAGGGGTATCAGCAGGCAGGGTGTGCATGACTTAATCAGACGATGCGACAAAATACTTCTGGATTACGAGAGTAAGCTTCATCTTGTGGAGCGCTTTGCCAGAGCGAAGGAGACTGTGGGTGAGATTGAACGCCTGACCTTAAAAAAAGAGGAGGCAGAGAGCAGTCTCGAACAGATTAGAAAGCTGTCGCAGGAATTGTTAGAGGAATTGTAAGGAGTCGCAAGTGGCATTTGAGAGCTTAACCGATAAACTACAGAATGTATTTAAAAATCTGCGGAGCAAGGGACGTCTGACAGAGGAAGACGTCAAGGCAGCGCTGAAGGAAGTCAAGATGGCGCTTCTGGAGGCAGATGTCAACTTTAAAGTAGTAAAGCAGTTTGTGAAGGCCGTGGAGGAGCGTGCCATCGGACAGGATGTCATGAATGGTTTGAATCCCGGACAGATGGTAATCAAGATTGTAAATGAAGAGCTGATTGCCCTCATGGGAAGTGAAACCACGGAAATTGCCATGCAGCCCGGAAAGGCCATTACGGTTATCATGATGGCAGGTCTTCAGGGTGCAGGTAAAACTACCGCTACTGCAAAGATAGCGGGGAAACTGAAAACGAAGGGCAAGAAATCCCTGCTTGTGGCCTGCGATATTTACAGACCCGCAGCCATTGAGCAATTACAGATAAACGGCAAAAAGCAGGAGGTCGATGTGTTCTCCATGGGCACGGACCACAAGCCTGCAGAGATTGCAAAAGAAGCCATTGCCTATGCAGAGAAGAACGGGCATAATGTGGTGATTCTGGATACCGCAGGCCGGCTTCATATTGATGAAGATATGATGGCGGAACTGCAGGAGATTAAAAATACCGTTTCCGTGCATCAGACGCTGTTGGTAGTAGATGCCATGACGGGTCAGGATGCGGTGAATGTGGCGAAGGAATTTGACGAAAAGGTCGGCATCGACGGCGTTGTCCTTACCAAGATGGATGGCGATACCAGGGGCGGTGCGGCACTTTCCATCAAGGCAGTTACGGGAAAGCCGATTCTGTATGTGGGTATGGGTGAAAAACTCTCCGATATGGAGCAGTTTTATCCTGACCGTATGGCAAACAGGATTCTGGGAATGGGAGATGTGCTCTCGCTGATTGAAAAGGCTCAGGAGAGCATTGACATAGATGAGGACAAGAGCCGTGAAATGGCAGGCCGAATGAAGAAGGGAAAGTTCGACTTTGAGGACTACCTGGAAAGCATGAAGCAGATGCGAAACATGGGAGGTCTGTCCAGTATCTTAAGCATGCTGCCGGGAATGGGCATAAAGGGCGCAGACCTGGATTCCATGATAGATGAAAAACAGCTGAAGCACATGGAGGCAATCGTTCTCTCCATGACGAAGGAGGAACGTAAGAATCCAAAGCTGTTGAATCCACAGAGAAAACACCGCATTGCAAAGGGAGCGGGTGTGGATATTGCAGTTGTAAACCGGTTTATCAAGCAGTTCGAACAAAGTCAGAAAATGATGAAGCAGTTTGGTGGCGGCGGAAAAAGAGGCCGCGGCATGTTCGGCGGCTTTCCGGGTATGAAGGGCGGATTCCCCTTTTAAAGGAATCCCTGATTTTTGATGAATCTGACTGTTACAAAAGCAGGCAATTCATATATAGAAACAATATTATAGCAAGTTTTATGGAGGAAAAAAACAATGGCAGTAAAAATCAGATTGAGAAGAATGGGACAGAAGAAGGCTCCTTTTTATAGAATCATCGTAGCTGATTCTCGTTCCCCCAGAGATGGCAGATTTATCGAGGAAATCGGAACCTATGATCCCAGCACAGATCCCAGTACCTTTAAGATTAACGAGGAACTGGCAAAGAAGTGGCTGGCAAACGGCGCTCAGCCTACAGAGCAGGTAGGAAAACTCTTCAAGGCAGCTGGTATCGAGAAATAAATTTTGATTCTTTGGAGGTGGCTTATGAAGGAACTAGTTGAAGTAGTTGCGAAAGCACTTGTTGACAATCCTGATGAGGTTGTTGTAACCGAGAAAACTGAAGGCAGAAATACAGTCATCGAACTTCATGTAGCTGCATCCGATATGGGTAAGGTTATCGGCAAGCAGGGCAGAATTGCAAAGGCAATTCGCTCTGTTGTGAAGGCTGCATCATCCAAAGATAATAAAAGAGTGGATGTTGAGATTGTGTAATATGTGAAAATATGTGTGTTTCACATGAAGGGCTGTCAGTAGGCAAGGAGGAACATGACCTGTTCCTCCTTACTTCATCTTAGGAGAAGGTAAATGGAAGATTTTTTTCAGGTAGGGATTATTACTTCTACGCATGGCGTGCGGGGAGAGGTAAAAGTGTTTCCCACCACGGATGACGCGAGGCGGTTTAAGCGGCTGAAAGATGTAATTGTTGACACGGGAAAAGAACAGATTCTCATGGAAATCGAAGGAGTCAAATTCTTTAAACAGTTTGTTATTTTGAAATTCAAGGGAATCGACAATATAAATGATGTGGAAAAATACCGCAGAAGTTCGCTTTTGGTTGCCCGAAAGAATGCGGTGCGCCTGAGTCGTGACGAGTATTTTGTGGCAGATTTAATAGGGCTTCAGGTTCGTGACGAGGACGGAAGCGAAATTGGTGTTTTGAGAGATGTCATGGAAACCGGTGCGAATGATGTTTATGTCATTGATTTGAAGGACGGAAGAGAACTGCTGCTGCCGGCAATCAAACAGTGTGTGCTTGAGGTAGATGTGGAGGCAGGATTTATCAGAATTCACATTTTGGAAGGATTATTGGACGAAGAGGGATGAAGTTTCATGTATTGACCTTGTTCCCTGAGATGATAATGCAGGGACTTGCGCCCAGCATTATCGGCAGGGCGGTTGAAAAGAATATTATTTCATTGGATGCCGTGAATATCAGAAATTACACACAGGACAAGCACGGAAAAGTGGACGATTATACTTACGGAGGCGGCGCCGGCATGCTGATGCAGGCGCAGCCTGTTTATGACGCCCATCGGGCTGTCGCGGGAAATCGGTCTGTCAGGACAATCTATCTGACTCCCCAGGGGAGACCTTTTACGCAGAAACTTGCAAGAGAATTCTCGAAGGAGGAAGAGCTTATTTTTCTCTGTGGACATTATGAGGGCGTAGATGAGCGCGTGCTGGAGGAAGTTGTCACGGATTATGTGTCCGTGGGTGACTATGTGTTGACCGGCGGAGAGCTTCCTGCTATGGTTATGATTGATGCAATCGCAAGGCTGGTGCCCGGTGTGCTTGGAAATGAGACTTCTGCTGATGAGGAGAGCTTTTATAATGACCTTCTGGAGTATCCGCAGTATTCCAGACCGGAGGTGTGGCATGGAAAGAAAGTGCCGGAGGTGTTGCTTTCCGGGAATCACAGCAAAGTAAATGAATGGCGCTTGAAGCAGTCGGAGGAACGCACAAAAAAAATGCGCCCCGATTTGTATGCCAGATATGAGGAGAAACAGAGACTGATAAAAAGCCTGTCGAAGGATAAGCGCAACAATATTCCCATGATTGAGAGCCTTCGGCGTGGATTTGGGGAAATTTTATATGCTGAAGGCGCAAATGTCCTGATTTATGACAGGGAGGAAAAGATATGCATGATTCTGGCAGAGAATCAGACCGCGGGAGAAAAGCTGACGGAACTGGTACCTGAAGATACAGATCTTTTTCTGGTTTCCCAGGAATTTATGAAGGATGTGCTGCTGAAGCGTGATCGCGAAATGTTGATGGCATGTCATCAATATTTGTATACGCAGAAGGAAACTTTGCCGGTACGGTATAAAGAAATACATCGTCTGTCAATGGAGCAGTTAGCATATGTATGTAACCATTATGAGCACGATGACAGCAGCTATCTTGAAGAGCGCATTCATGCCGGATTTTTGTATGGAGCCTTTGACGGAGAAAGAATTGTGGGCTTTGCCGGCATGCACGGAGAGGGCAGCATGGGGCTTTTATATGTGGACGAGGCATATCGCAGACGGGGAATCGCGGAAAGCCTGGAGGCATATGTCGTAAATCGTATGCTGGAAAGAGGCTGGACGCCCTACGGTCATGTGATAGAGGGAAATGAAGTTTCCGGTCATTTGCAGGAGAAATTGGGACTTTATAAGGCAGGAAGAAAAGTTTGGTGGCTGAAGCAAAAGAAGCAGTGAGGATATTTGATTTATGGAAGGACGGAAGAAAACTTTGAAAGAAAAACGAAAAACGGTTAAAATGCCAGAGGGCCTGTTTTTAATACTGGAGCTTATAACTGCGGTTTATGCGTTGTCAGATCAGGCATTGACTGTTCTGGAGTGGGACTATAAGGTTGAGGTTCCGTTGATTAAATATCTCTACGTAATCCTGCAATCGGTAGACGGGTGGGGAATCGAGACAATCTTTCTTGCCATTGGACTCGGAACTGTTTTTTATGTGGCAAGGAATGAAACCATTCAGAAAAACGGATGGGTACGTGCACTGAGTGCCTTCTTTGCGGTGACAACCGTAATAGGAATCAGCTACTATGAGGTAGGCTCATGGGACTATATTTTTCATGGGAAGCTTCAGTTCGGACTTGCTGTTTTTGTGACGCTGGGGTACTTTTTCATATATAAAAACTGTATTGCCGCAGGGCAGTACTTTGTCAGAAATGTGGAAGAATTAACGCGCAGGGAGGCAGGGAATTCTGTAGAAAGGTTTCTCTTTGTAAAGCATCCTTTTGCCGCCCCTCTGTTGATTATTGCGCTATTTACCCTGCCTTATGTCATTTTCTATTTTCCCGGAACGCTGCAGGCGGATGCGTTTGAACAGCTTTGGCGTTTCTTTGGCGTAATAGATATGAATGGACATCATCCGGTTGTCTCCACGAAATTGATGGGATATTGTGTCCTGCTTGGGAAGGTGTTGTTTCAATCTGATTCCATCGGACTGTTTTTTTATACTTTTCCCCAGATATTAATTCAAACGCTGATTTTTTCCTATACAATCTGGCTGATTTGCAGGCTGGAAGCACCGATATTGTTGCGTTGGGCGGCTTTATTGTATTATGCGGTGTTCCCTTTTTTCCAGATGTGGGGATACACCATGATAAAGGATTCCGGATACTATATCTGTACCCTGCTTTTTTTGGTGACTTTAACAGATGTATTGCGTAATCAGGAGGGCAGGACAGCATGGTGGAAACAGGCTCTCTTTCTAATTGCAGCGGTTGGAATGACTGCTTTAAGAAACAATGGAAGATATATCATTTTGCTTACTTTAATATTTGCCTTTTTCCTGTATCGGAAAAAGTGGAAGATGTATCTGACTACATTTATCGCATGTGCAATGGTTATTGTTCTGGTAGAAAATGTCTATATGCCTGTAAAAGGAATTGAAGCCGGAGAGGTAGGGGAGGCTCTTTCCATTCCGCTGCAGCAGACAGCGAGATATATCAAGACGCACTATGACGAAATGACGGAAGAGGAGATAGAAATCTTACAGTCGCTTTTTTCCATTGAGTTGACAGAACTGGAATATATTCCGGAATTGTCTGATCCTATCAAGGAAGCGTTTCCGGCTCATCCGACAAAGGAGCAATATAAGGCTTATTTTACAATCTGGTTTCAGCAGCTGTTGAAACATCCGGAGACATATATACAGGCGTTTTTAAATCAGAATTATGGCTATTTTTATCCGAACCGTAAGGAATTCCAGGAAGCTTTGTGCGTTACCAGAATACTGGGCAGGTCGAAATTGAATCCCGAAGAATTTTATTTTGACATGGCGTTTTCCCCCAGATGGTCTGCAGGACGGGAGTTTGTGGAGGAGACGATTGCGCTTGTATACCGCATGCCGGTGGTCGGGATGCTGTTCAGTGCAGGCACACATGTATATCTGCTGCTAGGCTGTTTGATATATCTGCTTGTGAAGAAGAGAAGACGTGAGATTTTGCTGCTCATTCCAAGCCTATGTGTGATACTGGTCTGTCTGGCATCGCCGGTAGGCGCAAAAGTAAGGTATATGTTGCCGGTTATGGTGGTATTACCGCTGAATCTTGCCTGGTGCAGTTATGCGGGACGAAAGATTCAGACAGAAAAGGAGACAGAGTCTGCTCCGGCCGGAGCAGAGATGCTTGTGGAAACACAGGAAAAAAATGCTTGCAATTAGTATAAGCATATGGTAAAATCTGAATGTTGTGAAAACGAAGATGGTCCTCTGTTACAAAAATGTATTAAGAACATCCATTTTATTTAAGGAGGCTCGTTATGAGTGATATTATCAAAGAAATCGAAGCAGAACAGTTAAAGGCAACCGTTGATGAATTTGAGGTTGGTGATACCGTAAAGGTTTATGGTAAAATCAAGGAAGGAAACCGTGAAAGAATTCAGGTATTTGAGGGCGTAGTGCTGAAGAGACAGGGCGGAAGCAACCGCGAGACTTTCACTGTAAGAAAGACTTCCAACGGTATTGGTGTTGAGAAGACCTGGCCTGTACATTCTCCTAATGTTGAGAAGGTTGAAGTAGTCAGAAAGGGTAAAGTAAGACGTGCTAAGCTGAACTACTTAAGAGACCGTGTCGGCAAGAAGGCAAAGGTAAAAGAGCTTGTAAAATAAGACTCCTGAAAGGACAATTACTTGCGTAGTTGTCCTTTTCTATTTCTGAAAGATATGGTATAATGACCTTATTCTTGTCAGGAGGCGGCCGAATGGCCATCCATACCATGATGCAGAGCAATCATGGTATAATGACCTTATTCATGTCGGGAGGCGGCCGAATGGCCATCCATACCATGATGCGGAGCAATCCTGGTATAATGTCTTTAAAAGCAATTTTTACGGGAATGGATTATGTCGAAGCATAAGGGGTTAAGTTTTTACAGGCGGAAAAAAAAGATAAGTTCAGCACTTGTCCGGGAAGTGTTCAGTTGGATTTTCGGTATTCTGGCGGCAATTTTCATTGCGGCAGTGCTGAATTTCTTTTTCGGAATGACTACAAATGTGGTAGGAGTTTCCATGGAGCCGACCCTGTACAATGGACAGGAAATATTTATCAGTCGTTTCCTGTATGTGCTTTCTTCTCCAAAGCATGGAGATGTGGTGGTGTTTCTGCCGAATGGAAATGAGAATGCGCATTATTATGTAAAGCGCGTTGTGGCTGTGCCCGGGGATAAGGTGCTGATTCAGGATGGAGTTCTCTTTGTAAACGGACTGGAAAGCACATGGGTGACGGCAAGGCTGTCCGATGCCGGAATTGCGGCAAATGAATTTGTGCTGGGCAGCGGAGAGTACTTTTGTATCGGTGATAACCCCGGTAACAGTGAAGACAGCCGGTCAGCCAACATCGGTCCGGTGAAGGAAACAGACATTATAGGAAAGGCATGGTTCCATACCTCCTGCGAGGAAGCGGGAATGGGACTGGTGAAATAGAAAGTATGAATTATCAGTGGTACCCCGGTCATATGACAAAAGCTATGCGTATGATGCGGGAAAACATTAAACTGATTGACTTGATTATTGAGTTAGTGGATGCCAGGATACCTCTGAGCAGCCGCAACCCGGACATTGATGAGCTTGGAAAAAATAAGTTCAGGATTATTCTTTTAAATAAGTCTGATTTGGCAGATCCGGTTTACAATAAGCAATGGGTTTCCTATTTTCAGGAACAGGGCGCTCATGTACTGGAAATTAATTCCAGAACAGGAGCCGGAATGAAGGCAATTAACAGTCTTGTGCAGGAGGCGTGTCGTGAAAAAATCGAGCGTGACAGAAAACGCGGCATTGTAAATCGTCCTGTCAGGGCCATGGTAGCCGGTATCCCTAATGTGGGCAAGTCTACCTTTATCAATTCCCTTGCAGGAAAGGCATGTACAAAAACGGGGAACAAGCCGGGTGTGACAAAGGGAAAGCAGTGGATTCGCCTGAATAAGAATCTTGAACTGCTGGATACGCCCGGAATCCTCTGGCCTAAGTTCGAAGACCAGCAGGTGGGAATGAAGCTTGCTTTTATCGGTTCCATGAACGATGAAGTAATTATCATTGAGGAATTGGCCTGCGATTTACTGGCAGTTCTGTGGGAATTATACCCGAGCGCGGTATGTGAGCGTTACGGAATTGAATGGAAGGAGTCGCCTTCAGAGACGCTGGAGGCGATTGCGCGTAGCCGCGGATGCTTTTTAAAGGGAGAAAATCTGGACCTGAAAAAAGCGGCTGATATTTTGACAGATGATTTCAGAAGCGGCCGATTGGGACGTATTACACTGGAGCGTCCATGAGACTGATGCAGATATGGAGAGCATGAGATGAACAAAGTAATGAAAGAAATGATAAGCACCCTGTTATATCTTTTAGTTGTGCTCTGTCTGACCTGGCTGGTGATTCACTTTGTAGGACAGAGGACGGATGTGGAAGGTGCTTCCATGGAGCCGACCCTGATGGATGGCGATAACCTGATTGTGGATAAGATTACCTATCGCTTTAAAGATCCCGAACGGTTTGACATTATTGTTTTCCCTTTTCAGTATAAGGAGAATACATATTATATTAAGAGAATCATTGGTCTGCCGGGTGAAACGGTTCAGATAGATGAACAGGGCAACATCTGTATCAATGGAGAGATTCTTGCGGAAAGCTATGGAAAAGAGATTATAAAGCCGGAAAATATCGGTATTGCAGCGGAACCGATTACGTTGGGAGAGGACGAATACTTTGTCATGGGTGACAACCGGAATAACAGCAGTGACAGCCGGACGGAGGTTGTCGGCAATATCCACCGGGATGATATTATCGGCAGGGCATGGCTGAGAATCTGGCCCTTTTCAAAGTTTGGATTTTTGAAGCACGGATAACAGAGGAGACAGCTATGAAGAACATCGGGGAGATAAAAGAACAATTTCAGGCAGCTTGTGAAGATGAGCTGCCTGAATTCATAAGGGAGTATGAGAGCGACGAGAGAGCAGGCGTTCGGAGGCTGGTAGAAAGTGCAGGGAAACGTCTGACAGCACTGGAGAAAGAAAAAAAGCGTATTGAAGCCTTGCGGGTTTATGAGGAGCAATACAGGGAATATGACTATATCTGCGGCATTGATGAGGTGGGCAGAGGTCCTCTTGCGGGTCCGGTGGTAGCCGGAGCGGTGATATTACCCAGAGATTGCCGCATTCTTTATATTAACGATTCCAAACAGCTGTCCGAAAAAAAGAGAGAGGAGCTCTATGATGTGATTATGCGGGAGGCTGTGTCCTGTGCTGTGGGTTATGCCACTCCCGAAAGAATTGACGAAATCAATATTTTGCAGGCAACCTATGAGGCCATGCGGGAAGCAATCGGAAAGCTGACACCGCAGCCGGATATCCTGTTGAATGATGCGGTCACGATTCCCGGAGTTTCTGTCCGTCAGGTTCCCATTATAAAGGGAGATGCGAAGAGTATTACGATTGGAGCTGCCAGTATTATTGCAAAGGTGACAAGAGATCGGCTGATGGTGGAGTATGACAGAGTGTTTCCGGAATATGATTTTGCGGGAAACAAGGGTTATGGCAGTGCAGCGCACATCGAGGCATTGAAGAAATATGGGCCGACGCCGATTCACAGAAAGAGCTTTATCAAAAATTTTATTACGGTCTGAGTGAGGAAATGTAGATGAGACTGACGGAGTTGTTTCCCGGAAAAGCGAATATTGACAATACGGCGCAGACAACTCAGACAAAGCAGTATGCCCGCACGGCAGATATGAATCGCCAGCTGCATGCTCTTGTGCCGGGACAGACCATCCGTGGGGAGATAGTGGGCAGAAACGGCAGCGAGGTGCAAATCCGGCTGGCAGAGGATATGGTGTTGAATGCCAGGATTGATCAGAGTATTAATCTGGAAATGGGAAAAAACCTGACCTTTGAGGTGAAAAATAATGGCGTAACTCTCACGCTCAGCCCTTTGTTTACGAATGTTTCCGCGGATGTCAATGTGTTGAAGGCACTGGATATGGCGGGGCTTCCTGTGAATGAAACGTCAGTGACCATGACGGAGCAGCTGATGGAGGCAGGGCTTCCCGTCAACAGAACGACCCTGCTGCAGGTTTACAGAGAAATCAATGCCTTTCCCGACGGGGAGGTTTCCGATGTGGTCAATCTGCATAAGCTGCAAATGCCGGTAAATGAAGCCAATATGAGTCAGATGGCTTCCTATCGCAATCTGACCTACCAGCTGACAAGTGCCATGGATATGGTTCTGGAACTGGTGCCGCAGGCGGTGGAAGGAATGCTGGAGGAGGGAAATACGCAGGCGGCGGTGAATGTTTATCGGGAGCTATTTGCGGCGATACAGGATGAAGCGGAAACTACGGCCTTATTGGAGAAGCCCACAGATGCCATTGAAGACAGCCCCAATATGGTGCAGGGAGCAGTGCAGGAAACTACAGTCAAAAATGCTGATGCATCTTTGAACGGGGAAAACGTGGCGGACACAGTGCTACATGAAATGAATAAAGGAGAAGCCCCGGAACAGGCAGATTCTGCAATCCGAATGCTTCCGGCAGCGGAAGAATATCCTGTGCCGGAAGATACAAGGCAGAAAATTACAGAGCAGCTTTCTCAGGTTCTGGACAAATTGCATATGACACCGGCGGAACGGCAGACATATACGGAGCAGCTTCAGACTTTTGCACAGGGAAACGCCGGTGTGACGGAGCTGTTTGAGATGTCGGGCAGGCTGCTGCAGACAGCCGGGCATTCCGGTCAGGAACTGACTGTGCTGCGGGAGTTCTTTGGACAACAGAGCTTTCGTGAGGTTTTGACAGAGCAGCTGAAAAATCTCTGGACAATCAGGCCGGAAGAGGTGGAAACACCGGAGAAGGTCAGTGAATTATACAGGCGTCTTGACAGGCAGCTGAACAGTCTGACCAGGACGCTGGAGGCGGGAGGACAGGCGGAAAGCGGAGCCTGTAAGGCGGCGTCTGCCATGTCACAGAACATTGATTTTCTGCAGCAGCTGAATCAGATGTATGCATATGTACAGCTGCCTCTTCATTTACAGCAGGGAAGGGCACACGGAGATTTATATGTCTACGCAAACAGGAAAGGGTTGGCAGCAACAGACGGACAGGTGAGTGCGCTCCTGCATCTTGATATGGAACATCTCGGCCCGGTAGATGTCTATGTGACGCTCCAGAATACAAAGGTATCCACAAAATTTTATGTGCGGGATGACGAGATGCTTGATTTTTTGGAAGAGCATATGGAGGTTTTGACAGAACGGCTGAAAAAACGCGGATATGACTGCAATTTTTCCATGACAGCAAGAGGTGAGGGAGAAGAAAATCTTCAGGACAGGGGACTGCGTCCGGTACTGGAGCAGAACAGAGGAATACTGTTGTCTCAATATGCCTTTGATGTGAGGACATAAGGAGAAAATACTTTGGAAGATAAGAAAAAGAAAGTGAAACAGGCGATTGCGCTCGAATATAATCCGGCGGAGGAGGCTCCCAAGGTAATCGCCAGCGGAAAAGGCATACTGGCAGAAAAGATTATTGAAAAAGCAAAGGAAAGTGATGTGCCTGTCCATAGGGACGACAAGCTGGCCGATACCCTGTCCCGATTGGAAATCGGTGAGATGATTCCCCCTGAACTTTATGAGGTGGTGGCAGAAATTTTGGTCTTTGTGGATGCCATGGATAAATTAAAGAGTAAACTGTAACAAACGGGGGAATATGAATAAGAGAAGCATAGGCGCTGAGGGGGAACAGCGGGCAGCGGAATATCTGGAAAAACATGGGATGCAGATAAAGGAGCGCAATTACAGAAGCAGGCAGGGAGAGATTGACATTATCGGAATCCATAACGGATACCTTGTCTTTGTGGAAGTGAAGTACCGCGAAAATAGAGAGAAGGGATATGCCGCAGAGGCTGTTGATTACCGAAAACAATGTCGTATCTGCAGGGTGGCTGATTCCTATCGGTTCGTGCATAAGCTGGGGAGCCGGGTGGGAATCAGATATGATGTAGTGGCAATTCAGGGAGAGCAGATTCAATGGATTCAAAATGCTTTTCCCCACATTGAAACGGGAAGGGCGCAGAGGTGGAAATAAATGTTTCAGATATGTAGAAGGTCACAAACAGATGAAAACAGTATAAGACAAAACAGTTTTCCAATCGAGGGAAGTGAGGAGTGTCTGGAATATCTTACCTTTCCGTCTCTGGAGAGGACGGGAATTGTAAAGCATCTCTTTACTACGAGGCTTGGCGGTGTCAGCAGTGGTGACCTTGCTACCATGAATCTGAGCTTTAGCAGGGGCGACAGGGAGGAGAATGTACTTGCCAATTACGGCAGGATTGCACGAGTGCTTGCATGCAGTGTGGAGGACATGATTGCCTCTCATCAGACGCATACCACAAACATACGACAGGTGACGTCTTCCGATAAGGGGAAGGGAATATTGCGCCCCAGAGATTATGAGAATATAGACGGACTTATGACGGATGAACCGGGCATTGTACTTGTGACCTACTATGCGGATTGTGTGCCGCTTTTCTTTGTTGATCCGGTACACAGAGCCATCGGGCTGGCGCATTCAGGCTGGCGAGGAACTGCATCCGGAATGGGTGCGCGCATGGTAGAAGCCATGAGAAAGGCCTTCGGCACCAGACCGGAGGATTTATATACGGCAATTGGACCGTCCATCTGTGTTGACTGTTATGAGGTCAGTGAGGATGTGGCAGAGAAGTTTATCCGCTTCCCGGGGGCGGTGCAAAAGGGAAGAGAGGATGGAAAGTATCAGCTTGATTTGTGGCGGGCGAACAGCCTGATTCTCCGGGAAGCGGGAGTGCCTGCAGAGAGAATTGCGGTTACGGATATCTGTACCTGCTGCAACAAAAACTACCTGTTCTCACACAGGGCGACAGGAGGGAAAAGAGGAAATATGGGAGCATTTCTTACTCTGATTCCGGTTTAAGGAAATCTTCATAAATTTCCCATAGAACACTTAAAAAAAATCTGATTTACTGCATATAGAAAATATGGCAGGGGAGGCTGAAAATGGCGAATATACTTGTTTGTGATGACGATAAGGAAATTGTTGACGCGATTGAAATTTATTTGAGTCAGGACGGATACCGTATTTATAAGGCGTATGACGGGGAACAGGCAATTGAGATGCTGAAAAAGGAGGAGATTCATCTTCTGATTATGGACATTATGATGCCGAAGCTGGACGGCATCAGGGCGACATTGAAAATCAGGGAAAACAGCAGTATCCCCATTATCATTCTTTCGGCGAAATCTGAGGATACGGATAAGATTCTGGGATTGAATATCGGCGCGGACGACTATATTACAAAGCCCTTCAATCCGTTGGAACTGGCAGCCAGAGTAAAGTCCAATCTGCGCCGGTATACTTCTCTGGGAAGCCTCAGCGCGGAGAACAAGGCAATTTATCAGGTTGGCGGACTTGTCATAAATGATGATACAAAACAGGTTACTGTGGATGATGAACCGGTGAAGATGACACCAATCGAATATAACATATTGCTGTTGCTTGTGAAAAATCAGGGCAGAGTTTTTTCCATTGACCAGATTTATGAAAGTATCTGGAATGAGGATGCCATCGGCGCAGATAATACGGTTGCCGTACATATCAGACACATTCGTGAGAAGATTGAAATCAATCCCAAGGAGCCGCGATATCTGAAGGTAGTCTGGGGTGTCGGTTATAAGATTGAGAAACAGTAGAAACGAGGGAGTATGAACAATAAGCCTGGATTAAAGAGATTCGGAATCGGACTGATTCAGCATCTGCTGGCAGCTGCCGCCATGGTGGCTGTGGCAGGGCTTTTGTTAAATTCATATATTTCGGTGGAGTCCATCGACGGAACGCAGACCTACCGAATCTTTTCCATGGATATGAGCCGGGAATTCGAAGAGTCGGATGTCTATCATGACCTGTTCCGCAGCGCGGTTTCCGATATCACGCAGCTGGTGGTAATCAAGGAACAGTTGGAGACGAATGAGACATTTGATGCTACAAAGAAAATTGATGTAACGGAATATGCCGGAAAAATCGGCATGGATGACGGATGCTCCGTCACGGCTGTGTACGAACTGGACGAGCTGATTAAATGGGGAAAATATGGGGTGAACTACACGATTTCCTCTATGAGCATGACAGAGTTCATCAACTACTTCGGCAATGTGTTGTTCCCGGAGAACTTTACATTGGATGAGTATGGTCAGCTATGCTTTGACGGCTTTTTCCGGATAGAGCAGGAAGAAAATCTTCAGGCGGATTTGCCGGACGGGGAAGAGGAAGTGCCGCAGGAACAGGGAAGCTTTGGGAAAAGTGCGGAGGAAATTGCAATGCTGTCTCAGCTGCTGCAGTCTTATACGGAGGAGCAGCAGGAGGATATGGTATTTTCCTACATTATGGCAGAAAATCTGGACGGAATTGAGGTGTCCAGAGAGGAAGACGGAAGACTGCGAGTCGCTGTTTCCATGCTGAACTGCCGCTATGCGACAGTAAAAGGCGAAAAAAAGCTGACTGGCTATGCGGACAACTGGGTGGATTATATGCGGCTGCAGAGCAATGTCGCGGCGGCAATTGACAGCCTTACTCTGAATTATCAGAGATATCAGGTCTGCAATGAAGCGTACAGGGACGGAAACACCAACGTTAAGTATATGATTCGGATGATGACGGATGGCGGTATACAGACGTACACCAACGTGCCGGAACTGAAAAATCTGAATGACGAGGATGTGACGGAATTCTTTTCCGAATACAGAAGATATTTGATTTATTATCCTGACAGTTTGGTATTTATGGGAAATACGCTGCTCAGCGAGGAGGAACTGGATGGCTACATCGGCATGTATGACTATGCCTATCCGGATACCACCCATATCTGGCTTGGCGTAGATACAAATTATGCTGTGGAGGGTGATGCGTTTTATAATGCCAACGAGGTATATGAGCGGATTGTTCCTAATGTTGGAAAGATTATTGCACTGATTCTGATATTTTTGCTGTTTTGGCTGGGAATCGGAATCTACCTGACTGTGACAGCAGGTGTGATGATAGACGAGGAGGGTGGAAAGACAAGATATCTGAATCGGTTCGACCATATCTGGACAGAGGTTTTCTTCCTGCTGGGGGCAGCGTTTGTGCAGGCAGGAATCTGGGGATATCATGGGATTCTGGATGTAGCTGCTATGGCCGGAAGGCTTCCGCTGGAAATGATGGGAGGTCAGTTTACCAGACTGTATCGATACAGTGTGTTCGGGCTTTACGGTGTATGTGCCAGTGTGGCGGCAAACCTGTTCTGGTATAGTCTGGTACGTCGTATCAAGGCAGGCGCTCTGTGGGAGGATAGTCTGCTTCATAAAATCGGAATCGGATTTGGAAAAACCGTCAGGTTTGTTTTCCGGCACAGAAATTCCGTGGTAAGCACGCTGATTCCGTACAATTTGTTTTTATTTGCGAATCTGGCGGGGCTTGTTGCATTGTACAGGCTGAATGGAAGCGAACGCGAGATGATTTTCCTGTTGGTTCTGGGCATCATCGTGGTGTTTGACTGTATCGTGGGAGTGGTTCTGTTTAAGCGTAATGCAGAGCGAATTGAAATCGTGGAAGGCATCAACAGGATTCGTGACGGCGAGGTGGAGTTTAAGCTGGACACGGAGAGTCTTCACGGAGCAAACAGGGAGCTTGCAGATGCGGTAAACAATATAGGAGAGGGTATTCGAAAGGCTGTCAGAACCAGTATGAAGGATGAACAGATGAAGACGGATCTGATTACCAATGTATCCCATGATATAAAAACCCCTCTCACCTCCATCATCAATTATGTGGATTTGCTGAAACGGCTGAAGATAGAAGAGGAGCCTGCAAAGGGCTATATTGCCATACTGGACGGAAAGGCGCAGCGCCTGAAACAGTTGACGGATGATCTGGTGGAGGCGTCCAAGATTTCCTCAGGAAACATAGAACTGAATCGGGAAAAGCTGAATCTGACAGAATTGCTCAACCAGAGCATCGGAGAGTTTTCAGAGAAACTGGAGGAGAAAAAGCTTCAGGTTGTATTTGAAAAGGACGACCAGCCGGCCTATATTTATGCAGACAGCCGCAGAATGTGGCGTGTGGTGGAAAATTTATTTAACAATATCTGTAAATACGCGCTGGAAGGGACAAGAGTCTACATTGATATGGAGACGGAAAACGGAAGAGTTGAGGCTTCCGTGAAAAATATTTCCAAGCAGCAGATGAATATCCGGCCGGACGAGTTGACGGAGCGGTTTATCAGAGGGGATTCTTCCCGCTCGACGGAAGGCTCCGGTCTGGGACTTTCCATTGCAAAAAGTCTGGTGCAGGTGCAGGGTGGTTCCTTTGAGATAATGCTGGATGGAGATTTGTTTAAAATCGTAATCGGATTTCCTGAATATGTGGAGGAGACGAAAGGAACAGAAGGCTGAAAAAGGAGCGGCACAGGTTTAAACCTGTACCGCTTTTTTTGAGGTCTGACGAAATATATATTGTCCGGATAAACCTTACATTTCAATATCAATCCGGTTATTGTAGGCTTCCAGAATACTGTGAATCTTCTCCGTGGTTGCCATGGTGTTGGAGAGAGAGACATCGTGATTCATAAAATCAATCAGGGAGGCGATAAACTTGCTCATATCTGCCTCAATGAAGTAAGGCCTGGTATAGAGCTCGGGAGGAAGATAAGTCAAGTCGGTAGTTACCACCTTATCAAAATACCCTTTTTCGTAGGCCTCGTCGAAGGCCTTCAGACCATCGGTAAACAGGCCGAAGGTACAGCAGATAAAGACACGGCGCGCATTCATCTTTTTTAACTGTTTTGCGGTGTCCAGCATACTTCCGCCGGAGGAAATCATATCGTCGATAATGATGATGTCCTTGCCGTCGATATTATCTCCCAGAAATTCGTGCGCCACAATAGGGTTTTTGCCGTTAACGATTGTGGAGTAGTCACGACGTTTATAAAACATACCTGTATCTACGCCCAGAACGCTGGCAAAATAAATCGCTCTGTCCAGCGCACCCTCGTCAGGGCTGATGACAATCAGGTGATCCTTGTCTACAATCAGGTCATCCTCGGAATTAAGGAGTGCCTTGATGAACTGGTAGGGAGGAGTGAAATTATCAAAACCGTTTAAAGGAGTTGCATTCTGCACTCTCGGGTCATGGGCGTCAAAGGTGATAAAATTACTGATTCCCATATCACGAAGCTCTTCCAGTGCATATGCACAGTCCAGAGATTCCCTGCCGTTTCGCTTGTGCTGCCTGCCCTCGTAAAGGAAGGGCATAATGACATTGATACGGTGAGCCTTTCCATTGCAGGCGGAGATGACGCGTTTTAAATCCTGATAGTGGTCGTCGGGCGACATATGGTTTGTATAGCCGTGCATGTTATATGTTATACTGTGATTGCAGACATCCACAAGAAGAAATAAATCCTTTCCGCGGATGCTTTCCCCAAACACTGCCTTGGCTTCACCGCTGCCAAAGCGGGGCGTATCAATGTTTACCAGATAATTGCTTTCGCTGTAGCCATGGAAAGCAGGATCGTTCTTCACTTTTGTGTTATGGATATTTTTGCGGAATTCCACCAGATAATCATTGATTCTGCGTCCCATTTTCTCGGCAGAAGGCAGAGCAACGATTTTCAGGGGAGCCACAGGCATTGCATTTTCAAGTTCTTGTAAATTAGGCATGATTTCCTCCACTTGTAAAAAACATACACCTAATTTATATCATTATGGTAGTGACACGTCAAGAAATTTCTTGTAGAATAAAGACAAGGTTACAGGGCAGAGGTGACAGAATGAAAAGGGCACATATTGTAAAAAAGGTACTTCCCGGCAGCATTGCCGAGGAACTGGAAATAGAGGCGGGAGATAAGATTCTCTCCATAGACAATACGGAAATAGAGGATATTTTTGATTATCAGTTTCTGGTACAGGACACCTACATTGAGGTGCTGGTGGAAAAACCGGACGGAGAACAGTGGCTTCTGGAGGTGGACAAGGAATTTGACGAGGATTTGGGGATAGAGTTTGAAAACGGGCTCATGGATGAATACAGGCACTGTCATAACAAGTGTGTATTCTGCTTTATTGACCAGATGCCGCCGGGCATGCGGGATACTCTGTATTTTAAGGATGACGACTCCAGACTTTCTTTTCTGCAGGGAAATTATGTAACCCTGACGAATATGTCGGAGCATGACATTGACCGAATTTGCAGATACCGGCTGTCTCCCATCAATATTTCCTTCCAGACCATGAATCCTGAGCTTCGATGTAAAATGCTTAACAACCGTTTCGCAGGGGAGGCATTGAAAAAGGTGGATGTGCTGAATGCGGCGGATATTCGGATGAACGGTCAGATTGTACTTTGTAAGGGCCTAAATGACGGAAAGGAACTGGAGTTCAGCATAAGGTCGCTGATGAAGTATATTCCGAATCTGGAGAGTGTTTCTGTTGTGCCGGTGGGGCTTTCTAAATTCCGAGAGGGACTTTACCCGCTGGAGCCATTTACAAGGGAGGATGCAGCAGGAGTTATAGACTTAATTGAGACCTATCAGAAAGAATGCTTTGAAAAGTATGGAACACACTTTGTACATGCCAGTGACGAGTGGTATATCATGGCAGAGAGAGAAATGCCGGAGGAGGAGCGCTATGACGGCTATCTCCAGCTGGAAAACGGAGGCGGGATGCTGAGACTCCTTTTAAGTGAGTTTGAAGATGCCCTGAAGAAAAAGAAGGAGGACGCAGACTTTCCTGATGCGTCGTTTGCAGGAGAACTGTCTATGGCGACGGGGCTTCTGGCTTATCCCTATATACAGAGGATGGCCGACAGAATGATGGAAGCGTGGACCGGACTTACCATTCATGTATATCCGATTAAGAATGATTTCTTCGGGGAGCATATTACTGTTTCCGGGCTGTTGACCGGTCAGGATCTGGCGGCTCAGCTGACGGGAAGGCCTCTGGGAAGCAGGCTGCTGCTGCCGGAAAATATTCTGCGAAGTGGTGAGGATGTATTTCTGGACGATGTAACGGTAGGAGAACTGGAAAAGACTTTACAAGTCCCGGTGAATATTGTAAAATCAAGCGGATATGACTTTGTTGACACCGTTTTATCTGCGACATGAAAAGTGAGGTAGAAAATGGCAGGAAGAAAACCGAAGCCGATTGTTGCGGTAGTGGGAAGACCTAATGTGGGGAAATCCACACTGTTCAACGCTCTGGCGGGGGAAAATATATCGATTGTAAAGGACACGCCCGGTATCACGAGAGACAGAATCTATGCGGATATTACCTGGCTGGACAGGAATTTTACTCTGATTGATACGGGCGGTATTGAGCCGGACAGTAATGACATCATACTTTCACAGATGAGAGCACAGGCCGAAATTGCCATGGAGACGGCAGACGTCATCATCTTTCTGGTGGATGTGAAGCAGGGACTGGTTGACGCGGATGCCAAGGTTGCAGATATGCTGCGCCGTTCCCGTAAGCCTGTTGTCCTTGTGGTAAATAAGGTAGACAGCTTTGAGAAATACATGACGGATGTTTATGAGTTCTATAATCTTGGCATCGGTGATCCGCATCCCATCTCGGCAGTCAACCGACTTGGGCTGGGTGATATGCTGGAGGAGGTCATTTCCTTCTTCCCGGATGCAGAGGAAGAGGAGGAAGAAGACGAGAGAACAAGAGTGGCGATTGTCGGAAAGCCCAATGTGGGTAAGTCTTCCCTGATAAATAAGCTGCTTGGCGAAAATCGCCTGATTGTTTCTGATATTGCGGGAACCACAAGGGATGCAGTTGACACGGAAATTACCTATAACGGTAAAGAATATGTGTTTATTGATACGGCAGGACTGCGCAGAAAAAATAAAATTAAGGAAGACCTTGAAAGATATATGATTGTGCGCACGGTCAGTGCGGTGGAAAGAGCAGATATTGTAGTACTTGTTATCGACGCAGTGGAGGGTGTCACGGAACAGGATGCCAAAATTGCGGGAATTGCCCACGAGAGAGGTAAGGCTGTCATCATAGCCGTAAATAAATGGGACGCAGTGGAAAAGGATGACAAGACAATCTACCGTGTGACGGAGAAGGTGCGGAATACTCTGTCCTATATGCCCTATGCAGAAATTCTGTTTATTTCCGCAGTGACGGGACAAAGATTGCCCAAGCTGTTTGAAACCATTGATATGGTAAGCGAAAATCATGCTATGCGTGTGGCTACCGGCGTGCTGAATGAAATCATGGCAGAGGCGGTTGCCATGCAGCAGCCTCCTTCTGATAAGGGCAAACGACTTCGTTTATATTACATTACACAGGTGTCGGTGAAACCGCCCACCTTTGTGATTTTTGTGAACGATAAGGAGCTGATGCATTTTTCTTATACCAGATATATTGAAAACCAGATTCGGGAGACCTTTGGATTCAGAGGAACCCCTCTGAGGTTCATTATCAGAGAACGAAATGAGAAGGAGCAATAGAAAATGGTAAGGATTGCTTGTTTATTGATTGGTTATGTTTTTGGTCTGTTTCAGACAGCTTATTTTTACGGAAAGGCACATGGTATTGATATCAGACAGCATGGAAGTGGGAATTCCGGTACGACAAATGCACTGAGGGTACTGGGAACCAAGGCAGGACTGATTGTGTTTGCAGGAGACTGCCTGAAATGCATGGCGGCAGTCGGAGTAGTGCGTCTGCTTTTTGGAAATACCTATCATGACATTATCTATCTGCTCTGCCTTTATACCGGTGCAGGAGCCATTCTTGGCCATAACTATCCTTTCTATATGAATTTTAAGGGCGGTAAGGGAATCGCGGCTACAGCCGGAATGGTTCTTTCCTTCCATCCTTATTTCATCATTTCGGGGGTGCTGCTGTTTTTTATCCCGTTTTTTACCACACATCTGGTATCTTTGGGGTCACTGCTTGTATATGCCGGACTTATGATTCAGCTTGTCATCAGCGGTCAGATGGGGTTGTTTGAGAGCATGACACAGGCGCAACTGATTGAGATGTATATTGTGTTCGGATGCCTGACGGTTATGGCGTTCTGGAAGCACAGAGAAAACATTAAACGCCTGATTCACGGCAATGAGAGAAGGACCTATCTGTTTAAGAAAAATAAGGTAGAGGTAGAAGAGAAAGAATCGGTGACAGCAGCAGAAGAAGTAAAGTAACAAAAAGCAAGTCAAGGCAGGGCGGTCAACGCAAAAATGCCGGAAAAGAGGAAATATGGCCAAGATAAGCATTATCGGCGGAGGAAGCTGGGGAAT
>JBJEJG010000031.1:0-21259 GCA_051877795.1 Acetatifactor sp.
TCGTCGGGCTCATAACCCGAAGGTCATAGGTTCAAATCCTGTCCCCGCTACTCAAGACTTACGAAGAGTATCCCTCTTTGTAGGTCTTAAATGCCCAGATAGCTCAGTTGGTAGAGCAGAGGACTGAAAATCCTCGTGTCACTGGTTCGATTCCGGTTCTGGGCATTTTTTTATTGCATTTTTTCCTTTATAGTGGCTTTTAGAGTGGGTTTGTGATATGATAGGAACGAATTTCAGATTCGAGATGGATGCAGCTTTGAATGCATAGAGGAAGAATGGCAGGATGAGGGAAAGAGTAAAAAATTTTTTCACTGAAAAAACAATGATTCAGATTTTCCATTTTATGGCATTGGTTATGTTCGCGCTGCTTTTTCATTATTGTCTGGAGCTGACGGGTGAGAATAGTGGAAGCTTTCGGGATGAACATATATATTTTAAGCAGGATTCTATTTTATGGAATGTATTTAGGATTTTTTGCGCAGTAATCGTACTGTATTTTATCGGGAAACTTTCTGTTTTTCTACAACCAAAGAAAAGAAGAAATATTCTGCTGGCAGGCAGCTGTATTCTTGCCGCAGGACTTAGCTTTTACTGGGTAATGAATAGCGGGACGGAACCACAGGCAGATCAGGCTATTGTGGCAGGGTTTGCCGATGTTTTTAACGAAGGAGATTTCTATGGTATACAAAAGGGCGGATATATTGCTGTATATCCTCAACAGCTTGGACTGGTAACTTTTCTGAGACTTCTTTACAGAATTTTTGGTGCAGGCAATTATTATGCCTTTCAGCTTCTGGTGGCGGCAATGGTACCTGTGATTGTGTTTTCGGGGTGCATGGTAATCAGAGAATTATCGAATGATGATGCCGGAACGGAATTGTTCTATCTGCTTTTTGCGGATACATGTTTTCCCATGTACGCATACAGTTCTTTTGTGTATGGAGATTTAATCTCTATTCCGTTTTTGCTGTTGTCGATATGGGCTTTTCTGTCCTGTATGAGAAGTTTTCGTATATGGAAGCTTGTTGGAATGGGATTATCCATCGGATTGGCGGTTATGTTCCGAGTGAATATTATGATTGCAGTAGTGGCGATGCTGATTGTTGTAATGATAAAGCTGTTTACTAAACGTGATTGGCATATGTTATGGATTGGCGTTGCAATTGTTGTTGGTGTTCTCTCCTTTCATTTGTCGATTAAGGCAATATATGCTTCTGAGTGGGGAGAAGATGCAGAGGCGATGCCGCCGCTTTGTTTCGTAGCAATGGGACTGAATGATGATTATTCCTATCCGGGATGGTATAATATCTATTCGCTCGGATTGTTTGCTACGAGTGATTATGATGTGGATGTTGCGAATAAAAGAGCCTTGGAAACTCTGGCGATGTATGCACTTATCTACAAGGATGATCCGGAATATATGGTGGATTTCTTTACCCGGAAGATGAATGCACAGTGGAATGCGCCGTTGTACCAGTGTATTGTAATGAATAACAATGTTGTGGGAGAGCAGAGTGAACTGATTGCCGATATTTTTTGGGGAGGCAGAGCAGCTCGATTCTTGCAAAGCTATGCAAAACTGTATCAGCTATTGGTTTATGGAGGAATTTTGTTCCTGCTGCTTGTAAGCTGGAAGGATTGGAAGGGAATCGAGAGGTATGTATTGCTGATTGCAGTGTTTGGCGGTTTTTTGTTCAGCCTGCTGTGGGAGGCAAAGACGAGATATGTTTTTCCTTATCTTTTGATGGAACTGCCTTATGCTGCGATGGGAATTAACGAAGTAATAATTCGGCTGAATCAGAGATTAAAAAAACGGACAATCGAGTGATAAATGGAGAAGTATAATGGACGAGAAAAAGGCTGTAGAATTAGAGGAGACAACGGAAAAGGACGGAATTCATTTTGAACCGTTGGAAGATGATACGGAGACAAAGGGAAAAGGGAAGGATAAAGAAACCACAGAAATAAAGCAGTCCGATGAAAGAAAGCAATCAGGGAAAGAACCGGGGGAGAAGAAAGCAAGAGGCGGCATAAAAAAGGTTGTAATCATTATATTGCTGTTAGTTCTGCTTGTCATCGCCGGAATTTACGTGGGTGTGGCGATACATTACAGGTCGCATTTTCTGCCCGGCACAAGCATCAACCACATAGATTGTTCAGAACTGGATGCAGCTCAGACAGCAGGGCTTTTGGAGAAACAGCTTCTGAATTATTCGCTTGAAGTTACAGGTCGTGACTATATGACAGCGGAGTCCGGTACAGTGCTTGGCAGGATAACAGCGTCAGACATTAACCTGACTTATGCGGACAACATTCGTATTGCTGTGGAGGGACTTTTGAAACAGCAGAATGTTTTTCTCTGGCCTTGCAGTTTTTTAAGCGATAATACCACGGGAATTTCTCTTGTGCAGGGTGTTTCCTATGATAAGGCATTACTGGCTGAATTGATTGGAAGCTGGGAGGCCTGTAGGGAAGAAAGTATGACAGCCCCCGAGAATGCTTATATCAGTGAATACTCCGATCAGCTAAAGGGGTATGAAATTATTCCGGAGACTATCGGAACCAAATTTCAGACAGAACAGCTGCAGGAGCTGGCTGATGCAGCAATTATTGCCCAGGAAGCAGTTTTGGACATAGAGGCTGCCGGCTGTTATGAGGAAGCAGCGATTACAAGCCAGGATGAAAAGCTTACCGAGGTAGTAAGTGATGCAAACAGGATGCTTGGAACAAAAATTACATACGATTGGAACGGAACAGAAGTTATTCTTGATGCTGAGCTTTTAAAAGACTGGGTTTCTATAGAAAATAATAAGGCCGTTTTGGATGAGGAGGCGGTGAAAGCCTTTGTGAAGGAGCAGGCAGAAAGCTACGATACTTACGGGAAACCCAGAAAGTTTCTGACCACCCTGGGCGTTGAACTCACTCTCCCCAGCGGCTATTACGGCTGGCTGACCGATAAAGAGACTGAGACCGAGGAACTCTTGAAACTGATCTATGCCGGGGACGTGGAAGAGAGAGAGCCTGTTTATAGCAGTAAGGCAAAGAAAAAGGGTATGAGTGATATCGGTTCTTCCTATGTGGAGGCAGACCTGACTCATCAGCACCTTTATCTTTATCAGGATGGATCGCTTGTATTTGAGACGGATTTTGTGTCCGGAAGTATGAGCTCTACTCCTGACTGCGTTACACCACAGGGTGTTTTCGGTCTGACTTATAAGACGACGAATGCTATACTTCGCGGCGCGAACTATGAGACTCCGGTCAACTATTGGATGCCTTTTTATGGAAACTTTGGCATGCATGATGCGACTTGGAGAAACCAGTTTGGCGGAGATATTTATATTACAAACGGGTCGCATGGATGTATTAATCTTCCCCTTGATTCGGCGGCGGTCATCTATGAATATGTGTCTACGGGATTTCCGATAATCTGCTATTATTATCCGGTAGATCCTCTTGCAGTGCAGCCTGAGCCGGATTACAATGAAAATTCAGATGATTCAGACGATTCAGAGGAGTAAAGCTTATGTCAACTATATGGAGGCGGTCTGAAAAGCAGGCTGTAAGATGGCAAAGAAAGCTGGAACGGTATCGTGCCATTCAGCGTCAGATTGAAGAAAATGCGCCTGATATCCTTGAATCGGCAAATTTTCATAAGACGAAGGAATTTATTCAGCATGGCAATATGACGGTGAATGGGCATGTGATGAATGTGGCAAGATACAGTCTCGCACTCAGTGACAGACTTCATATTCGCTGTAATCGCAGAGAATTAGTCAGAGGAGCGCTGCTGCATGATTATTTTCTCTATGACTGGCATAAACCGGATGCGAGAAATCCACATAGGCTGCATGGCTTTTTTCACCCGGGCAGGGCATTAAAAAACGCTTCTATGGAGTACACCCTGACCAGCAGAGAGAAGGATATTATCAGAAAGCATATGTGGCCGCTTACGGCAGTGCCACCTGTTTGCAGGGAGGCATGGATTGTGACAGCGGCGGATAAGTGGTGTTCCCTGATGGAGACGCTGCATATGCATCGGGGACATGGAGTAATTCTTCAAAAATTGAGGAACGATTGATTTGGAATATTTATTTGATAAGCTAAAGGAAAATGGAGAGAGTGATATTTATCCGTATCATATGCCGGGGCACAAGCGGCAGGAATGCGGCAGACTGCCTCAGGATATGTATCTCAGGGACATTACGGAGATAGACGGTTTCGACAATCTTCATCAGCCGGAAGGAGTTCTGCTTGCCCTTCAGAAAAAGGCGGCGGAGCTTTATGGGGCGGAAGAAAGCTTTTATCTGATAAACGGCAGCACAGGGGGAATCTTAAGCGCAATCAGCGCAGCCCTGCCTGTAGGAGGCCATATTCTGATGTCCCGCAACTGTCATAAGTCAGCGTATCACGGGGCGTATCTGAGAAATTTGACAATATCTTATCTTTATCCGAGGGTACTGGAGGAGTATGATATATTTGATGCAGTAACGCCCGGGCAGGTGCAGGACGCTCTGGAAGCGGAGCCGGACATCGGTGCGGTACTGCTTGTATCACCTACTTATGAAGGGCGTATTTCCGATATTCGAGAAATTGCTCAAATTGTCCATGAGAAGGGAATTCCGCTGATTGTGGACGAGGCTCATGGAGCCCATCTGGGCTGGGCGGACGGTTTTGCCGAAAACAGCTGCAGAGCGGGAGCGGATTTGGTGATTCACAGTGTTCACAAGACATTGCCGGCCCTGACGCAGACTGCACTGCTGCATGTGAATGGAAGGCTGATAGACAGGGAACAACTGAAGCGTTTTTTGCATATTTATCAGTCCAGCAGTCCATCCTATCTACTGATGGCAAGTATTGACAATGCACTGAATTATGTGTCCGGAGAGAAACCCCGTTTGTTTGCTGACTTTCTGAAAAACTGGCGTGCTATGCTGGAAAAGCTTTCAGCGTGCAGGCATCTTTGTTTTCCTATGGGGGAACCTCAGACACAGGATGTGGGAAAACTGGTTATATCCGTAAAACACACCAATGTGTCGGGACGATGGCTATATGATATTTTGCTGGAAAAGTACCACCTGCAGATGGAGATGGCGGCGGAGAGCTATGTGCTCGCCATGTTTACAATGAATGATACAAAAGAGGGATATGAGCGGCTGACGCAGGCCTTGCTGGAAATAGATGGGCAGTTGTCTGACGATGAGAAGAAGACACAGGCGGAGACATTTCCCTGGAAGCCGGATGAACGGGCAATTCCACTCGCGCAAGCCTGGGATATGGGGAAGTTATCTGTGGAGTTAGCCGAAAGCATTGGAAGCTGTGCGGGTGAGTTTGTTAACCTGTATCCGCCGGGGGTGCCCGTTCTGGTGCCGGGAGAACATATTACAAAAGAGACCTGCGAAAGCATTTGCCGATGGCTTGAACAGGGCCTGACAGTGCAGGGAGTGGAGATACAAGAGGAAAAAATCTGTGTAAAGGTGCTGAGGGGTATTGGAGATAAATAGAATTTGGGAGGAGAAAATGATGAGCGAGGAAAGATATATGAGAAAGACAAAGATTGTTTGTACGATAGGACCTGCCAGTGACAGTGTAGAGCGATTGAAGGAACTGATGCTGGCAGGCATGAATGTGGCAAGATTTAATTTTTCCCACGGGACTCACGAGGAGCAGAAACTGAAATTTGAGAGGGTGCTGCAGGCACGTGAGGAGCTGGGGCTTCCTGTGGCAACACTGTTGGACACCAAGGGCCCTGAAATACGTCTGCGTGATTTTGAAGGTGGCAAAGTCGAACTGAAGACGGGGCAGAGGTTTATTCTCACTACGGAGGAAATTTTGGGAACTGCCGAAAAGGCGTCCATTTCCTATAAGAATCTGAAAAATGACATCTCTGTCGGAATGACAATCCTGATTGATGACGGCCTGATTGAAATGAAGGTGGAGGAGATTGCAGGAGAAGAGATTATCTGTAGAGTTTTGAATGGTGGTTTTGTCTCTAATCACAAGGGTGTCAACGTGCCCGGAGCGGTTCTTTCCATGCCCTATATCAGCGAAACGGATAAGGAGGACATTCTTTTCGGCATCGAGCAGGGCTATGAGTTTATTGCTGCATCTTTTGTCAGATGCAGGGAAGACATTCTGGAGCTGCGCAAAATTTTGAAGGAGCATGGCAGCAACATGAAGGTCATTGCTAAAATCGAAAACATGCAGGGCATTCAGAATCTGGAAGAGATTCTGGAGGTGTCGGACGGAATCATGGTGGCAAGAGGTGATATGGGAGTGGAAATCCCTCTGGAAGAGGTGCCGGTAATGCAGAAAAAGATGATTAAGCTTGCAAATGCTCAGGGCAAGCATGTTATTACTGCAACGCAGATGCTGGAGTCCATGATTCAGAATCCAAGACCTACCAGAGCGGAAGCGACCGATATTGCAAACGCAATTTATGACGGGACAACTGCAATTATGCTCTCCGGGGAGAGCGCTGCCGGAAAATATCCGGTGGAAGCAGTAAAAACTATGGCGAAAATTGCAGAAAGTGCCGAAAAAGATATTGATTATCGTTCCAGAATGAGAAGAAACGGTTCCGGTGACAGGACGGACATTACCACAGCAATTGCCTACGCTACCTGTTCAGCAGCTTTCGATTTGGGGGCGGCCGCCATTATCACGGTGACGATGTCCGGTTTTACGGCAGAGGCAATTTCCCGCTTTAAGCCACAGTGCCCTGTTATCGGCTGCTCGGTTCATGAGAGAGTTTGCATGCAGTTAAATCTTTTGTGGGGAGTAACGCCTTTAAGTATTCAGAAGGAAGATACTGCGGATGCGCTTTTTGCAGATGCGGTGGCAGAGGCGAAGAAGGCAGGGTATGTGAAGAGTGGAGATGTGGTGGTCATCACAGCCGGAGTGCCGTTGGGAGTAGCGGGGAAGACTAACATGATTCACGTAGTAGAGGTTGAATAGAGACCATGGGGAAGATTGTATATCTTATGGGAAAAAGCTCCACGGGGAAGGATACCATCTTTAAGCGTCTGCTGAAGGATGAAACTCTGGGGTTAAGGACGATTGTGCCCTATACCACCAGACCGGTAAGAGATGGGGAGACGGACGGAGTGGAATATTTCTTTACGGATGAGGAGGGCTTTCAGCGCATGAAGGCCCGGGGAAAGGTGATTGAGGACAGAGCTTATCATACCTTTCACGGTCTGTGGAGATATTTTACCGTGGATGACGGGCAGGTTACGGAAGATGAAAGAAACTGCATAATGATTGGGACGCTGGAGGCTTACGGTCATTTAAAAGAGTATTTCGGAGAAGACAGACTGCTTCCGGTTATGATAGAATTAGACGACGGCATCAGACTCCAGAGAGCTTTGAACAGAGAGCGTGCCCAGGAAAATCCAAAATATGAGGAGATGTGCAGAAGATTTCTGGCAGACAGTGAGGATTTTTCGGAAGAGAAGATTCGGGAGGCAGGGATTACCAGACGGTTCGAAAATGATAATCTGGACCGGTGCCTCGAAGAAATCAGGGAATACATATTACAGTGTGGCAGATAGTGTAACTCCCCAAAACGGCAGGAGAGGAGGCAGGCGTATGGAAATCAAAGTGAATCAGGTCAACCAGACCACATCCGTGGAGCAGGTGCAGACTCCACAGACCACGGACGGCAGTTTTAAATTTACGCTTGCCAGTCATATTGAGGAAGCGGAACTGCAGGCGAGACTCCAGAGCCTCATGGAGGAAATCACCATGGAGGGAGAGAAGCTTGCAAAGCGCCGTGATGTCAAAGATATGAGACATTATCGTGGACTGGTAAAGGATTTTTTGAACGAGGTAGTTACCCGGTCGCATTCCTTTTCCAGAGAAAACTTCCTTGACAGGAGAGGACGCCACAGGGTTTACGGCATTATTCGGCTGGTGGATGAGAACCTTGACCAACTGGCGCAGGAACTCATGAAGGATGAGAAGGACAATCTGGCAATTCTGAATAAAATCGGCGAAATAAGGGGATTGCTGTTGGATATATTTACGTGATGCGGATGAGGTACGTGGGATGGAGGAGAAGAAGCTTTCTAAATGGAGGGTTGCTACGGGAATATTGACAGGGATAGCGTTGCTTGCAGCTGCTGCGCCGACATTTGATATGGGAGCAAGGCGTTTTGTGATATGTGCGTTGCTGAGTATCGGTGTTGCTGTGTGTATTGCTTTGCCTACGCTATGCAAGCGGGATTACATCAGTGCGATTCTGCTCCTTTTGTATTTAATATATGTTCCATTCAAAATTGCCCAGAGAATAGATGTGACCGTGTATCATACGGAGCGCTGGCTGACTGGATTGGATATTGTGTCAATAGGGATGGTTTTATGTGTCTATTTGACGATTTATCTGTTCACTCGGCGCATATGGCTGTCACTAGGAGGCGGAAGCGCGCTGCTGACGGTTCTGCTGACGGTGGGATATTATATTTGCGTTCCGCAGATGCCAGGGACGATTTTTCAATGGTCGCAGGAATTTATTTATAGCTTTTTGTTATTGCTGTTTTTTACGGCATTGGGGTTTCGCATTCATATACGGGCAGAGAGAAACCGACACCTGCGTCTGACATTGTCTGTGGTCTCGGCTATATTTGTACTCTCTTTTTGCGCGCTGACGATTCCTTCCGGCTGCTGGAGAGACACCAGTATGGGAAATCTGCTGAAGCCGGTGGACATTGCCGAGAATGCAGAATGGTATGAGTTCAGCGGAACTGTCCAGCATGCTCTGGGAGAAACAGAGCAGGGCGACACATTAACCAATTCCTTTGAAGCTTTTCAGTATCATTATGCTCAGGGACAGAGGGTTTTTGAAGCAGATATACAGACTACCTCGGATAATCAGATGGTTCTGCGGCATGATTGGGCATCTGACTTAGGGCAGGGGAAGGCATTTGGATGGACGGAGGAGAATAGGGAGGTCCCTACAGCGGAAGACTTTCTGAGTACGCCGATTTACGGGCAATATACACCGCTTTCACTGGCTGACTGGTTTAAGATTATGAAAAAATATCAGGATATTTATCTGGTGACTGATACGAAATATTTACAGCATGTGGAAGAGGATTTTCAGCTGCTTGTGAATACAGCAAAGCAGGCTGACTGTGAGGAAGTGCTGGACAGAGTAATCGTTCAGATTTATTATCAGGACATGTATCGTGAAATTATGAATGTGTATCCTTTTCCCAATGTCCTTTTTACATTGTATTACATAGGCTATGATGGCCCGGAGGAAACAGCCGGATTTTGTGAACAGAATCATATTCCGGTATTAACGATGCCGGCAGGCGACTGGAGTGATCAGATGCGTGCGGAGTTGTCCGGTTATGATACGCGTATTTATGTTCATACAGTAAATGATGAAGCAGAGGCACGGAAGCTGATAGAAAAGGGCGTATCAGGGATTTACACGGATAGCATTCTGAATAAGACGGTTTTACAGTGGGCTGACGGGATGAAAGAATGAGAGAAAGCGGGGAATGACATATGCCAGGATTTTCAGATATTATCGGACAGGAGCAAATAAAAGAGCATCTGACAAATGCGCTTTCCGCCGGGAAGATTTCTCATGCTTATATTATTAACGGCGAAAAGTCTTCCGGCAAGGAGTTTATTGCGCGTGTTTTTGCCATGGCACTGCAATGTGAAAAGGAAGGCACTGAGCCCTGTCAGGAGTGCCATTCCTGTAAACAGGCGCTTTCTGATAACCATCCGGACATTATCCGTGTAATGCATGAGAAGCCCAATACCATAAGCGTGGATGATATTCGTGCCCAGGTGAATAATGATGTGGGAATCAAGCCCTACAGCGGTCCTCATAAGGTATATATTATCAATGAGGCGGAAAAGATGACTGTTCAGGCACAGAATGCCATTCTGAAAACGCTGGAGGAGCCGCCTGAGTATGCGGTTATTCTGCTTTTAACCACCAATGTCAATTCTCTTCTGCCCACCATCTTAAGCCGCTGTGTGGTGCTGAATATGAAGCCGGTGTCGGATGAACTGGTGAAAAAATATCTCATGGAGCAGCTTCAGGTGCCGGATTACAAGGCGGAGGTCTGTGTGTCGTTTGCCAGAGGGAATATCGGCAAGGCGAAGGCGCTTGCCTCCAGCGAGGATTTTGAAAATGTAAAGACGGAAGCTATTTCTCTCCTGAAATACATAAAGGATATGGAATTAAACGAAATTATCGCGGCGGTTAAAAAGGTAAATGAGTACAAGCTGGAGGTCAGTGATTATCTGGATATTTGCGCTATCTGGTACAGAGACCTGCTGCTGTTCAAGGCGACAAATGATGTGAATCATCTGGTGTTCAGGGAGGAAATACAGGCGCTTAGAACAGCCGCGAAGCGCAGCAGCTATGAGGGAATCGAAAACATCCTGAAAGCGCTGGAAACTGCAAAAAAACGTCTTGATGCAAATGTCAATTTTGAACTGACGATGGAGCTTTTGATGCTGACCATTCAGGAAAACAGTTAAAAACAGGTAACAGTGGCTTTTTATAAGTATTTGTGATAAAATAAAGCCTGTACTGTTGAGAAGGATTGACTACATGCAGTCCGCATAGAGGCGCAGAGAGCGTATGTGAGGTGTATAGATGACAAAAGTAATTGGTGTAAGATTTCGCACAGCGGGCAAGATTTATTTCTTTGACCCTTTGAATTTTGAGATAAAAAGAGGCGACCACGTTATCGTGGAAACGGCCAGAGGAATCGAGTTTGGTACGGTGATGTCCGGCGTGACAGAGGTGGAGGATGAAAAGGTCATTCAGCCCTTAAAGCCTGTCATTCGTCTTGCAAACCAGCGGGATATAGAGCAGGAGGCGGCTAACAAGATTAAAGAGAAGGAAGCCTTTCAAATCTGTCTGGATAAGATTCGTAAGCATGAGCTGGACATGAAGCTTATTGATGCGGAGTATACCTTTGACAATAACAAGGTTCTTTTTTATTTTACAGCGGACGGCCGCATTGATTTCCGTGAGCTGGTAAAGGATCTGGCAAGCGTATTTAAAACAAGAATCGAGCTGCGCCAGATTGGTGTCAGGGATGAGACAAAGATTGTGGGAGGCATCGGTATCTGCGGACGACCGCTTTGCTGCCACAGCTATCTGTCGGATTTTATCCCCGTCTCAATCAAGATGGCGAAGGAGCAGAATCTGTCTCTGAATCCCACCAAAATTTCCGGTGTCTGCGGCAGACTGATGTGCTGCCTGAAGAACGAGGAGGAGACTTACGAGGAACTGAATCGCAGACTTCCGGGAATCGGCGATTATGTCACTACCGAAGACGGTTTAAAGGGCGAGGTGCAGAGTGTTAATGTGCTGCGCCAGCTGGTGAAGGTCGTTGTGGAAGATGGAGACGAAAAAGAAATCAAGGAATATCCTGTGGATCAGCTTCAGTTTAAGCGCAGACACGGCAAGAAGGAAAAGGTGGAGTTGTCAAAGGAGGAACTGCGGGAACTCGAACGCCTGGAGGAAGAGGAGAAGGAAGAGCAGGAGACAGAGGTAAAGCAGAGCCCCCAGCGCCAGGGGAGCAGAAGCCGTCAGGACAGTGAGCAGAAACAGAGTGAGCGCCGCCAGAACAATGAGCAGCGTCAAAATGACGGCCAGCATCAAAACGGCGAACAGCGTCAGAATGAAAACCAGCGTCAGGGAGGCAGGAATCGTCAGGAGAACGGACGCAGGCAGGACAACCGCAGCCGACAGAACGGCGAGCGCCGTCAAAGCGGTGAACAGAGGCAAAATGACGAGCAACGTCAGAATGAAGGCCAGCATTCGGGAAACAGAAACCGCCACAACAAACACAGAAACAACGGTAAACCGAGACAGGAAGGACAGCCGAGGCGCGATGACAATCAATCTGAAGGACAATGAAAGACTGGATGATTTGCAGCGGAACGGCTATCGCATTATTCAAAATCCGGAGAAATTTTGCTTCGGAATGGATGCTGTTCTTCTGACCGGATTTGCAAATGCCGGGAAAGAGGACATTTTGCTGGATATGGGAACAGGGACGGGCATTATTCCTATTCTCATGGAGGCGAAGTATCACTGTGCTCACCTGACAGGCCTGGAGATTCAGCCTGAGAGTGCGGACATGGCGGCGAGAAGCGTAGCGCTGAACAATCTGACGGAGAAGATAGAGATTGTGACAGGAGATATCAGGGAGGCAGACAAGTTATTTCAGTCTGCTTCTTTTGATTGCATTACCTGCAATCCCCCTTATATGATTGGACAGCATGGAATTGCAAACCCGGACGGACCGAAGGCAATCGCCCGTCACGAAATACTTTGTACCTTTGATGATGTAGCAAGGCAGACGGCAAGGCTGCTAAAACCGGGAGGACACTTCTTTCTGGTACACAGACCGTTTCGCCTGGCTGAAATTATGACAACACTGGTGCGGTATAAGCTGGAGCCGAAACGCATGCAGCTGGTGTATCCTTATGTGGACAAGGAGCCCAACATGGTGCTTCTGGAGGCGGTTCGTGGCGGCAAATCCCGCATGACTGTGGAAAAACCCTTAATTGTATTCCGGGAGCCGGGTGTATATATGCCGGAAATTACGGAAGTGTATGGGTACTAAGGAGGTGACAGAGGTGTCAGGAACATTGTATTTATGTGCAACCCCTATCGGAAACCTGCAGGATATGACTCCAAGGGTGATTGAAACACTTCAGACTGTGGATGTGATTGCTGCGGAGGATACCAGAAACAGTATAAAGCTGCTGAATCATTTTGACATTCATACGCCGATGACAAGCTACCACGAATATAATAAGGTGGAGAAAGCGAGACAGCTTATCGGGCAGCTTCAGGCGGGGCAGAATATTGCTTTGATCACGGATGCGGGAACTCCTGCTATCTCTGATCCGGGTGAAGTTCTGGTGCAGATGTGTCATGAGGCAGGCGTGTCTGTTACATCCCTGCCTGGACCGGCGGCCTGCATCACGGCTCTGACACTTTCGGGCTTGTCTACCAGACGCTTTTGTTTTGAAGGCTTTCTGCCGGCTGACAAGAAAGAGAAGAAACAGATTCTGGAGGAACTGTCGGCGGAAAGCCGAACCATGATTCTCTACGAGGCACCTCATCATCTGGTGCGCACGCTGGAAGAGCTTTACGATGCTCTGGGTGAACGCAGGATTACCCTGTGCCGGGAGTTGACAAAGAAATTTGAGACGGTTATGCCGACTACCCTGAAAAAAGCACTGGAATACTATAAGGCAGAGGAACCCAGAGGAGAGTACGTACTTGTGGTTGAGGGTAAGAGCCATGAGGAGAAGAGACGGGAGGAAATCGCTTCCTGGGAGTCGATGAGCATTGAAGAGCACATGGCATTCTATGAGGAACAGGGCATGGACAGCAGGACGGCAATGAAGCAGGTGGCGAAAGACAGAGGTGTAGGAAAGCGGGAAATTTACGCGCATCTGCACACGGAGTCGAAATAAGCCTGCGGTGGCACGGGTGTGGTGAGGTTTGCCCGGATTCGGGGCCGCGTGGGCAGCAGAAAGAGAGGCGTATATGGCAGTACAGAATTGTGACGTATGTGTCAATTATGTATATGATGAAGACTATGAGTGTTACTCCTGTCTGGTGAATCTGGATGAGGACGAGATGTATCGTTTTCTGTCCGGAACCCAGAGGGAATGTCCCTATTTTCGTCTGGATGATGAGTACGCGGTGGTAAAACACCAGATGTAGAGGAGAGCCGGGATGGAAAAGAAACGTATCTATTATCTGGATATTGCAAAAGGAATCGGAGTTATTCTTATGGTTCTGGGACACGTCCCTGATTTGACAATACCTTCCCGTCAGTTTATTACCTCCTTTCATATGCCTCTGTTTTTTGTGATTTCCGGCATGATTATCAATGCCACAAAGGAGACGGAGAGAGAGATGGGTATCATTGTGAAGCGGAAGCTCCGCAGCATTATGCTTCCCTATCTTGTTTTTTCCGTCTTAAGCCTGATTGTGGAAGCTTTGTGTACCGGAATTTTAAAAAATGGTGTCTGGGAAGTTTTTTGGGAGCATTTGTTTGGAACGGTCTGTCTGGCGGGGGCTTCCGTATTCTGGTTCCTGCCTGCTCTGTTCTTTGGTGAACTGATTTTTGTGGGCATTCGCAAAAAAACTTCGGCTCCTGTCTGTGGAGCATTGGTGTCAATAATGGCAGTTCTGGCTTATTTTGCCCATGTGGGAGAGAACAGGCTTCAGGCAGTATACGGCGCTGCTGTCTGGTATCCCTATCTGCACCTGTTTTTAAATGCGGTAATCAGAGTTTTCTTTGCGGCAGCTTTTGTGGCAGTGGGCTATTTGGGCTATAAGCTGATACAGAAGCTGTCCGATGGAGTCTGGTGGAATTTGATTCCTGCCTTTCTTCTTATGGCATTGACACTGGCGGTAAGCCAGGTGAATGGTGTGACGGATATGAATTATATGGTATACAACAATATCCTGCTTTATCTCGTCACATCCGTGTGCGGTTCCTTCGGCATCCTTCTTCTGTGCCGTGCATTGGAAAGATGGTATCATACACCGCCTCTGAGAATCTGTATGTATTATGGCAGAAATTCACTGATTGTGATGATGACCCATGCACCTTTTTATATTATGTATGTAGCGGCGCGGGTGACCTACGGAATCAACAATCATATTCTGCCTTTGGGGCAGATACCGTTATGCCTGCTGATGGTGTTTTTTGTGTTGGTGATAGAGATAGCGGTCATCGAGATTATCAATCGATATTTCCCGTTTCTGTTGGGACGGCCGACAGTGGGAGGGGAAAAGGAAAGGGGACTTTTGCACCGCCTGAAAATAAGAAAATAAAATTGTATAAATTTCCTGTGACGGGTCAACAATAACCTCGAAAGAAAAAGAAGGAGGCTATGGATATGACCAACATTTCAGAACTTGATTTACAGAACCTGCGTCATCTGATTGGCGGCTATGACACCACCCACTGTAAGATGCAGGAGTATGCTAAGGCTGCTACCGACTCACAGATTAAGCAGTTTTTTGAGAAAAGTGCACAGTCTGCTATGGACAACAAGCAGCAGCTCATGAAGTTTTTGCAGTAATAGGACAAAAAGAATGAGTTCAGAGAATTTTGGAAGAGAGGAAAGGAATATGCAGTTACAGGAAAAGACTATGGTGGCAGATACCTTGGCAGGTATCAATGGTGAGCTGACACGTTATGCGGGGATGATTGCCCAGTCTGAGAACAAGGAGTTAAAGCAGACGCTGAAGCAGATTCGCAATGCCTGCGAGCAGTCTCAGGAGGAGCTTTACAATATCGCAAGAGAGAAATCCTATTATGTTCCTGCCAGCAAGGCAACGGAAGAGGAAGTTCAGCACGTAAAGAACCTGTTTACACAGGGAACACTGTAATAAAAACGAGAATATAAGTGGCTCAGACGCAGGTGACATGAGATGGTAAGTGGTTGGGCGACAACGGAAAGACACTGTCGAATTGATTCGATGGTGTCTTTTTTTGCCTGAAGTGGAATAAGATAGAACAACGGATGCTTGAAATGAGGGATGGCATGTTAAATGCAATCTGGGCGGTAATGATACTGCTGGCCGTAATTTACGGCGCCCTTACAGGACATATGAGCGAAGTGACGGAGGGCGCCCTGGACAGTGCAGGCGAGGCTATTTCACTCTGCATCACCATGGCAGGGGTGGTGGCTCTCTGGATGGGGCTGATGGAGATTGCGGGGAAAGCGGGACTGATTGATAAACTGACGAAGGGCATCGGCCCTTTCCTGACCTTCATGTTTCCGCAAATACCGAAGGAGCATGAAGCGAGAGGATACATAGCGACCAATATCATAGCGAACATCCTTGGGCTGGGCTGGGCGTGCACGCCTGCAGGTCTGAAAGCCATGGAGGCGCTGGCGAAGCTGGAGGCGGAACGGGGAACACCGGGATATGAAGATGCGATTGCCGGGAAGGAAACAGTTCTCAAAGGAATCGCGGGCAAGGGTGCAGTCGGAAAGGCAGATGGGCGCGGAGGAACAACAGAACGTCGCGCCAGCACAGAAATGTGCGACTTTCTGATTCTCAATATCTCCTCCTTACAGCTGATTCCCGTCAATATGATTGCTTATCGCAGCCAGTACGGCAGTGCCAATCCCGCTTCCATCATTGCGCCTGCCATTGTTGCGACCCTGTTCAGCACGGTGACGGCGGTACTCTACTGTAAGTGGAAAAGCGGAAGGAGAACGGCGCGATGAATGTATTGTCTCATATTTCCGATATTATCATCCCTATTCTGATTTTTTTCATTGTAGGGTACGGCTATGTGTCGAAGGTGAAGGTATATGAGTGTTTTCTGAAGGGAGCAAAGGAGGGCTTGAAGATTGTGGCGGACATTGTGCCCACCCTGATTGGGCTTTTGATGGCGGTGGGTATGCTGCGTGCCTCCGGTTTTTTTGATTTATTGGGAAAGGTGCTTGCACCGGTGACAGAGGCTGTAGGACTTCCGGCACAGCTGCTTCCGCTGCTGGTGGTGAAGCTGTTTTCCTCTTCTGCAGCCACAGGACTTGTGTTGGATATTTTTAAGACCTCCGGGCCGGATTCCTATGCCGGAATGCTGACATCCATTCTCATGAGCTGTACGGAGACGGTTTTCTACACCATGAGCGTCTATTTCCTTGCGGCAAAGGTAACAAAAACCCGCTATACGTTGGCAGGAGCGCTCCTGTCAACTCTGGCGGGTACGGTGGCAAGCATTGTGTTGGTGAACATGTTATGATTTACGCGAGTAGAAAATCAAGCGGATAAGTACTGGTCTGCGAGTAAGTATGGAATAAGGTTTTAGGTGAACATATCCCTTGCGATTCCTGAAAGTATTTCTGCAGTTTTATCCACGCCGAACCGGGAGGAATCAATCATAATGTCCTTGTTGGTGGAGGGGCCGTTGTACTCGGGACAGTAACGCCTGTGGTAGAGCTCTCTGGAGCGGTCTACCTCCCGAATCATCTTTCTCGCAGTCTTTTCTTCCATTTTCAGGATTTCCGTACAGTTCTTCAGTCTTGCTTCCACAGGAGCGTAGACATAGATACTGAGACGATTTTCAAAGTCTGAAAGAATGCTGTCAGCACAGCGCCCGACAATAATACAGGATTCCCTCTTTGCCAGGTCGCGGATAATGTTTTCCTGAACGCTGAAAATCTCATCCTGCATACTGCCGACACCCATACCGAGAGGGTATTGCCTTTTGAAGAAAGCCGTGTTAGGGTTTTCCTCCTTGTCGCTGATAACAGAGATGGGGAGTCCCATACGCTTTGCGGTTTCCTCCACAATGTCTCTGTCGTAAAATTCTATCTGAAGCTTCTCGGACATTCTCTGGGCAATGGTTCTTCCCAGACTTCCGAATTGCCTTGAAATCGTAATGACAAACTGTTTCATAGGATACCTCTTTTCCGGTTCAGGCAGCTTTGACAGGCAATGCACGCTGCCTCTTTTTCTGCATATTTCTGACAATGCAGGATAGCGTAAAGTTGATGACAAAGTAAATCAGGCAGGCGAATCCGAACAGCACAAATACATCGGAGACATTTACGGTGTTCAGCCCGTTATATTTATGCGCGGAACTGAGCAGCTTCTTGACTCTGGACATGAGCTCAATGGTAGCCACATTTGCCAGATAGGAGGAGTCCTTTACCGTGGTAATCACCTGACTGAGAAGGGTAGGAACAATGTTGCGGTATGCCTGGGGCAGCACGATGTGCCACATAATCTGTACGGTATTGAAGCCCTGAGAATGTCCCGCTTCAAACTGGCCCTGGGCAACGGAGTTTAAACCGCCGCGCACAATCTCCGCAATGACGGAGGAAGTAAAAAGAATCAATGCAATTGCTGTCTTGAACAGAAGCTTGACCTCCGCAGAAGACAAGCCCCACATTTTCTTTTCCAGAAAGCTCGGACAAGGGCAGAATACCAGACAGATAAAAATCCACAAAAGCAGCGGGGTATTTCTGAAAATTTCAATGTAGGCGGTGGAAAGCCATTTTAAAATCCGGCTGCATCCGTGGTTACAGTAATTGCGCAGCAGGGCAAGAACAGAGCCGATGACAAGTCCCAGCAATACGGCAATAACGGAGATGACCAGAGTAAATGCAACGCCCTTCAGAATATAAATCAGGACGGCGGAATTGGTGATAATGGAGATGCTTCCCTTGATATTATCCATAGGTTACGCCATCCTTTCTGCGGTCTGACCGGGCTTTGCGGTTCGAACATCGCGTTTTTTCAGGGAAATTTCCCACATACTTGCCAGAGAGGACAAAGGGCAGCAGACGATAAAGAAAAGAAGGCCGCTGACCAGGTAGGCAGGCGCGTAAGCACCACCCGTCGATTCCCCCGTGACAAAGTTGTAGGTAGCGGAAATCAGGTCTGTGCCGCCCACGATATAGAGACAGGAGGTGTTTTTAATCAGATTTACAACCTGGTTTACCATGGGAGGCAGGATAATCTTGATACTCTGAGGCAAAATAATATAGTACATTTTCTGCACATAGCCGAAGCCCTGAGCATAGGCGGCTTCAAACTGTCCCTTAGGGATAGCCTTGATGCCGGCCCGGATGACTTCTGACACATAAGCGCCATGATAAATGCCCAACGCGATGATGCCGGTTTTGATGATGCCGGGACTCATTTCCGCAAAGGCAAGGGCGTAATACAGAAAACACATCTGTAGGAGGAGAGGCGTATTCTGAATGACTTCCACATAAATCCGCGCGATAATCTCCAGGGGCCTTTTGCCGCTGGTGGCGAAGAGCCCCAGCAGGATGCCGATGACAAGTGCCAGCAGCAAACCGAACAGGGCGGTCAGGGCAGTGTTGCCCAAACCCTGTAAAAAGACGCCCCGGAAGGTCCATATTTTGTTCCAGGCATCAGCGGAAAACAAATCAGCCACGCCGTTCACCTCCTTTTTTTATCTTATTCAATACCAAATTCAGCAATCAGTGCTTCAATTGTGCCGTCAGCCAGCCAGCCGGTCACAAGCTCCTCGCAAAGAGCGCTCATACCGGAATCCTTGGTGGTTGCAATGCCGTAGTCCTGAGGAGCAAACTTATCCTCAATATAGGAGCGGTCATCCGTGTTATATACCGCAAGGATGGACTTATCTACGCAGAATGCGTCAACCTCGCCTGCACTCAGTGCGGTGGAAATGGTAGGATAGTCATCATACTGCTGGAAGGAAACGCCGGTAGTCCAGGTTGCCGCATCGAAGGTGTCTGCATCGAAAGCGCTGCCATCAATAAAGCCTCCCTCTACCATAGCCTTTGTCAGGCTCTTTGCGGAGGTGGAGCCGGAGGAAACGCCTACCTTTTTGTCTACAAGGTCAGCCAGTCCGGTGATTCCGGAAGAATTCTGAACCAGCACGGTTACATAGTCAGTATAATAAGGGGTGGTAAAGTCCCAGCTCTTCTTTCTCTCATCTGTGATGGTGAAGGTTGCCAGTACACAGTCGATGTCGCCGGAATCCAGAAGCTCCGTTCTTGTTGCGGCGGTAACAGCGGTGAATTCCACGTCAACACCGAGATAATCGGCAATTTTCTTTGCCAGTTCGATTTCCATTCCCTCATATTCTCCGGTCAGCTCATCCTGATAACCGAAACCGAGAACGGCGTTTTTGACACCGACACGGAGGACGCCTCTGTCAACGATGGCCTGAACATCCTCAGCAAGTTCTGTTTCAGAAGAGGCTGCCTCTGAAGAAGCTGCTTCAGAAGATGCTTCGGAGGCAGCGGCAGAGCTTTCAGAAGAAGCGGCTGCGGAAGAAGATGCAGCGGGAGTGTCGGATGAACCGCAGCCTGTCAGCACAGATGCAGTCATCAAAGCGGTCATTAACAGTGCGAATAATTTTTTCCTTTTCATAACATTCTCCTCATTTCTGCGCGGTTATGGTTTCGGGAATCGCGCTTCCCTTTATATTTCAAGCAGCGTCTGCCTTTGTCTGCAAGTCTGAACCATGATGTTAAAGCACAAAGGCAGAAGCACTGCGAGAAACCGTATTACTTGCGGATAATCTTTCCGAGGAATTGCTTCAGACGCTCATTCTGAGGATTTTCAAAAAACTCCTCCGGCGTGCCTTCCTCGAGAATCTGACCGTCTGCCATAAAGATAATGCGGTCGGCGACCTCTCTGGCAAAACCCATTTCGTGGGTAACGACCACCATTGTGATATTTTCATTTGCCAGCTTAATCATGACATCCAGAACCTCCTGGATTGTTTCCGGGTCAAGAGCGGAGGTGGGCTCGTCAAAAAGAATGATTTTTGTTTGTGCGCAGAGCGCTCTTGCGATGGCGATACGTTGCTGCTGACCGCCGGAAAGCGTTGTGGGATAGACGTGAGCCTTGTCGGTAAGTCCCACTACATCCAGATAGTGATATGCCAGTTCCTCGGCCTCTTTTTTGCTCTTGTGATGCAGCTTCATAGGTGCCAGCGTCAGATTTTTCAGTACCGTCATGTGCGGATAAAGGTTAAATTGCTGGAATACCATGGAGGTGGTATCACGGACAAGCTTCGTCTTATTTTTGTGGGTCAGTTCCTGACCGTCTATGTAGACATGACCGCTGGTGGGCGTTTCGAGAAAATTCATACATCTGACCGTTGTGGATTTCCCGGAACCGGAAGGCCCGATGATGACCAGCTTTTCTCCTTCCTTTACCTCCAGATTGACATCCTTAAGCACATGTAAATCGCCAAAATATTTATTGACATTTTCCAGTTTAATCATGTCGTCAACTCCCTTGAATGTAAACAAAAAAGGCGCTCTTCCTTCCCCTTGGGAAATGGAAAACGCCTTTGTTTTCGTTTCTATAGTCATGCAGTATACACGAATACAATGATAATGTCAACAGAAAAATTCAACTCGCATGTCTTCCTAAATGTGTCCTGAAATGTGTGAATATGGGGAACGGTGTCGATTCAGTACATTTTCCGTTCGATTCAGGCTACACTGTCTTTTTTTGGCATGAAGGGACTTTATAATATAACAAATTAACCCAGAGCCTGTGTGCGCTGGACATCCACAAAATGCGACAAGAAAGGACAAGAAAAGTTATGGAAGAAAAGAGTGTTTCCAGACGCAAAACCAAGAAAACTCCGGACGAGGTCATCGAGCTGATTGTGGTCATCATGCTCGGCGTCACTGCGCTGTTCACCGCCTGGGGCAGCTGGATCGGCAGCCTGCACGGAGGAAATCAGGCTACCAGCTACAC
>JBJEJG010000032.1:0-15755 GCA_051877795.1 Acetatifactor sp.
CCTGGGACAAAAGCTTTGAGAAGGAGCTGAATATGTTCCCGGTGCTCTGGACGGTTGATCCGCTGGACTGGTGCTCCAGCAACGTGGCTTGCATTACGGCGAAGATTGTGGATAAGGCGGAGGAGAATGCTATTATTCTGATGCACGATTACTACGATACCTCTGTGACAGCAGCACTGAAGGCCATAGATGAGCTGATGGAGGAAGGGTATACCTTTGTGACGGTGGAGGAGATATTGTTTGATTAAGCGAGCAGGCCGGCAGAATATGCCGGCTTGTGTTACTTAGAAATTGTAAGCTTCAATCCCAACGGTCGCAATATTTTTAAAAGCGTTGCCAGATTTGGGGTGGTCTGGAAGGATTCAATTCTTGCTACGGAGGATTGCGGAATTCCGCAAACAGCAGCAAGGTCGCGTTGACTTAAGCCAAGTTCTTTGCGCTGCTTGATGACCGTGCTTATAAGCTTTGCCTGTTCTTCCATATCGGCAATATCTCTGCTGCTATCCGAATCAATACCTTTTACATGTTCTTTGTAATCATTCCAGTTTTTCATAAACGTCAATTCTCCTTTCGGGATAAATAGTCGTCACGCTCAGATTTTGCTTTCTCAATTTCACGCAGTGGCGTCTTCTGAGTTTTTTTGCGAAAGCTATGTAGCAGTACAAAGGTGCTTTCATCACAGAAAAAGTAAAAGATACGATTATTACCTGGACGAAGTTCCCAGATGTTTTCATCTATGTGTTTGGTGATATTGTCAGGTAACAGAGTTCCATTATTTTGCAATAATTCAATGTAAAGAATCACTTGTTTATATTGTATTCTGGCATCTTTGTTTGTGACAGATTTTTTTGCGCAATTCTTCAAGAAAATTCCAGATTTCGGATTTTCCATTTGATTTTTCGTAGAATATGATGTTATATGCCATAGTATCTCCAATCCGCATATTTCATATCCTGACTCAATGATAGCATAAGTGCTATCAAATAGCAAGTCACAGAAATTACTTTATGCAATCATTTTCTGGTTGTAAAGGGGTTCGTAAAATGCGATTTATAAAGATTACGGAAGTAGGACTTTTGCTAATGAGAGAAAAGACAATCATAAATTCAGCATAGCAGGAAATGGGAAAAGGTCAATATATTTTCTCGGCGGCGTATTTTAAGTAATTTGAAAGAATCAACAGAAAATGCTATAATAGAAAAGGTTAATAAAGCAGCATGAGGTATACACATGAAAAATCAACCGTTTTACATAGCTGTCTGTGATGATGAGCAGGCTGACAGAAAACATATCATTAAAATGACGGAAGAAATTTGTGAAAAAGAAAAAATGCAACCGGAGATTTCCTGTTTTGAAAATGCGGAAGAACTGTTACAGGAGCTGGAGAATGGAAAACAGTACGATTTACTGCTTCTTGATGTTGTGATGCCTGAGAAGGGCGGGATAGAACTGGCGCGCCAGCTCCGCAGGGAAGAAATGGCAACATCCATTGTATTTATATCCAGCAATCGGGAAATGGCCCTGCAGGGATATGAGGTATCTGCTGCCCGTTATCTGGCAAAGCCGGTGGATGAAGAACGGCTTAGAGAGGCTCTTTTGTTTTGCTATGGACAGAGCCAAAAGCAGAGGGAGCTTCTGCTGCCGGTGAACGGCGGTATGAGAAAGGTAGCGCCCAAGGATATATATTATATTGAAATCATAGGAAGAAAATGCAGAGTCCGGCAGAAAAGGGAAGAATGGGATACCAGCCTTTCCATTGAGGAATTGGAAGAAATGCTTTCAGAACAGGGGTTTGTCCGGTGCCATCAGAGCTTTCTGGTGAACTGCCGGTATGTTCGTGACTTCCGCACCTCTTCCATGGAGCTGACAGACGGCAGAAGTGTTCCCGTCAGTAAGCATCGCATCAAAGAAGTACGTCAGTCCTTTTTTGAATACATGAAAAATTAAGAAGAAAGAGGAATTATCACCGTGATTCTATATACGGTTTCTGATTCTTCCACAGAAATCATATTGTCTCCCCAACGGCTCATAATCTGTCGGATAATTTTCAACCCATACCCATGCTTCGGCGTGGGTGTTTTTTTATCTTTGTCTGCTGCATCCGTTCTGGAATTTTCGCAGGAAAAAACAAAATGCTGGTCTTTACAATGAAAATCAAGTTTGATGTAAGGCTTTACGGTTTCAGAATCGGAAGCAGCGTTTATGGCATTATCCAGAATATTCACCACAAGACAGCATAGCTCCGCATCGGTAAGAGGAAGCTCCTCCGGCGCATCGGAACGGATAATTTCTGTGGAAATGCCTTTTTCGGCAGCGTTGTTCAATTTGCCGTTAATCAGAATATTCAATATTCGGTTTCTGCTGGCAACAACGGGACGGACATTTTCTGCCTGTCCAATCAGTTCATCCAGATAATCTGCCAGCCGCTGCGGCGATTCTGCCGCCATTGTGCGCAGCAGGGAATAGTGCTTTATGGTATCATGTTTAAGCATCATTACTTCCTCAGACTGCAGACGCAGGTTCTCGTAGCTTTCAACGGCAAGTTCGTTTTTGACGGACAGAATTGCAAGCTCCGTGCGCCGTTCCGTTTCCTGCTCCAATAATTCCAGAACAATCGCAGAAAGACCGGAAATCAGACAGAGATTCCATACCAGTTTTAAAGTAAAGTTCGGAAGGTTCCCCGTCAGTTCACCTCCAAGCCGTGAAAAAACGGAGGAGACATAGTCAGGGGAAAATGGAATGCTGACGATAAGGAACAGCGCATAGCCGATAATCAGGATAAGCGCCGCCTGCGACATATGGCGGAAGAAACGGCTTCCGTGCTTCCACAGGAAAAAAGCTGCGGCAACTGCGGTGAGCAGCGTGAAAAATCCAATAATTTTCGGCAGTTCCATAAAGAATACATACCAGTCACCATACTCCAGAAGCATGCCTGTCTGTATGAGAAGGCTGAAGAGGGAAGCGCACCACTGTAAAGCTGCGCAAACCAGAAACAGAGGACGAAGATATCTGGTAAGCAAGGCAAGAAAAAGGAGCAGTGTACCCACAGAAAGATAAAAGCACAGCCAGGTCAAATCGAAGGAAATTTCTCCGGCATACCGGTAAAAGAAATCTGCTTTTGACAGAATACTGCATATTTGGAACAGGACGGCCAACGCGAAAACAGGAAGCCGGAGAGAGAAATTCCCCACAGAGGCATTCCAGATAAATGCGGCCAACAGGAACAGCTCCAGCGAAAACAGCAGAACAGCGGGAAGCATGGTCTTTGCCGCAGCGGCAATCAGACCGCTTTCGTAAGCGTAGCCGCAGTACAGTCTCACATTGCACGGCCAGACTGTCACAGTATCCTTCTGTGTTTCTGACAGGGTTGGGCTTGACTGGGCAATGGTCAGTGTCTGTCCCAGATAATCAGGAGGGAGGGAGACGGTAATGGCCTCTGAACGATCAAATGCCAACGTGGAAAGCTCCAGATAACCAATCCGGTTGTCCTGTTCGGGACAGTCGGTGTAGATTAAGGCATCGTTCAGGAAGATGCTGACAGTCTGATTGACTGTGCCAATCTGTATCATGGGGCTGTCCAGTTCTTCTGTCAGCGTGCGGGAATAATAAAAGGTCTGTCCCGGATAACCAAGTCCCAGATAACCGCCTGCTCCATCAGCCGTCAGCTCTGTTACAGCGCCTTCTTCATTTGTGTAGACAGTCCAGCCCTTATCCCCCTCCCATTCATGACCGTCTTCCGGAGCCAGCGACAGGTCATAAGAGGCATCCTCCATGGGCTGTGTATAGTAAAAAACTGCCAGAGCGGACGGAATGCAGAGAAAAATGGATAAAAGCAGCGCAGGAATCAGTTTCGGTAATTGTTTCATTAGGAGCTCCTCCGGTAAGTAATCTTGCTTTCAGTGTAGCAGAAATTTTTGTGGTATTCAATTGCAAAACCTTAAATATAAAACCTCAATTGTAGAATAAAAATCCCGAATTCCCATTTTTGTCATCTTTTCGACCAATTTTGCAAAGACATTGAAAAACAGAAGTGAATTCTGTTATTATAGATATATAATTATGCATTGAGGAAGATATAATGAAAATACAGTATTTTGACATCTCTGCGCAGGTGTAAATCAGGAAACGAAAGAGGATATGGTATGAATGACTGGATTTTGGTAATTGATGATGACGCATCGAATCTGAAAATGGCGAGCCGCATACTGAGTATGGAGAAAATGCGTGTGAGCTGCATGAAATCAGGAGAGGATGCAATTAAATTTTTACAGAATAACAGACCTGATCTTATCCTGCTGGATGTTCATATGCCGGGAATGGATGGCTTTGAGACCCTTGCAGCTGTGCGGAAAAATAAAGCGACAGCAGATATTCCGGTCATTTTCCTCACGGCAGATGACGACAGTGATACGGAGACAAAAGGGTTGAAGGCCGGTGCAATGGATTTTATTAAAAAGCCGTTTGTGCCTGAGGTGCTTTTGCTCCGTGTAAGACATACGATTGCGCTGATCCGTCTCCAGACAGATTTATCCCGTGAGGTAGAAAAAAAGACACAGGAAGTGACGGCACAGCATGAAAAAATTGAAAAGATATCCATGCAGATTGTAAAGACTCTGTCCGGTGCCATTGACGCAAAAGATACCTATACCAACGGTCATTCTACCAGAGTGGCGGAGTATTCTAAAGAAATTGCCAGGCGGGCAGGTCTTTCCGGGGAAGCCCAGAACGATATTTATATGATGGGATTGCTTCACGACGTTGGAAAAATAGGCATCCCTGATGCCATTATCAACAAACCGGCAAAGTTGACCGATGAGGAGTATTCCATCATACAGAATCATCCGGTCATGGGGGCAAAAATATTGAAGAACATTACGGAGTTCCCAAAGCTGAGTACCGGTGCCAGATGGCATCATGAACGTTATGACGGCAAGGGATATCCCGATGGTATTTCCGGTGAAGATATTCCGATGGAAGCACGGATTATTGCGATTGCGGATGCTTATGATGCTATGAGCTCCAGAAGAAGCTACCGTGATGTGCTTCCACAGGCACATATTCGCGGCGAAGTGCAAAAAGGAAAAGGAACACAGTTTGACCCTGTATTTGCAGAGATTATGCTGTCCATGATTGACGAGGATACAGATTATCAAATGAGGGAGAAATAAGGGGGAGAATTTTATGCACGAACAGGAGAAACAGAGGGAGACACATCTTTGGATATTGCTGGTTTGTACGATTTTGATAATCGCATTATCAGGAGAATCCCTTCTGCTCGGATGGGAGACGGGTGCGGTTGTTTTGCTGCTGGCTGGACTTGTGGCAGTATGGGTAATGCATATAACGGAGATTATTCCGGAAACAATCAGGCTCTGGCTGTATTTTCTTTTGTCCATGCTGGCATGCTTCTTCTATGGAATACATGAGACAAGTGTATTTGATCTGGCCCCGTTAATGCTTACGCTCATTATCCTGTATTCCGCCACGGGAAGGTACAGTATCATCAAACTTTGTGTGGCTACCTATTTTCTGACAATGTGCTATGATTTTGTGTTTGTGATTGGCAAATCCATGGAGTTTACCTCTCTTTCCGTTACGAGAACTCTTCTTCACTTTGTACTTATTTTTATGTCGGGGCGTATTGTGAAGATTGTAATGCAGAGACAGGGCAGGGAAAGAAAAAACACGGAAAACAAAATTGCTGAACTGGAAGAGATAAACCGAAGAACAGAGGATTTTCTGACAAATGTATCCCACGAGCTCAGGACGCCAATCAATGCCGTTACGGGAATAACGACAGTAATGCTGAAAAATGAAGAGAGTGCTGAAAAAAGGAAGGATATTTTATCAATACGGATGGCAGGGCACAGACTGTTTAACCAGATTGAGGATATCCTTGACTATACCGAGATTGATACCGGACGGGTCACGGTCAGCGAAGATACATATATGATTACTTCCATTGTGAATGATATTATCACCGGGAACGAACTGGTAGAGCGGGAAAATATGCCGGAACTGATCTTCGACATTGACACCGATTTGCCATCCGTCCTTCTTGGAGATGGCAGAAAAATCAAGAAGGTATTAAAGCATCTGATTGATAATGCGTTGAAATTCACGGAAAAAGGAGGAGTCTATGTAAGAATCTATGCCCTTCCGAAGCCTTATGGCATCAATCTGTGTATCAGGGTAAGTGATACCGGAGTCGGAATTGCCGCAGAAGAACTGGGAAGGATTACAGAGAGGTTCTACCAGTCCAGCGGGGGGAGAAACCGAAGAGCCGGAGGACTTGGGTTGGGGCTTCCGATTGTGTACGGAATGGTCAGTGCTATGAAGGGCTTTATGCAGATAGAAAGTACTGTGGGAAGCGGTACCACGGTATCTGTCAGCATCCCGCAGAAGGTGGAGGATGAAGCTCCTGCCATGGCAATAACCAATCGGAAAAATTTATGTCTGGCATGTTTTCTGATGCCGGAGAAATATGAAGTTCCGGAGGTAAGGGACTATTATAATGATATGATTTCCCATATGGTGCAAAAGCTGGATATGCCTTTGCACAGGATTTCCAATATGGAGGAACTTATAAGGCTGACTTCCATGTACCAGCTGACACATCTGTTCATTGCAAAGGAAGAATATGAGGAGAACCAATCCTATTTTGAAAATTCGGAGCAGAATATGGCGGTCATTGTGGTGGCAGACAGCAGCTTTATGCTGCCGCAGGGCAGCAGGGTAAAGCTGCTCAGAAAGCCATTCTACTGCCTGCCAATCGTCAACATGCTGAACGCCGATGTACCGGAAGAGTTTGATATGATGAAGGAAAGGCACATGATTTGTCCGGGCATCAGAGTACTTGTCGTGGATGATGAACCGATGAACCTGATGGTTGCCGAGGGAATTTTCAAGGATTATCAGATGACAGTAAAAACGGCAGAAAGTGGCAGAAAAGCTGTCGAACTATGTGAGAAGGAAGACTTTGACCTGATTTTCCTGGATCACATGATGCCGGAAATGGATGGAGTGGAAACATTAAAGCAACTTCGAAAAATACATGCTGAGCAAAGCAAGGTGCTTACGATAATTGCTTTTACCGCGAATGCCGTCAGTGGTGCAAGGGAAATGTTCCTGCGGGAAGGCTTTGACGAGTTTGTTTCCAAACCGGTTGACACCATGGAACTGGAGCGTATTCTGAGAAAAGTGCTGCCAAAATCCTCCATTGTGTTTGTGGATGAAAATGACAGAAAAAGGATAAAGGCCGAAGACACAGAGGAACAGACCGTATTGGATGTCGAAGTGGTGGACAGTCAGGTTGCGAAAAACTCTCAGGAAGAGGATAAAATGAGCCGTCTTGAAAATGCAGGAATTCGCACACGTTCCGGTATTCAGTATTGTCGCGGTGACAGGGAATTTTATGTGGAACTGTTACTGAAGTTTGCGAAGGATGCCGGACGAAAAGAAACGGAAATTGAGAGTTTCTTTGGACGGGAAGATTTGGAGAATTACGGCATTCTGGTTCATGCATTGAAGAGTACCGCAAAGATGATAGGTGCAGATGCTCTCTCAGAAATGGCAAGAAAGTCAGAAGAAGCAGCCAAAAAACAGGATGCGGACTATATCAGAGAACACCACGAAGAACTTTTGAACAGGTATCGTGAATTATCTCTTCTTATTTTGGATGTGCTGGAACAGAGGGAAGATGATTCCGGGCAGGCTGTACGGGAGGATGCCACAGAGATATCCGAAAACGAACTGATTCAGCGGTTAACAGAGTTAAAGAAGAGTCTGGATACCTTTGAAGCAGACAGGGCAGAAGCACTGTTTGCAGAATTGGATGGGATTGTATATCATGGCGTATCTGTTGCGGAGCTTCTTCAGGAGATACGGCAGGACGCAGATGATTTTGAATTTAGTGCGGCTTCTGAAAAAATGGAAGCCTTCATCAGAAAAGTGGAAGGGGGTGAAGTGTCATGAATCCAAAGGAAATGATTCGGGATATTGGCAATCCCAATCTGAAGCTGCAGGAGCGGCTGTTCCGGTTGATTATGTTGATTGGGCTGATTGGTCTGGCGATAGGGATTATCGTTGGGATTATATCGGGAGAAGGAATTGAGAATACAGTGGCATTGACCATTGCCTTTCTGGCCTTTGTCGGTATTACTTATTTTTCCATTCGCTACAAGAGGACGCAATGGGGAGCGGTCATTACCGCTGTGGCACTTATTTATCTGGTGCTGCCATATAATTTTCTGACAACCGGAGGAATTTACGGAGGTGGACCCATCTGGTTTTTTCTTGGTGTCGTCTATGTGTGCCTTGTGGTTGAGAACAAAATCAGATATGTGCTTCTGGTAAGCAGTTATGGCCTGTTTGGAGCATGCTATTATATTGCCTATGCTTATCCCGGGGTGATTGTCCAGCATACGACGCAAATGGCATATATTGATTCCATTATGACACTGATAATTGTTTCGGGGCTGACCTGTGGTATGATTCTGTTTCAGAATGCAATCTTCCGCTCAGAGAATGCACTTGCGCAGAAACAGAAGAGAGAGATTGAGGAACTGAATCAGACGCAGAACCGCTTTTTCTCCAGCATGAGCCATGAAATCAGGACACCTATTAATACCATCATCGGTTTGAATGAGATGATTCTGCGGGAAGATGTCTCAGATGAGGTGGCAGCAGATGCCAGAAGTATTCAGGGTGCAAGTAAGATGCTTCTGACACTTATCAATGACATACTGGACATGTCAAAGATAGAATCCGGAAAAATGGAGATTATACCTGTCAGCTATGATGTCGGGAATATGCTGTCTGACATTGTCAATATGATTTGGGTGCGTGCCAGAGAAAAAGGGCTGGAATTTCATGTTGATGTGGATCAGACGATGCCTTCCCAGCTGTTTGGAGATGAGGTGCGGATTAAGCAGATTTTGATTAATCTGCTGAACAATGCAGTAAAATATACGTCGGAAGGCTCTGTTACCCTGTCAATTCAGTGCAAAAATCAGGAAAAGGGTCTTGCACAGATAGTCTACTCTGTAACAGACACGGGAATGGGAATTAAAAAGGAGAATATCCCATACTTATTCAGTGCATTTAAGAGAATTGACGAAGAAAAGAACCGCTATATTGAAGGAACCGGTCTGGGACTCTCCATTGTAAAACAGCTTGTGGAGCTTATGGGTGGTGAGATTGCCGTAAACAGTGTCTTCACAAAAGGCTCGACCTTTGTGGTTACTTTACCGCAGCAGATTGCCGGAGAAGCACAGATTGGCAATCTTGATCTGGAGACAAGGCATGAATTGAATGTGAGAGAGCACTATAAACAGAGCTTTGAAGCACCCGGGGCGCATATCCTGATTGTTGACGATAATGAGACGAATCTGATGGTTGCGGAAAAGCTTCTGCGGGATACAAAGGTGCAGATTGATACTGCTGTCAGCGGCAGAGAATGTCTGAGGAAAACACTTCAGAACCGATATGATGTTATTTTTATGGATCATCTGATGCCTGCCATGGATGGCATTGAGTGTCTGCATGCAATCCGTAAACAGACAGGAGGCTTAAACCAGGAAACGCCGGTTGTGATTCTGACAGCAAATGCGGGCGGGGAGAATCAGGCGCTCTACAGGAGAGAAGGCTTCGACGGATATCTACTGAAACCGGTCAGCGGTATACAACTGGAAGCAGAGCTTTTAAGACATCTCCCGAAACAGCTTGTAAGCATGACCAGTGCGGTAGGTTCAATGGGTGTGGTTGAAACAGCTGTTGTCACACATCGGAAAAAGCTTCCCATCATGATTTCCACGGATAGTGCCAGTGATCTTCCGAGGAACCTTGTGGAGAAGTATCAGATTGCCGTGATTCCCTATCGGGTAGTGACCGGGGAAGGCGAATTCCTGGATGGAGTGGAGGCTGAGACAGACGGGATACTTTCTTATATGGAGGAGAAGGGAAGCCATGCGCATTCGGAGCCTCCTTCAGTGGAGAACTATGAAGAGTTTTTTGCAGAACAGCTGACGAAGGCACAATATATTGTGCATATAGCTTTTGCCAAAAATGTCAGCAAAGCCTGCGTAAATGCCATGGAAGCCTCTAAGACATTTGATAATGTCAGTGTAATTGATTCCGGACACCTGTCCAGTGGAATGGGACTTATGGTTCTGCGCGCAGCGGAGTATGCTGCAAATGGAATGACTTCTGATGCCATTATTGAGGAAGTGGAGCATCTGAAGTCAAAGGTTAAAACCAGCTTTATCGTCACCAGCACAGAATATCTGGCGCGTTCCGGAAGAATTTCAACAAAAATAAATACAATTTGTCAGGCGTTTATGATTCATCCGGTCATTGTCCTGAAAAAAAGCAGCATGAAGGTGGGGGCAATCAGAGTAGGACCGATGGATTCCGTAGGGAAGAAATACATTGCATCCGTATTACGCAATGCGAACGAGATGGACAGAAGGACTTTATTTATTACCCATGCGGGAATGACAAATGATGAATTGAAGGAAATCGAAGAGCAGGTGAAAAGCAGGATTTCTTTTGATAATATTATTTATCAGAAAGTATCACCGACCGTTGCGACAAACTGTGGACCGGGTACCTTTGGTTTGCTGTTTATGCTGAAGGATTGAATGAAGTTGACAGAATGTGAGGCGTTTATATGAGATTACAAAAGAGAAGAATTATCATGCTGCTTGCAACGGCGGCTGTATCAATGATGATGCTTACGGGGTGCGGACAAAGAAATGGAGGAGTGGCTGCCGGACCGGAATCGGGACAGTCAGATTTGGAATATGTGCAATCCAAAGGAGTTCTTGTCGTCGGTGTTACGGATTTTGCACCGATGGACTACCGTGACGGAGAGGACTGGACAGGCTTTGATGCCGAACTTGCAGAAGCCTTTGCAGAAAGCCTCGGTGCCTCGGTGGAATTCGTTGAAATTGACTGGGATAAGAAAACAGAGCTTCTTGAAAAGGGAAGCATTGACTGTATCTGGAATGGAATGACAATGACGGAGGAACTGCAGGAGACAATTTCCTGTTCGGAGCCATATCTTTCCAATGCCCAGGTGGTTGTACTTCGGAAAGGAGAAATGGCTCAATATACTACGGTGGAATCCTGTCAGCATCTGTTGCTTGCGGTGGAGGCAGGCTCCACGGGCGAAGCTCTGCTCAAAGAACTAAAATACCGCTATACCACTTATTCTACCCAGATGGAAGCACTGCAAAGTGTCAGCGCGAAGAAAGCGGATGCGGCGGTGATAGACATTATCATGGCATCATGCTATACAGGCGATGGGCAGGAGTTTGATGATCTTGGATTTCACATTTCCCTGAACGATGAAAAAATCTGTGTGGGCTTCCGCAGGGATTCTGACCTGACAGAGAAGGCAAACGAGTTCCTGAAAGCTGTATCTGCGAATGGAGTGATTGATTCTCTGGCAGAAAAATACGGAATTGAGGATGCTGTTATTAAGTAGATTTTGGGAGGAAAATACATATGAATAAAGTAACGGAGGAAAAGATTAATGAAGAGAATCGGACAGGGTTAAGCAGCAAAATCGGGAGTATGTTCATCAAAATCCTGCGTCGTGCACTCATCATCATGTGTCTGGAGTCGGTTCTGATTGGCGGTGTTCTGGCAATTATGTATACTTTGAAGGATAATCGCAGCTCTGTCAGGGAATATACGGAGGAAATTGACCGCGCCATGCAGAGTAAAGTAAGTATGCTGGAGGCAATCGCATCCGGAATCAGCAGCGGAACCCTTAATGACAATGAGGCTGTTTTAAGCTATGTGGATTCCATGGTGGCGATGGATAATCAGATTTCGGCGGTTTACAGCTGCTATGATGAGAATATTACCATTATGAGCGGCGGGTGGCAGCCCCCGGAGGATTTTGTTGTGACGGAACGTGAATGGTATAAGGGTGCACAGGCCAATCCGGAGAAGGTATATATTTCCGACCCATATGTGGATAAGCAGACCGGAGGAATCTGTATCACATTGTCCAAAGCAACTTATCGTGATGGAAAGATTGCGGGTGTAGTGGGAATGGATATGTATATGGACAACCTGGTTTCTCTTATCGAGAAAAGCTATATGACAAGCAGCTATGTGTTCCTGACGACTGCGGATGGAACGATTCTCGTACACCCGTATGACGAATATTCACTGAACGTAGATAATATCTCTACTGTACAGGAAGTAAATTCCGGAAGATATCAGACCTTTATAAAAGAAAACATGTCTACAGGGATTTTCCTGGATTACAGAGGCGGTCTTAAATTCGGAATCGGAAATACTTCTGAAGTAACAGGATGGAAAGTAATTGCAGTGAAACCGCTATACTCGATACTGCTGTTTTTCGCGTTGATTATTGTTCTGAATCTATTGATTTATTTCATTACTAATGCTGTTACCAAAAAGGATGTTAACGGAAAAATCAGCGTATTATTCCGACCGCTGGAATCCATCAGCAGCAAAATGACTCAGGTTGCGGAGGGTGATTTGTCAGTAATATTTGACGAAGAAAAGAATTCCATGGAAATTGAAAGGCTGACAAACTCAATAAGTGAAATGATTGAGAGCCTTAAGTTCTATATAGACAGTATTTCCGGTACGGTCACGGCAATTTCGGATAAGAATCTGACAGTTACAATCGACGGAGATTTTAAAGGAAGCTATGTACAGATTAAGGATGCACTGGAAAGTATCGTAAGCAATCTGAACGAATCCTTTAGACAGATTAGCCAGGAAGCAGAGAGCGTACTGGATTTTGCAGATAAGCTGGGAGAGACAACGCAAAGTGTGGCACAGAGTGCCTCCATGCAGAATGAGTCAGTCGCCAAGGTATCGGAAGATATGACACGGCTGACAGAGCAGACAAAGCAGATTACGAAGCGGGCAGTATTTGTTCGTGATACGGCAGAGATTACCAAGGAGCATCTGGAAACAGGTAATCGTGAGATGGATGAACTTGTGAGAGCGATGGAGAGTATCGAACAGTGCTATGGTGAGATTGCGGGATTCGTGGAAACGATTAAGGATATCGCCTCTCAGACAAATCTGCTTTCCCTGAACGCTTCGATTGAAGCAGCCCGGGCCGGGGAAGCGGGAAGAGGCTTTGCAGTTGTGGCGGGTGAAATCAGCTCGCTTGCTGCATCCAGTGCACAGGCCAGTGAGAATATCGATAAACTGATTGTGGAATCCCAGTCTGCTGTTTCTGCAGGAAGAGAACTGGTTACGGCTACTTCCGCAACGATTCAGCAGGGAATGAACGATTCTATTCAGTCGAAACAACATATGGATGAAATCGTGGCGTTTGTTGAGAAGCAGCAGAAGGCAATCGAAAATGTCAATGAAGAACTGAAGGATGTTGCGGGAATTGTCGAGAACAATGCGGCAAGTGCGGAAGAGAATACTGCTATCAGCCAGCGGCTGAATGAATGTGCACAGAGCCTGAAGGAGATGGCGGACTGCTTTACGTTGAGGTAAACTGAAATTATAGAAAGGCATCGAATAGTCGAAGAACTATTATGGAGAAGACATGAAGACAATATTGGTCGTGGATGATGATGAAATGAATCTGAGGATGGCGAAATTTATTTTGCAGGAGAAGAACTATATTATTATGACAGCATCCTCCGGAATGGAGTGCTTAACAATCCTGAAGAGTAAATGGGTAGACCTGATTTTGCTGGATATTGAAATGCCGATTATGAACGGTATAAAGACATTGGAATATATCAGGGAACATAAAGAATATGACAACATTCCGGTCATGTTCCTGACGGCAGATGCAAATGAAGATACAGTCATTAAGGCAGGAATGCTTAGTGTTGCGGGATATGTGAAGAAGCCCTATATGCCGCGGGAATTTTTGGAAAGGGTGGAAAAGGTTATCGGAGCCTGACGATAACCGACAGATAAAAATATAGTTTGTAGTTCTGTTTTAAAGAGCCGGAGACTTGTTCCCCGGCTCTGATTTTTGAAACACCATGCTTTCCCGTCCTGCGTATAATAGAAAAACAATAAATATAAAGGTATGAGAGCATATGGAAAATTATGCAGTATTATCTCTGGAAACACATTTATTCTTTGCAAGAATCATGAAGGAACACGGACTTTTTCTGGAGGCAGGATTTGTGTGCGTGGAAAAAAAGTGGATTGAAAAGGCTGACTGGTTCAGACGGCAGTTCGAGGATTTACTGTGCGATGCTGTGCGGCTTGGCAATGGAAGAGTGAACCGGGGAATCGTAAATTCAGGAGAAATGGTAACGGAATTTACAATATCGGCGGAAGAATGTACGGAAAAACTGAGTGGCGTATCGATTGACAGCAATATTACAAGGCAGCAGAAGAATCTTCGTCCCGGAAACAGGATGCAGGCTGACAGGGAGCTTATCAGCGCTGTGAATGAACTGAACCGGCGGGCGCGGCGGCTTTTACACGATTTTATTGACTTTAAGGAAAGCATTCTCCGGGAGGTCGGGGAAAACAGGCTCTTTACGGTCAACTATCCTCTGCTGATAGAGCATATTTTAAGGGAAGCACAACTGTACTGCATGACGGTGGAGGAGCTTATGGACAACAGAGAGCTTTCCTACAAAGATATGAGAAAGACGGAGAAATTCTGGAATCAGATTATGATGGAGCATGCGTTCTTTATCAGAGGGCTGCTTGACCCTACGGAGAATGCCCTGATTCAGACAGCCAACCGGTTTGCCATGGAATACAGTGAACTTCTGGAAAAAGCAAGAAAACAGGATTGCAGAGCGATGGGGCTGACGGAGGAGACTCTGGCAGAAACCCTTAGAATACGGGACTTTAAGGCGGCGGGAACGAAAGGCATCCTGAATTGCGAGATTGCATCCATCATTCTGCCTCTGCTCGCAGACCATGTCCTTCGGGAAGCGAATCACTATATCCGTCTGCTGGAAAATTTATAATTTTTTTCGCTTTTTTTGCATTTTGATTACGTTCCGGTTACGGTTCGGTTACGGTGGGTGTGTTACACTATATCAAAATAGGTGTTTTATACCCACAGGAGGGTACGAATGATGAAAAAGAGCGAAAGACAGGCAAATATAAATTTTGAATTCTTAAGAGAGGCGAAGAAAAAGACTATACACACACTGATGTGTTACGGGAAAAAACACCCGGTTTTAAAGTATCCAATTTTTGTGGCGACGGTGTTGTTCATTTTCGTCTATAACGTTTTCCTGCATCTGTTTATACAGCTGCATATGCGGGAGAAGCTGGCGAGAGGACTGGCAATGGCTATGTCCATTCTGCTTGTGCTGACCAGTATAGATATCACAGCATTTGCCATGTCGGATAAAACAGCGCAGGAGACTGCGGTCACTGTAGTTGGTTTTGCTGAACTGCCGGAGGAAATCAGACAGCAGGAGCTCGCTGTCGGCGCGTCTGAAGAAGAAATTCAGTTTCCGGATAAGCTGACTGTGACAGCTCTGAACGAAACTGCGGCACCCGCAGCGAGCAGTACGCCCACACCGGAAGCAACGGGTACGCCCACACCGGAAGTGACAGAAACGCCCGTACCGGAAGAGACGGAAACGCCTGTACCGGAAGAGACGGAAACACCTGTACCGGAAGAGACAGAGACGCCCGTACCGGAAGTGACAGAGACGCCTGTACCGGAAGTGACGGAAGCGCCTGTGCCGGAGGTGACGGAAACGCCTGCGCCGGAAGCAACGGAAACGCCTGCGCCGGAAGCAACGGAA
>JBJEJG010000032.1:15855-21210 GCA_051877795.1 Acetatifactor sp.
GACGGAAACGCCTGCGCCGGAAGCAACGGAAACGCCTGCGCCGGAAGCAACGGAAACGCCTGTACCGGAGGAAAGCAGTGAAGCTGCGCCCGAGGAGGGGAATGCGGAGCTGCCCGAAGAAAATGAACCGGTACCGGAGGGGGAACCGGTAAGCCAGGAGGAAAATCAGGAGGCATCAGGAGAAGAGGTGAGCCCGCTGACGCGTCTCGCGGACTTTCTGTTCCCTTCCATAACGGTATATGCTTCGGAGAATATGCTTACAGAGGAAGTGGAACTTTCTGTTTCCTGGACGCTGGAGACAGACTTAAGCAGTGCTGCGGCATTCTCCTCTGAGAATGCGGGGGCGGTATTTGTGTATGTGCCGGAGTTGCCGGAAGGATATCAGACGGCAGAAGGTATTGCTTTGCCCGAAATTATCGTAACTATTCAGAATGCGGAGCCTCCTAAAGCTTACGAGGTGCTTCAGGAGCGCATTAATGCCCTGCCGTCTGTGGAGGAATACAGGGTGATGACGGCAGAAGAGCAGGAAGCTGCCTATGAGACGGCAGCTGCGATTTCAGATGAATATTTTGAACTGTCCGAGGAAGAAATGGCACTGGTGGATATCACCAGACTGGAAGAACTGTTTATGGAAATCAATAATTCCCTGACAGCATTTGCAGCTTATTCCGTGGGAGTGACTTTTGATTATGCCTATGACTGTAACCGGAGCCCCGCATTTCCCAAAATTGACAACACCATTAAACTTTTCAAGTTTGCGAATCCGCTGGACGGAAACAGCAGCAGGAGAAGTACGGGCGGAAGCTGGGAACTGCGTTATTACGGAAAATATGATTCCTCTAACAGCTATTCTGAGGGGAAAAAGAAAACCACGGTAGCAGCTCTGGTTAAGAGCATGATATCGATTTATCAGGTAAGTGCCGGTGAAATTGATGTATGGGAACTGACGGAGAGTGGAAATCACATTTGCTTCGGCGTTGCGGCAGCATCTTTTCCCGACGGAACGGTTTCCTTTATCGGAACGACCTGGTCGGGCGGTGCAGGCTATTATCTGTGCGATAGTGTACTCAGTTCTTCGGACAGCATTTCAGGCAAGCCCACTTCTGACCCGAGCACCGGCTTTGATGATTTGGAAAGTGCATCCAGGAATGAATTTGGTGTCGATCGGGACGATAATGGAATCATTTCCGAAAACGAGATTGAGAAGATTGAGAAAAATACCTTAATTTATGCGCCTTCCGCACTTTCGAAGGACGGCTATATTTTCCTGGAATGGAATACGGGAAAAGGTGGAAGCGGTACCGGCTATCAGCCGGGAAGCGTGCTCCCTTTAAATCAGGATATCATGCTTTATCCCGTATGGAGAGCAATCGAGAGCACAGCGGAGGTGACGCTGACGCTGGATGAAATGCCATTTGAGGGACAGAAGGTGTCTCTCTACTCCGGTAGTAAGGAGGCTTATGTCCTGACGGAGCAGGCGGAAAATGCCGGAACCTATCAGAGCAACAAAGTGATAAACGGTGTCTACACCATTTATGTCAACGGCAGGAACACGGAGAAGCAGCTGACTGTCGCTGCCATTAAGGACAGTGTTCAGGTTAAGGAAAGCGTGGTGTATTTCGGACTGCATATCGTGACCCGACTGGACGGGACGGAGAGTGCGAAGCCCGGTGTCGTGACCCTGCGGAAGAATTCTGATGTGGTCTATACGCCTTCCGGTGACGGCGGCTCCTATACGGAATATATACAGGAGAGCGAAGGCTCCTACGATATCTTTGTGGACGGGAATGATACAGATATAGATATCAACGTTGCCGATTTCGCTAAGACAATAGATTTTTATACCATGACGGTGCAGGTTACGGACGATGCGCCGTGGACGGATGCCAAGGTTACGCTGCAGGATTCCAACGGGAACACTGTGGCTGTTCTGTCTGCTTCTGAGTCGGAGGGGAATACGGTTAACTATCAAAAGATTTTGCAGAGCAATATGTCCGGTGTGTATTCCGTCTATGTGGACGGTCTGGATTCCCATAAGACCGTACAGATTATAAACAGTCAGACGGCAGAGCTGACCTTCTATACGGCAACAGTGCATGTGGTTGGGAAGATTCCGGCACCGGCGGTTACCATGACGAATGGTACCGAGAGCTATACTTTTAAAGCGACGGGAGAAGAGGACACAGAGAAGACCTTCAAGGCAGAGCATGTGCTTCTGCACCGGGGAGAGGATGACGAAGAAGCTGGATATACCGTGACGGTGGAAAATACCGTAGATGCAACGCAGGCAGTGATTCACAGTGGGGAAAAAGAGGTTACACTGACCTATTGGGAATTGAAGTTCTATAACTGTGCTTCTGATGGCACGACTCTGCTTGTACGCACGGTTTATGTGCGGGATGGGGATATTATGCCGCCCTTTACCGGTAATGTGAAGAGAAGCGGTTATACCTTTGACTTCTGGAGCGAGTCGCAGTGGTCTGATACCATGACTGAACAGAATCAGGAGTTTGATTTCAGCATTCCCATTACGCGGGATATAGAACTTTATGCCAACTATACAAAGCCTACCGTGACCATCGGTGAGATAATCAGGACGGGTGCGGATGGAAGCATAAATGGCAGCGGTATGTATTACCGCATGGCGAACCTGACGATTTCCGGTTTCGACCCCAGTGAGGAGTCCATCAAGTATATTTTCCTTACCACAACGAACACGGAGTCTGTCACGCTGTTGGATACAAGTAATATGAAGTTGGAAAACGGCGCGGAGGAAGTGACGGTAAACGGAGAGGCCGTAACATTCACACCCTCCGGGGATAAGGTTGCCATCACCTTTTCGACGGCTATTTCCATGGCGGCTGCTCAGGACTTCCTGCGGGAGAAGGTGATTGTGCAGCCCACACCCGGCGCGGCACATACAATGATTGTCGAGGTGGCTGACAAAGGCGGCAATTATGTGGCGGTAAATGCGGTGACGGCATCTCAGACCACGGCAACGGCGACAGAACTGACAGGGGCAACCGGTGGAAAAACATTATATAGTGGTAATTATTATCTGACAAGGAATGTTACTTATTCCGGTTATTATACAGGATACAATGGACTGACGATTGCAAGCGGAGCAACCGTATATATCTATATTCCCGAGGGAGTTACCCTGACGGCAACCGGTGGCGCCGGTTCCGGCACAACCGGAGGCGGCGCGGGTATCTATGTGCCTAATGGTGCAACTCTGGTATTCTTGGGTGAAGGAACTGTAAAGGCAACCGGCGGTGCTGCCGGAAATGGCGGGAACGGATCAAGCGGTAGTAATTCCGGTTATTCAGAATCTGCGGATACGTTCACGATGGGTGCCGGAGGTGCTGGCGGCAAGGGCGGAGGCGGAGGCGGTGCCGGTATCGGGACCAGCGGCGGCTCCGGAAGTTCTTCCTATGGCAGTGGTGGCAGTTCATGGTCAATTGATAAAGATGACGGAGGCAATGGAAAAAGTGGCGGCTCTGCTTACAGTAACGGTACAAGCGCTGCTTCTATGGGAGCCTTGTATTATGCGGATGGAATTACGATTCAGGCGACCGGCGGTATTGGCGGATATGGTGGTACCGGTGGTTCTGCCGGAAGTTCAGCAATGAAATCCGACTGGGGTAGTGGTATAAATAGAGGTGCTGCAGGAGGTGCCGGTGGAGGCGGCGGAGGCGGCGGATATCCCGGCGCTTCCATTGGAACCGGAGGCGGAGGCGGAGGTGCCGGAGGCGGCGGAGGCTCTGCCGGATATATCTGGGGCGGTTACTATGTTGGTGCTGGCGGAGGCGGTGCTGGTGAGGGTTATACCGTATACAGGACAGCAGGCGGCGGTGATTGGTCCCAGGATTCAGAATTTGGAGACGATGAACGTGATTATGACAGAACGCAGGTTTCCACCAGTGGTAGTGTCACTTCAGGAGGTCATGGGGCAAGCGCCTGGATTGACCCCAAAAGTGGTTCCAGAACCACCGGAACCGGTGGCTCCGGCGGTAACGGTAGTTACGCAGGGGGTTCCGCAACATATAAAAGTGCCGTAAGCTTGACCGGAAATGAAAGTAAAAATAAAAAGTATACCATTAGCTTCACAACACCTGTTACTACGGCATCAAAACCTGCCAGTCAGACCTATTACTATGGTCAGTCCTACCAGTTGATATTGCCGGAGTATGTGGACAGCAATGATGATGTGGTATTTTATGGCTGGCAGCTACAGACCTATGCGAAAAGCAGTGTAAATGGCAGTGCCTGTACTTCGGCTGATAGCACCAGGTATCTTGCCGGAACAAGCATAACGCTTGACCCTTCTACCTATGGTAACATTACCTTTGTGGCTGTTACCGAAACCGTAGGCGGCATCCGTGATGATGATAACACAGGCCTGACCTACAATTCGACTGACCCTGCGGCAACCTACTATACCTATCAGGTGACGGTCAAGACGGATGGTGTAGTGGACAAGTCCCGCGGCAATATCAGGATTGGAGATAAGACGGTCGCACCCGGTGCAGACGGTGTTTATACCCTGATTGACACAAAGAATGAGGCAAAGGATATCCGGATTGGCGGCGTCAGTGTCGGGGAACTGGGAGTTTGCGGCTCTGGCAATGTAAGCAGTATGGAAATCAATTACGAGACCATAAGGATTACGGTGACGGGCAAGAAGCCGAAGACGGTTACGCTTGCGGGAGAGGGTGCGCCTTCTCTGGCAGACAACGATGACAACACCTACACCTGCGAGCGGCTGAAAAAGGCGGAAGCTTCCTACAACGAATATCAGATTCTGGTCGATGGGGAGCCCACGGAACTGACAGCAGCCTTCGGGCGGGGGACAACGGTTGCTTACTATACCGTGACGGTCAATGTGACAGCAAACGGTATCGTGGAGGATGCAGTTTCCACAGTGGAACTGCGGGATGTGGCAGGTCATGCCATCGCATTAAAGAAACAGGAAAATGGCAGCTTTGCCACAACGCAGGTGGAACATGATACTGCCTATACGGTTTATGTGAACAGTGAGAAGACGGAGCACACCACTGATTTTACAACGGATCAGACAGTCGATGTGACCTTCAGCCGTTATACCACGGTTATCAGGACGCAGTTGGACGGTGCATTGTTTGACAAGGGCACCGTGCGTCTTGGGGAGCAGAAATTAATCCGCGCCGGAGTGGGCGTCTATGAGCTGACGACGGAGAACAATACCCCTGCTGCGCTTTCCGTGGACGGTAAAGTGGTGCGTGAGCAGATAATGCCCGGCAGCACGGAGACGATTGATTACTATACCCTGACCTATGCTCTGTCCGGAGAAGGTACGGGAACGGAAACGGGCGA
>JBJEJG010000033.1:0-4109 GCA_051877795.1 Acetatifactor sp.
ATTTAAATACCTCTGATTACAATAGTCTTCTGCTGAAACACCAGCAGGAATTTCAGTTTGTGATGAGCTGCAGAGTATCTGTGGAAGGAACTGATTATGGTGAGAATACCGAAAAGGCAGTTGATGCGGATTGGGATATGGGACTGACCTGTTATTATGACGAGAACAGTTATTTAAAACTGGCGTTGTGCAAAAGATGTGGAAAATATGGCATATTGGCAGCAGAATATGTGGATGACAGATATGTGACAGAAGAATTTTTGGAACTTGAAGGCATTCCGACGGAAGCAGAGTTGAAAATCGTGACGGAAGACTTGACGAGGAGCTTGTATTACAAAGAGCAGGACGGCAGTTGGAAGCAGGCGGCTGTCTTTGAAAACACCAGTTATCTGAGTAGTGAAGGCCTGAAAAAAGGCAAGCGCTTCACCGGCGCAGCTGCGGGCATTTATGTGAATGGAGCGGTAAAGGGATATTTTACCGGTTTCTCCATGGAGAATCTGTAATAAACCATATAAAAAGAGCGGCTCTCATATGAGGAGAACCGCTCTTTTACTGTGCATCTGGCGATGCACGTTTCTTTATGCCACGTCGTCTCCGGAGACAGTTTCCTTGCCGGACTTGACTCGGGTGATATATTCCTTTGTCATCTGGATGACTTGACCGGACAGGAGTGTGATTGCAATCAGGTTGGGCAGTGCCATAAATCCGTTAAAGGTATCTGAAATGTCTACCACCAGGGACAGAGAGATGTTGCAGCCGATAAAGATAATCAGAATAAAAATCAGTTTATATACCGGTACTGCCTTTAAACCGAATAAATATTCAACTGCACGTTCACCATAGTAGGACCAGCCAAGAATCGTTGAAAGAGCAAACAGCATAACTGCCACGGAGATGAATTTTCCGCCAAAGCTTCCGAATACGGATTCAAAGGCAGCGCTGGTGAGTGCAACACCGCTTTTTAAATGTGCAGGCAAATCCTGCCCAACATATTGCGCATACTCGTTGTAATCATAGACGCCGGAGGTAAGAATTGCCAGAGCGGTCATGGAGCAGACAATCAGGGTGTCGGCAAAAACCTCAAAAATGCCCCACATACCCTGTATAACGGGCTCTTTTACGTCAGAGGCAGAGTGCACCATAACGGAGGAACCAAGCCCCGCTTCATTGGAGAACACGCCTCGGGAAATACCCCTCTTCATGGCTACCATAATGGTAAAGCCCGCAACACCGCCGCCCATGGATGAGAAATTGAAGGCATTGGAGAAAATTGCCCCGAAAGCTGCGGGAACCTTGGTAATATTTGCAAAGATAATAATCAAGGCACCGATAATATAGGTAATTGCCATGAAGGGTACAATTTTTTCCGTGACGGAGGCAATGCGCTTGATTCCGCCGACAATGACAAGCCCTACAAACAGCATAACCAACAGTGCACTTGCCCAGGTGGGAACGCCGAAGGAGTTCTTCAGACCGTTTGCAATTTCATTTCCCTGGGAAATGTTGCCGATGCCGAAAGAAGCGAGAACGCAAAATACGGAAAAGATGACGGCAAGCCATTTCCAGCCAAGACCTTTTTCAATGTAAATCATGGCGCCGCCTACCCAGTTTCCCTTTTCGTTGCGGTAACGATACTTGATGCCAAGTGTATTTTCTGCATAATTAGTCATCATACCCAGGAATGCAGACAACCACATCCAGAAGATTGCACCGGGGCCGCCGAGAGCAAGAGCCACGGCTACACCGGAAATATTTCCCACGCCGATTGTGGCCGCAAGGGCGGTACAAAGAGACTGGAACTGTGAGATGGAATGCTTGTCCTTGGTGCGGAGTACTTTTTTGTTGTCCTTTTTGAACAGGGACAGAAATGTTACATCCAACCAGTACTTGATGTGAGTAATTTGGAATACCTTCGTCCTGACGGTAAACATAAGGCCTACCAGCAGGAAAAACACCAGCATAATGGGTCCCCAGATAAAATTATTCAGGTGTTTGTTGATATTGGTAATGATGTTAAGAATATTTTCCGACATAAAATTCCTCCCTCTTTTGACTTTCTGTCAGTAAGCTACATGGAAATAGGGCATAATGAATATATCATTACGCCCTTGTAATATTAACAGAATAATATAAAAAGATAGCTGCGGTCAAGTAGAAAATGCATAATTATAAATAAAAATGAAAAAAAATCCCGAAAAAGGGAGGATGCCAAGGAACCGGGTTCCTTGGCATTTATTATGAAAAAGTTATTTAGTAAACAATTAACTGTGAATGTCTTATTAAGTGTTCGATGATTTTCTGCTTTCTATGGTCTTAGTATAGGATAAGAAAATGTCTAAAGAATGAGGTCAAATTGAAAAATAATTAAACTAATTATGAACAAATTATGAACCCCGCAGAGGTGCGATGCCTGCTTTACAGCTTGTTTACAGGTATTTTACATCAGCGGGGTTCACAATTTTCATAAGTTAAATTTTACTTCTCAGGCAGTTTTTCCGGTTCGGGATACTCTACACCGAAGGTATCGATGGTGACAGTTTCCATAACCTGATCCTCCAGGGGCTTGTCGTTCCAGTCGGTTCTTGTCTCAGCAATCTTGTTTACGACATCCATTCCCTCGATGACCTTGCCGAAGGCAGCGTACTGACCGTCCAGATGAGGGGAATTCTTATGCATGATGAAAAACTGGCTTCCGGCGGAGTCGGGAATCATGGTTCTTGCCATGGAGAGAACTCCCTCTGTATGCTTTAAATTGTTTTCCACTCCGTTCTGTGCAAATTCTCCCTTAATGCTGTAGCCGGGACCGCCCATACCGGTGCCGTCCGGGCATCCGCCCTGAATCATGAAGCCCTTGATAACACGGTGGAAAATCAGTCCGTCATAGAATTTTTTGTTTACAAGACTGATAAAGTTATTGACGGAGATGGGAGCGGTTTCGGGATATAATTCCAGTTTGATAACGTCTCCGCCCTTCATTGTAATAGTTACGATAGGATTCTGTGCCATGATAAAATTCCTTTCCTGTTTCTGATTGTCAATGCTTGATTTTGCGCCACCATGATATATACTTTGATTGTAGCGGCTTAAGTATGACTCTGATTTATTTATTGTAACCGAAAAGGCAGAGACAGTAAAGAGGAAAGTGGACAGGTATGTGCTATTTCAAAAAGCTTCCGGTGCACGTGGAAGGGCAATCCGGGGAACTTTATATTACAGATAATGCGGACAGGGCGAAGGAATTGCGCGATTGCGGACATGCGGTTCTGGTATATCTTCATGAAGGAAACAGAAATCAGGATTTTTCTGATTTTATTTTTGCGGTGGAGGAGCCGGAACTGCTGGAACCGGAGTATTTGGAAAAGGTTTACCGAAGACTGAAAGGTCTGCCGTGGAAAATCCTTGAGACAGAAAGATGCCTGGTACGGGAGACCACTGTGGAGGATGTGGATTCTTTTTATGAAATATACAAGCATCCGAACATCACGAAATACATGGAAGATCTTTACCCGGAGGTGGAGCAGGAAAAGCAGTATGTGAAAGAATATATTGAAAAGATTTATACTTATTATGAGTTTGGTGTATGGACTGTGCTGGAGAAGGAGAGCGGTGCGGTCATTGGACGCGCCGGATTTTCCTGTAGGGAAGGGTACGCGGAACCGGAGCTGGGCTTTATCATCGGCGTACCCTGGCAGCGAAAGGGCTATGCAGAGGAGGTATGCCGGGCGATTCTGAAATTTGGCAGAGAGGAGCTTGGATTTGACAGGGTTCAGGTGCTGGTGGAAACTGAGAATGAGCCGTCTCTGAAGCTTTGCAGAAAGCTGGGATTTGAGGGAGAGGAAAAAGTAATGCTCGGTGGGCGCGGGCATTACCGGATGCTGAAGCAGTGAAAAATAGGAGGTTTGCGCAAATTGAAGTTTAGAGAGCGGTGCGCATACGCACCTCGCGGAATCGAGATGCGCATGGCGGCAAGTAACGTCGCCGAGTTTATCGCTGCTCTTTTTATGATCGCGACAAATTTCCGAATATCTCAGACTATCCTCGCCTCTTTACGTGCAAATTTCGCCTTTTCCTATTTGGGGAGGTAATTTTCGCATCTTTTTACGTGCAAA
>JBJEJG010000034.1:0-20849 GCA_051877795.1 Acetatifactor sp.
GAGACAACAAGAAGACTTCCCCTTCCTGCCCTTGCCTCCCAAAGCAGTCCCAGAGGCAAATTTCTGTTCCAGTCATCAATGGCACGGACAAGCACCTCTGCATCCTCCAGCCCTTCCATATGGAAGCCTCTTGCATGCCGTAAGATATCCTCCCATTGCCAGCCGCCTGACATTTCTGTGGGGAAGGTACCGAAAACAGGATGCCTGTTCTTTACAATCAGCCCCAGGGAACGACACCAGGTGGGGCCAAGCTGACTATTCCAGAATACATTCTTCATGGACAAAGACGGACACTCATAGTCAAGCTCCGTCAGCCGTGGAGAATAGACAACCCGCTGTCCCCTGCGCAGAGCCTCCTTTGCCTGCTTCCAATCCTTGGTATAAAGAACATTTTCCGGCTCACATTGCTTCTGTTCCACAAAAATGTGAATCGGCCAGCTGTTTCTGACAGGCTCCTTCAAGCAGCCGGCGGTCAATTGCACCGTCAGTACACAGCTGCTGTTTTCTTTCACTTTTCCAAAGGTCAGCTCTATCTGCCCAAGAACGGTATTTTTGCCGGCTGTAATTTGCGGACAGCCAAAAACGCCTTCGCAGAAGCATTCCTTTCCGTCGCCAAGCTGCCATATAATGTCTGCATCACGAATATCTTCTTTTCCGTAATGGCTTACCTCCAGAGGAATGACTGCCCTATCCATATTTTTCCATACATAGGAGCTGCATCTTGCAAGCATCACCGTCTCTCCGCAGAATTGCCGAAAGCTTTCCAGCTGCACATAGCTCTTTTTCTCCCAGAATGCATCCAACAGTCCCACAAGCGCCGTCCCCTGTCCGAGATAATCATGCAAATCAAGCAGTTCAAAGCCCTGAATCTGTGGTGTTCTAAGCGTTGCCTCTATATCTTCTTTATAAAGTCGCAGCTGATTTTCCCCGGAGCACCTCGCCATGAGGCGGTTCTTCTCCAAAAGTCCCGCCGCCTTTGCACTTTCACGGAATACCCGGTAATTTCCCGGCTGCAAATAACCTGTAAACTTGTCAATAACAGAAAAATCCGGATAGGAACACCACTGTCCCAGTTCATGACTGACAACAGGCAGCCTGCAGCCCTCCAGAGAAGGACTGTAATCTCTGCCCTTCCAACCGTGAAAATTTCGGATAACCCCACCCGGCAGCGGCCCGTAAGCAGAGCGGTGAAAATAGAGAAAATCCGTCCCCGTAATCTGCGCCGGCTCCACATCATAAAACCACCCCGACTGTGCGGTGTAAATTCTTCTTCCGCCATAGCCCAGACTCTCATCATATTTCCCGGTTTCCCTTACCCATTCTCTTAAAGGCTGATACCACTTTCCGGACGGCTCGTTACCGGAGGAAAAGAATACAAAAGAAGGATGATGTCCAAAAGCACATAGAATCCTCCGGGACTCCTCTTGCAGAACTTCCCGCATCTGCGCTCCTTCTTCCCCTTCCTCAAAACGATTCCACATACCGCATTCCACCAGAAGATACATTTCTTCTGCGTCGGCAGCGGCAAAGGCTGCCTCCGGCGGACAGAAGGAATGGAAACGGATGCCGTTTATGCCGAATTCCTTCATCGTTCTCATTCTGTCACGCCACCAGCCCACATCTGTCACAGGATATCCCGTCAGGGGATATTCTCCCCCAAAATGTGTGGCTCTGAAATAAACCGGACTGCCGTCAATCACAAATTTTCCATCATGCACCTCCACCGTTCTCGGGTGCTCCGCTGCATAGCGCTTCTTCTCCTCCTCGCGGGAAATTTTCTCCGATTCACTATAAAGAGCGATTTCTCCTGCCATACCGTTCCATGTAGCTCCCAACGCATCGGAAATGCTATGGCTGTCCGGACGATAAGGATACTGCATGGAATTGTCGATACAAACCAGAATCCGATGCTCCCCTGCAGATAACTTTCCCAGACATATAATATGAGGCACGCAGAGAGAACAGTCGCCGCCCTTTTCATGACCATCAACCCAGATTCGGCTGCGCCATTTTGTCAGTTCTGCATGGAAAAACCAGTCCTCGTCGGAATCCCGTTCCACCAAAAAAGTTCGCTGATAATAAGCTTCTCCTGTAAAATGAGCCGGCGGCTGAGACAGAAACGGTACATTCACACCATCCTCCCGGGCAAACCGGAACTCCTCCTGCTCATACCAGAAATCATCATGAAGGCTGCTGACCCAGGGGGTATGGATGCCTACGGGATTGCCGTACCCTTGTGCCTGCAAAATACCGGGCAGCATAACCGTTCCGAATCGTTCTCCGCTATCCTCCTTCAAAGAGATTTTCCACTCACCGGACAAATCTATGTACATGCTTTTTTCTCTCCCTACAAAGAATATACCTTCAGATTTCGATAAGCTCCCACAAGCGGAGCCAGCTGTCTGAAGCCGATACAGCCTTCTCCAAGCTGCGGGCCATAGGTTTCACCGTCATCCTCGAAACGGAATACTTCAAGTCCGTTCACCGAAAAAACAACAAGATTTTTTTTCTTCAGGATTTCCAAATGATAAAATTCCTTTACCTCGTCTGCGTCGGGAATCGGATCACCGCCCTGTGCTACCAGATGAAAGCCATAGCTCTTTCTCAGGTTACAGGTATGGAAAGCCCTCTCATCCGGCTCTTTTCTGCGGAAGTACGACACGTGGAAGGCATTGATATCGCCGTGGTGATACTGTGGGTATTCCCCGGTTCGGCGCATCAGTCCATCCGCAAAAAGATTTTCCCCGTTTTTTCCCATGGCGCCAAAAAACAGAATACACAAACCCGGTTCTCTGATTGGCTGAAATTCCCAGGTAATCCTGATTTCTGCCGGAAAGACCTCTTTGCACCAGAGCACATAATTTGCCTTCTGCCCGTTTTCGGCATCCAGTGCATTTTCCATATACATAGCATCATTTTGAAATGTAATTTTTGCCTGTCCCTCCAGAACAAAATTTTGAATGTCCGCCTCATGAGACAGGGAATTTTCATATATCAGTTTTTCCATAGCACCTCCATCATTCCTGTATTATAAGTTCATTGCCGCCACACGCCGCACAGTTCATTACCTGTATAAAAAAGAGCGGCAATGCTTCCTGCAATGTCGCTCCTATTGTATCATATTTTTCTCTATAAAAACAGACTTCCAATCTGAAAAACCAAGGTGGAAACCACCCATGCAAGAATCAGCTGGAAAGCAATCATTTTCAGAGTAAATTTCCAGGAGCCGCTCTCCTTTTTCACCGTTGCCACCGTTGCCACACAGGGCACATACAGCAGGCAGAACAACATCAGACAATATGCATTCAAGGCTCCAAAGGAGGGATTCAGGCTGTGGATGTTCTGAACAATTGCCGCCATCCCTGCGTCAGAGTTTGCATTCGATACACCAAACAGAACCGCAAAGCTGGAAACCACTACCTCTTTTGCAGAAATACCTGAGAGTAGCGCAACGCCAATCTGCCACATGCCCAGTCCCGCAGGAGCCAGTACGGGCACCAGGAAGCGCCCAATCACAGCGCCAAAGCTGTCTCCCGGATTGTCTACCATACCGGTTACGCCGAAATTCAGGATGAACCATATGACAATGGAAGCGACAAAAATAGTGGTACCGGCCTTCGACAAATAATCCTTCAGCTTATTCCAGACATAAATGCGGATTGTTCTGGCATTCGGCCTTTTGTACTCCGGAAGCTCAATCAGTAAAGAGTCATTGATATGCCCCTTCTCCAACCGGTTTCCCACAAGTGCCGCCAGAATTGCAATCAGCATTCCCACCACATACAGTGAAAATGCCGCAATCGCTGCATGCTCGGGAAAAAACATATCCGAAAAGAGCACATAAATCGGAAGTCTTGCCGAGCAGGACATAAAGGGTGTCACCAGCATGGTGCGTCTTCTGTCATGCTCTGTTTCCAGTGCTCTCGTAGCCATAATCGCAGGAACCGTGCAGCCAAAGCCCAGAATCATAGGCAGGAATGCCTTTCCGGAAAGTCCCACCTTTCCCATAACGGAATCCATCACATAGGCAACTCTTGCCATATAGCCACTGTCCTCCAGGACAGCCAGCGCCAGAAACAGAATAAAAATGTTGGGAATAAAGGTCAGGATGCCTCCCACTCCCGCAATAATTCCGTCCACAATCAAAGATTGCAGCCAGTCGGCAACCCCGATTCCTGCAAGTGCTCCGGCCACACTTTCCGATATAAAATCCAGTCCGACTTCAAAGACACCCTTCAAAGCATCTCCCACCGTAAAGGTCAGGAAGAACACCAGACACATAATCAGCAAAAACATGGGAATTCCCCAGACAGGATGCGTCAGAAGCCGATCGATTTTATCTGTGGCAGCAGCCTTTCTGCTCTTGTGGAACAGAACCTCGCCCACTACCTTTTCTATATAGGCATACTTGCATTGAATGATTTCCTTCTCATAGCTTCTGTCCACCACATTATTGACAGAAATAGGATGCTCCTGCTTTACCTCCTCATCATCCTCCAACAGCTTAATGGCATGCCAGCGCACAGAGGAATGGGTCGGATAATGCGCCTGCATCATCACCTCCAGCTTGGCTATCTTGTTCTCAATTTCTTCAGGATAATCGAGTATGTACTCCTCCATTCCCTCCTCATAGTGATGAATCACTGCATGAAGCAGAATATCAAGACCGGTTCTTTTTGCAGCGGACACCGGCACTACCGGAATATTGCCCAGCATCTCCGGAAGCCTGTGGGTATCTATTTCCATGCCGCGTTCCTTCACAATATCCATCATATTCAAGGCAAGGACAATGGGCTTTCCAAGCTCCAGAAGCTGCAGAGTCAAGTAAAGATTTCTTTCCAGAGAGGAGGCATCCACCACGTTGATGATGACGTCGATATTGTCATCCATGGCACACTGTCTTGTAACCTTTTCCTCAATGGTGTAGCAGGTCAGGGAATAGATACCGGGAGTATCAATCAGGGTGATATCCATGTCCTCATAACTGGTTTGTCCCTCAAACCGCTCTACCGTAACGCCGGGCCAGTTGGCAACCTTCAGTTTGGAACCTGTCAGCGCATTAAACAGAGTTGTCTTACCGCAATTCGGATTGCCCACACAGGCTACATTGATATGTTTCTTTTTCTGCTCACTCATGGCTCTCTTCCTCCGATTCCTTTATTTCAATATTAGAGGATATGTGCCGCCCAAGGGCAAGCCTGGTGCCTCTTACCTGAACAATCAGTGCACCTTTCCTTTTGCGGTTCAGAATATATACCTTTGTTCCGTCATTTAAGCCGAGGGCCTGCAGCCTTCTTGTAATAGCCGGTTCCACATACAGTCCTTCGATGAAATAGCTCTTCCCCTTTTCTGCTTCGTATAATGTCATCTTTTCATCCCTCATGTTTATTGATAATGATTATCAAATTCCAGATGTATTATACTCCCGCATATTTTATCCGTCAAGAAAAAAGAGGGGCCGCTTCAACTCCTCTTTTCACACATCTTTCTCTTCTACCAGCTCTTAATAAAGGTATTGATATAATTGTCCAGACATTTTTTTATTACTTCAATCGCCTCTTCACGATTGCCCTTCTCGTTTACCGCCGTGGTCTTGTTTTCCAAAGACTTATAGACGGTAAAAAAGTGTTCCATCTCATCTACCACGTGCTTGGGCAGTTCGGAGATATCATGGTAATCATTGTAATAAGGGTCATTGAAGGGTACCGCAATAATCTTTTCGTCATTCTTGCCATTGTCCAGCATGGAAATAACACCAATGGGATATGCCCGCACCAGAGTCATAGGCTGAACAGGTTCAGAACAGAGCAAAAGCACATCCAGAGGGTCACCGTCATCTCCGTAGGTACGGGGAATGAAGCCGTAATTCGCAGGATAATGTGTAGATGTATGAAGAATACGGTCAAGAATCAAAAAGCCCGTATCCTTATCAAGCTCATACTTATTCTTGCTGCCCTTGGAAATCTCGATTACACAGATAAAATCCGTAGGCGTCACACGCTGGGTGCTGATGCTGTGCCAAATGCTTCCGTTTACTTCTTTCATAACATTCTCCTCCTCTTTTCATATCCACGTCAGGGCCTTACCTGACCCTTGCCACAGATAGTATATTTATATGAAGTCAGTTCCTTCAGCCCCATAGGACCTCTTGCGTGAAGCTTCTGGGTGCTGATACCAATCTCCGCACCAAAGCCAAACTCGAATCCGTCCGTAAAACGCGTAGAGGCATTCCAGTAAACGCAGGCCGCATCCACCTCATTCAAAAATTTTTCCGCCGCCTGCGCATCCTCTGTCACGATACACTCAGAGTGTCTGGTATTATATTTATTAATATGGGCAATCGCCTCCTCTATAGAATCCACCGTCTTTAAAGAAAGGATATAATCAAGGTACTCCGTTTTATAGTCCTCCTCCGTGGCAGGCACACAGTCGGGCAGAATCTCCCTCACCCTCTCGTCTCCACGCATTTCTACGCTTTTCTCCGCGAGAGTCTCTGCCAGTTTCGGCAGAAACGCCTCTCTCACATCACGGTGAATTACGAGCGACTCACAGGCATTGCATACGCCAATCCGCTGGGTCTTTGCATTATAAATAATTTTTACCGCCATATCCAAATCCGCAGCCTTATCCACATACACGTGGCAGTTTCCGGTTCCTGTCTCAATCACGGGAATGGTGCTGTTCTCCACAACGCTGGCAATCAATCTTCCGCTGCCTCTGGGAATGAGCACATCCACATATTCCTTCATCTTCATGAATTCTACGGTAACTGCCCTGTCCGTATCTGCGATCAGCTGAACTGCTTCTCCGGGAACACCACAGGCCTCCAGAGCTTCCCTGATTGCCTTCACAATCGCAAGATTGGAATACAGGGCATCACTGCCGCCTTTCAGAATTACTGCATTTCCGGTCTTAAAGCAAAGCCCGAATGCGTCCGCCGTCACATTGGGACGCGCCTCGTAAATGATGCCGATAACCCCTATCGGGACACGAACTTTTTTTATTTTTAACCCATTGGGACGTTCAAACTCTTCCATGGTTTCGCCCACGCAATCCGGCAGCAATGCAATTTCCTTCAGCCCTTCTGCCATTGCCGCAATCCGGTTTGCAGTCAGCTTCAGTCTGTCCTGCATACCGGGATTCATACCGTTCTTTCGGGCATTTTCCATATCCCTCTCATTTTCTGCCAGAATTGTTTCCGTATTCTGTATCAACACATCAGCTGCCCGATTCAAAACACAGTTTTTTTCTTCCGTTGATATCCGCTGCAAAAGTGGCTTAACTGCCAGAGCAGCTTCTCCCATTGCCTTTAAATCAGTCATGCTCTCCCTCATTTCTTCATTATACACAAATAACCTGATAGGGCTTAATATCAGTTTCCTCGACCGGAAGCTTCTCCACCAGCTGACACCGGAACCCCACAGCTACTGTGTGCAGCTGCAATACCTCTTTATCTGCAAGATACTTATCGTAGAAGCCCTTTCCATAGCCAAGCCGGTTCCGATAGCTGTCAAAAACCGTTCCCGGCATCAGCATCAATGTCTTTTCCGCTCTCTCGGGCGAGTAAAAATATCTTTCCGTCTCCCCGGAAGGCTCTCTGATGCTCCGGTACCCTGAAACAAGCTCTTCCGAAGAAGAAATTCTGTAAAACTCCATCACAGATTCTGAAAGCTTCTGTTCCACCTTCGGCACAAAGACATGCTTCCCCTGTCTGAGCGCTTCTTCAATCAATTCTTCCGTTCCGATTTCGCTTCCGAAGTTCACAAAACACAAGAAGTCTTCACAGCGGTAAAACCACTGATGGCCTAAAATACGTTCTGTCAGAAGAAGTGTTCCCCGTTCTCTGTCAAAGGAACTCATTCCATCCCGCAAAGCCAATATTCTCTTTCTGATTTCACTCTTGCTCTCAGCCATTTTTCTTTCCGTATTTTTCTCCCAGATTTACCATTGACCCATCCGGTTTTTCAATGGTAATATTGTCAAGCTGACTCCTGAGATTATTTCTGACGCTGGCAACATATTCTTTCCGCAGCCTTGCCTGTTCTTCCTTCTCTTCCTCCGTCAGTCCTTCTGCCTGAGATTTATGATACAGCTCATTGATGCGGGCAATTCTCTCATTCATATTCATACGCTTACAAAAGCTCCTTATTTTTTATGCAGATTGCTGACAAAACCGGGCAGATTAAAGCTGTCGTCACGATGCGCAACAAACAGGGTTCCCTCATTCTCTCCTGCCAGAATCCGATGCAGCACGCCGATATCTTCACTGTTGGCAATAATCATGTCAACGTTTGATTTCGTTGCAATTCTGGCTGCCACAAGCTTGGTGTTCATGCCACCGGTTCCCACGCTGCTCCCCGTCGTCTCCTTGCCCATTCCCATCAATTCGTCTGTCAGTTCATCCACCTGCTCAATAAATTTCGCATCGGGATTCTTTCTGGGATCATCCGTATAAAGACCGTCAATATCAGAAAGAAGAATCAGCAAATCCGCATCCACCAGGGCCGCCACTATGGCAGATAATGTATCATTATCCCCAAACTCAATTTCATAAGTCGTCACTGTGTCGTTCTCATTGACAATCGGAATGGCGCCCAGCTTTAGTAACTCCGAAAAGGTATTGTGGGCATTAAATCTGTTGAGGTCATCAACTATCGTATTCTTCGTCATGAGAATTTGAGCTGCAATCTGATTATACTCTGCAAAAAGCCGCTGATAGGTCATCATCAGTCTCGCCTGTCCTACTGCGGAGCATGCCTGCTTCACCGCAAGAGCTTCCTCGCTGTTTACCCTGATATTTTTCAGGTTTACAACATTTTTACCGGCGGCAATGGCGCCGGAGGAAACAAGTATCACTTCTTTTCCCTGATTCCTGATATCGCTGAGTTCTCTCACCAGCTTTTCCATACGTATGTAATCCATATCGCCTGTCTCCCTGTGGGTCAGGGAAGAAGAGCCTATTTTAATCACAATTCTCTTTTTGTCTTTGATTCGTTCTCTTAAACTGCTCATATTGTCCTTTTTTGCACATGCCTGTGCACTCTGCGTTTTTTGTATAGTTCCCAGTTATTTTACTTTATTTTTCTAACGTAGTCAATCATGAAAGGGCTGGTATTGAGACGCAATGGCTTCCGCAACTCTCAAGCCGTCCATGGCGGCAGATGTAATGCCTCCCGCATAGCCTGCACCCTCTCCGCAGGGATACAGCCCTCTGACCTCTGACTGCATGGTTTCATCTCTCCGTATCCGCACGGGAGAAGAGGTTCTGCTCTCCACCCCCAGAAGCACCGCATCCGGCCTGTTAAAGCCCTGAATCTGTCTGCCGAAGGCCTCCATACCGTCCATAAAAGCCTCGTTGCATTCCTTTGGAAGAATACGGCTCACATCAGCCCATGTGAACTGCCCTTTACACTGTGGTTCCACCGCCGTCTGCCCGAATTCAGACGCCTCCTGTCCTGAAGCTGCCGTTTCCGTGCTTTCGGAAAAGCCTTTCTGCGCCCGTTCCACACAGGCTTTAAACGCGCCATACCTCTGTGCGGGAATCTTCCCACCGCCCAGTTCATAGGCCCTTTTCTCCAATTTTCTCTGAAACTCAATGCCCGCCAGCGGATGGTCTGAGCCAAAGTCCTCCGGCGTTACGGAAACAATGACTGCACTATTGGCATTTATCCCGTTTCTGCCGCTATAGCTCATGCCGTTGACCGCAGTATGCCCTTCCTCCGAGGAGGCATTCACTACATAGCCTCCCGGACACATACAGAAGGAATAAACACCCCTTCCGTTCTTTGCCTGAGCCGTAACCTTGTAGGGTGCTGCGCCAAGCTCCCCCGTCTCTTCTGTCCCGTACTGACTATAGTTAATCATGGACTGGGGATGCTCCACTCTGAGTCCGACAGCAAAGGCTTTCGCCTCCATGGGAACCTGCTTTTCGCAGAGCATGTAAGCTGTATCTCTGGCACTGTGCCCAATTGCAAGAACCAGCTGTTCGCAGGGAAGTATTTCTTTTTTATTGACAACCACACCTTTTACGCGTCCGTCTTCTGTCAACAGCTCTGTCATCTGACTTTCAAACCTGACTTTTCCGCCAAGTCTGATAATTTCCTCCCGCATCCCACGCACCACATTGCTCAACACATCCGTCCCAATATGAGGCTTTGCCTCGTAACAAATACTTTCCTTTGCACCAAATTTTACGAAAGTTTCCAGGACAATTCTGTTTCTTCCATCCTTATCTCTGACAAGTGTATTGAGTTTTCCGTCTGAAAAGGTACCTGCACCGCCCTCACCGAACTGCACATTGGAATCAGGATTTAAAATGCCTGTCTCCCAGAACTGCTCCACATCCTTTTGGCGTTCCTCCACACATTTTCCCCGTTCCAGCAAAACAGGGCAATACCCGTGCTGGGCAAGAAAATACCCGCAGAACAAGCCTGCCGGCCCCATACCGACAATCACCACGGGATTTTTCAGTCTCTTCTGTCCCGGTTCCGGAAAATGATACTTTATGTCAGGAGCCTTGGATACCTGATTTTCCTTTCCATGAAAACGACGCAAGATCTTTTCTTCATTTTTCACCGCCACATCCAGCGTATAGGTATAAAAAATCTCCGGTTTTTTTCTGGCATCAACAGATTGTCTCACAATCTTCACAGAACTGATATCCTGAACAGAAATCTTCAGAAGCTCTGCCGCTTTTCTTTTCAGTTGTTCTTCACTGTGACCGGGTTTTACCTTCACCTGATTTACTCTTAACATCTTCTCTCCCTTTCGAGTTCAATCCCCTGCCGCCGCCACTCCGGCCAGATAGCCGCTGCACCATGCCCACTGAAGATTATAACCGCCGCACCTTCCATCCACATCAAGAAGCTCTCCGGCAAAAAAAATACCGGGAACCAGCCTTGACTCCAGCTTCTCCGTCACCTCCGTCAAAGGAACGCCTCCCGCACAAACCTGTGCACTTTCAAAGGAATTGCTGCCAATCACATGGACAGTCAGTTCTCTGCAAAGCGCATAAACCTGCAAAAGCTTTTCCTGCGGCACCTCACAGACAGAATCGGAGGGCTTCAGCCCTGCCAGACGTATGAACAGATTCATCAGCTTCTTATTCAGCATGCCTGTAAAGTATTCCTCTACCGTGCCGCATTCACCGATTGATTTCCTTGCCTTTAGCAGCCGTTCTGCAAAATCTTCCTCGACAAAATCAGGCAGAAAATCTATTTTTACTTCAACTTCCTTCTGTTTTCTGAGTATGTAATTTATCGTTCTGCTCAACTGGAATACCGGAATACCGGAAATTCCATAGTCCGTCAGCTGCAGTTCTCCCCGCTCTGTTGTCAGAACATTGCCCTCCTCGTGAAGAAAAAGTTCCGCATCCGCTCTGACACCGGATATGGATTTAAACCAGTTTTCCCTGCACTTCAGCTGTACCAGTGCCGGAACAATGGGAACCAGACTGTGTCCCAGCATACCGGCAAGCTTGTAACCGCCACCGTCAGAGCCTGTTTTGGGAGCCGCCTTTCCTCCACAGGTCAGAATCACTTTATCAAAAGTATAGACCTGCTTTCCGCTCCACAGTCTGATGCAGTTATGCTTTTTGTCACGCTCTATCCTGTCTATATGCGTTTGAAGCACAACCTTGATTCTCTCGGTTTTCCTGTTAATCTCAAACCGCAGCACATCCAGTACCGAAGCCGCCTGCTCGCTGACGGGATAAAGATATCCGTTTTTCTGTTTCGTCAGCAACCCTATGCCACGGAAAAACTCAATTGTGTCATTTGTTCCGAACTGTTCCAGATACCCGGTCAGAAGCTCCGGATTTTGCGTATAATATTTTTCAGTCTTTAAGTCCATATTTCCCAGATTACATTTTCCATTTCCTGTCACCAAAATTTTTTTTCCCAGACGGTCATTTCCCTCAAAAAGAGTTACTTCCGCTCCCTGTCTGGCCGCGAAAATCGCTGCTGTCATTCCGGCAGCCCCGCCGCCCACAATTCCAATTGTTTTTTTCATAGTTCCCCCAAAATATCTATGCTTATGAAGAATAGGTTTCCAGGAAGTTATACAAGGCTACCTCATCCTCTATCCACAGCATCTGAATAATCTCTCCTTGCAAATCCTCCGGCAGAGAGTCGAGCCGGATATCCGTTTCGATATAGACTGTCTCTAAATCCTCCAGATAAACCACAACCTTATTATCGTATACACCAAGATAAAAGCTGGCGCTTGGCTGAACATAGCGGTAGTTCATCTGCACCACCACTCGTGCTCTGGAAAAGGCAAGCACCTCCAAGCCGATAAATCCTCTCTCCAGTTCGGAAAGAGGCGGAAATGCCTCATAATTTTCCATTGCCTCCAAAAACTGTTCCCGATTCATACCAATATACTTATCCGGCAGACGCCAGGTTGTTTCTACTACCGTATGATTCGTGACATCTGTCTCCTCCAGAACATACTCTGTATCCACGCATAAGGTCTCCGGGCTTACCGAAGTCTCCCGTGATGCAATCTCATAATCCATACAGTCATCTTCCAGCTCATGCAGCTTTTGCTCCTCCGAAGGCAAAAGCTCCCAACTGTCCTCATTCTCCGGAAAATATTCTGTACTCTCATCCTCATAAGGATTCTGTAAACTCTGTTCTCCGGGATAAAAGAAATGTGCCGATTCCACTCCGGCATAAAACCCCAATCCCAACATCACCAGCGGATATATAAAAAATAAGCCGATACCTTTTACAATTTTCATACTGTTCTCCTTGCAATCAGTATCAGCATTTTTTTAATCTCTTATACATTTTTCAGAAAACGCGAAGCATCTGTCCAACAGCGTTTATGACACGGCCTCCCGGAATTACTTCTGTCTCATGCTCCTTGAAATTCCGCACAAGAAGCAACAAAATCCAATATATAGCCCCTCCTGTGACAAGCGTCACAAGAATTGTAATCAAATTTCCCACATGTGGAGTCAGAAGTTTTGCCAGAAGCATCACAAGCAGTCCTGATATACATGCGGCGCCTACAGGGATGACAACTACCTGCAGCCAGTCAAAACGGCAGTGAAGCTGTTTACAGGCAAGAGTTCCCAACAGCACGCAAAGGATGCCGGCAGCAATCATGCCGCCATATACCAGTGCCCTGGCTCCCATTTCACCCGTATTTAGAAACACCGTTACAGAAACGGCAAAAATCACATCAGAGACTGCAAGTGCCCCCAATACAAAAAGCTTCCTTCCTGCCAGCATGAGAAGCTTTCCAAAGTAAAGGGCCAGACTGAAAAACAAAATGACGGAAGCACCACCGACAAACATTTTGCTCACAACACCCGGCTGACCGTGCGAAACCACCGAGGCGGTCTGAGATGCCAGAGCCGTCAAAATAACGGCTGCAAAAATCCCATGGACAACGCATATATGCAACCCGCTCTGGAATACTGCTTTTGCATAACGCTGTTCTTCTTTTCTCAGATGGACAAATACACGGCCTGTCACAGGAAGGATTACCATAAAAATAAGCGCTGTTATGATTCCGCATACGACCACATAGCCTGACAGGTATGCACCATACTCCAAGGCAGTTTCATCCACGTCTTCAACCGCCTTCTGCAGGAAAAGCAGTCCAAGCGGAAGCGGCAGAAAAGCCAGCAGTTGAATTCCAAGCTGCGCTCCCCGGTTCACGCAAAAAATTCTGATACTGTCAAAAAAGGAATCGGTAAACCGCATTCCATCATCCTGAATTTTTGCCTTGGGACGCTTGGTACCCTTATAAATCAAAAACAGAAAAATAACAATGAATATTTCTGTCAAACTGATAGCAATCGCAATTCCTACCCCACCGTACATAGAGGTGAAATTATCCTGAAGCAAAAGCCTGCTCACTTTATCCCCGTAATTTCCCAGCATTTTTCCGAAGAGCAGACCAAAACCAAGAATAAAAATCTGCCTCAATACAGCTGATGCCGCAGTAGGAAGTTCAGTGCCCTCCCCCTGAAAATATCCCAGCAGCACTGAAGAAACCGTTCTCAAAAAGACTGCCGGTGCAAGCACTATCAAAATAAAGGTACTGTACTGCATTCGAAACAGCACATCGGAAAGTCTGTCGGCAAAACCCAACACCAGAAGGCTCCCCACAACTCCAAGTATAGCCTGAAAAGCCAGAACACTTCTCCGCATCTTTAGCACATTTTTATATTGACCCTTTGTATTCCTGACCCGCAAAAGTCTTCCCAGCGTGTCCGAAACATTCCCGCTGATAAAAATCCACACCAGTCCCCAAATTTCCAATGCCGCGGCAAGATATGCCACACCGTTTTCTCCTGTAACCCGTGCAATCACAACAAGCGTAATTAATGTTAATATATTGGAAAAGGCTTCTGTCTGCCGCCTTTTTATCTCTGCCTGATTCATCCTGTATTCCTCGTCTATTTGTCTCTGGTAATTCCCAGTCCTGTCAGTATCTCTTCCTGCTTACCTTCCATAACGGCGGCTTCCTCCGCCTCCATGTGATCATAGCCGCAAAGATGAAGCATGCTGTGCGCCACCAGAAAAGCAAACTCTCTTCTTGTGCTGTGTCCATAGTTCTCTGCCTGCTCCTTCACCCTGTCAACGGAAATCATAATATCCCCCAGAATCAGTTCGCCGGTATCGGGATCAAAATAATCTGCCTCGCTATTCTCATCAATATCAAATACTCCCTCTGCCGCAAAGTCAACATTGGGAAACGAGAGAACATCCGTCTCTCTGTCAATTCCGCGGCATTCCCTGTTCAGCTCCCGAATCCCCTCATTGTCAGTAAGCACAATATTAACCTGTACCTCATAGGGACATTTCTCCGCATCAAGAACTGCCTCACAAACATTCTTTACCGTATCTTCAACAGAGAACGGGAATATTTCCTCCGTCTCATTCTCAATGTAAAAAGTCATAATACAACTTCTCCTCCCTGAAAATCCGCTGCATGGTACGCAGCTCCTCTACTGTAATATTACACCGGTCAAAGGAACCGTCCTCAAACATCTTTTTAAAAATTGCGTCGATGACCTTATCATAATCCACCTGCCTGTCTGAACCGTTTTGAATCATGTAGGTGATAGAATTGACAACGGTATCCGAGCAGACAAGAACAGCCGTCTCCTTCCTTCTCATGCCTCTTTTTCCTGCTCTGTATTCAGCCAGTATCTCTCTCACTGCAGGCGGAAACTGCTTTTCATCCATAACCTGTTCCAGTTCATCCCCCAGCTTATGATAATATGCAGCACATTTCACAGCATCCACATCCATTCTGAGCTGCTTTCCGATTCTCTCACAAAAATAAGCTGTATGAATACAGTGCATATATTTCTGACGATCCTCCTGCTTCATTTTCGCCAGAACAGGATTTTCCGCATCATTGATGTCCAGATATTTCTCACGATACTGATATACCACCATAGATGAAAATAATTTTAAAAGTCCCAGCAGAAGAATGCTGCTGATAATCACATTGGCGGCGGGAATCACAAACATCTCAAAGTCCGGTCTGGCATTTGCCACAAGAACAATATTAGCTGTCTCACACACCAGCAGACAGAGAATGGACAAAAAGAGCGGGATTCCAATCTTGAATTCATTTTCCAGATGTCGGAACAGAGTCACGGCAAACATACCGCTGACAAGATACAGAGCATATATACCTGCAAAATTGCCCGCCGAGTCTCCGCCCAGCAGGACAGCTACAAGAAGCAGTACCGAGGAGGCTAATATACCGGTAGTCATATTGCTGAACAGAGAAAGCATAACAAATACCAGGAGAAAAGGCCAGCCTCCAACAGGAAGGAATCCGCATGTAAATGAAATTGCAAGCCCGATAACAAGACAAATCAGGAAGCGGAATACATGTTCTCCATTATTGTAATCCAGCTTCTCATTCGCGTATTCCATACGAAGATGAAAGCCTGTCACCGCCAGTCCGAGTACCGTCATAACACAGTTTGCCAGAAGCCTGTCCGAGGCCGTCTGCCTGATGCTTCCGAGCAGCCACATTCCGCATGCACCCAATATTAAAATACCAGCTTCGGCCAGATAGAATCTCCAGCCAATGGTTCTTCTATTTTCTTCCATACTTCTCTCTGCTTCTGTTTTTTTCTTTTGCCTCGTAATCATCATATGCCTTTACAATCTTTTGTACCAGAGGGTGTCTCACCACATCCCTGCTGGTCAGATTGCAGAATGCAATGTCATCAATCTTTCCCAGTACCCTTGTCGCCACATCCAGACCGGATTTCGTTCCCGGAGCAAGATCCTTCTGTGACGCATCTCCGGTGATGATGACCTTGGAGCCAAAACCGATTCGTGTCAGGAACATTTTCATCTGAGCCGGAGTGGTATTCTGTGCCTCATCCAGAATAATATAGGCGTTGTCCAGTGTACGCCCACGCATATATGCCAGAGGAGCCACCTCAATCAGCCCCTTTTCCATATTCTTTGCAAAGCTCTCTGCTCCCATAATCTGATAGAGAGCGTCATAGAGCGGGCGCAGATACGGGTCTACCTTACTCTGAAGGTCACCGGGCAGAAATCCCAGCTTTTCTCCTGCTTCAATAGCCGGTCTTGTCAGAATGATTCTCCCTACCTCATCATTCTTAAAGGCTGTAATTGCCATAGCCATTGCGAGATAGGTTTTGCCTGTTCCCGCAGGACCAAGGCCAAAAACAATCATATTTTTTCGAATGGCATCCACATATGCCTTTTGTCCCAACGTCTTGGGTTTAATAGGCTTGCCGTTCACGGTATGAAATATGCAGTCCGAGTCGATTTCCGTAAGTATACTTTCCTGTTCTTCCATTCCCATTGTAATTGCGTAATCTACGCTTTGCTCCTCAATTTCATTTCCGCGGCTTGAAATAATCGTCAGCTGTTTCAGCACAGAAGCCGCTTTTTTTACCATCTCTTCCCGCCCGGTTATTATGACACCGCCGTTTCTATCCACTATGGTAACATCAAAATCCCGCTCCAGCTTTTTTACATATGCGTCCTGCATACCAAAAATCTTCTGCATATGCTCAGACGCCATGTCTATCTTTATTGAAAACTCATTCATCTATCCTTGCTTCTCCGGTATCAGGCATTACAGTATCGGTGCTCTTTCCCACAGGCTCCCGAACCAGAAATTCTCCGGAAATGACCCATGAGCCACTGTTTGTATCTATTTTAACATCTTTTTCAATAATTTGTACCCCTTTTTCCTCTAAACTTGCAATAAATGCAATTAATTTTTCATTCAGTTTATTCCTGGCCTCTTCCAGAGTATAATCATACTCTACATTCTGGTATTCCCTGTCGGTTTTACTCCCGAGATAAACGGGGATTGACAATTTTTCAAATAGCAGAGGTCTGCTCTCACGAATCAGGCTGTCCTGAACAAGATAAGCGTTATCCTGCGGCAGTTTCAGTTCCCTCTCGCCAAATCTCAGATAATAGCTTTTCTTTTCCCTGCCCGTATATTCTTTCTTTATGTAGTCGAAAGCAAGTCTTGCCGAAAAGCTTCTGGTATGCTCCAGAATAATATCCGCATCCGCATCCACAAGATAATATTCTCTGATTGTAGCATCCTCATTATAGACCGGTACTTTTCCATCCACAAGAACTGTTCCCTTTTCCACTACATCTCCTGCTTTTACCATGGGCACGCCGCTCCTGACAATAATGGAGACAACGGTTCCGTCATATTCTGACACCAAATCTGTTCCTTTGGTTTCTTCTTTCTCCTCTGTTACAATAGGGGCATCATTTTCTTTGACTGCGATAATCAGTTTTGTCCCGGAAAGCCTTGCAGATGCCCAGGTAATCTGTGAAAACCGGCGTCTTATCTCCTTTTCCAGTGTTTCAATGTCCAGTTTCTCCTTCCGCATCCCGATTACAACATCATTTTCCTCCAAAAAGGTCTGAAAAACATCAGTGGTAATCTGATAGTTTCCTTCCAGTTCAATATCCCAGACATAGAGAGACGACCACATCCAGAAAAATACTGCAAGAAAAAGTCCCGCCACAAAAATCTTTCTCTGCATCAGTCTGGGCAGCAAAAAGGGTAGTCCATATCTTTCCAATATGACTACCCTTGTTCCTGTCTTTTTCACGATAGGACGAAGTTCCCAAAACCCCTTTAAATTAATATTCATGTAGTAGACATCGCCCTCCCGGACAATGTTCCAGAGCAGTATTCCTTTATTGCTGCAAAGATTCATAAACCGCTCAGGCGAAAAGCCCCACACCCGAATGCGGAGATACCCCTTCATATATTTCAAAAATTCTATCATGCCTATCCTCTTTCCATCTTCTACAGATACTTTACACAGGTGATACAACCGCTGATTTTCATATCCTCATTTGTGTAATAGTCAATGGAAAGTCCTGTCCCCTCAAAACAGACCTGACAGGTCTTGCCCTGAAGCAGTATCAGCTTCTCCGTATATTCCAGAATTCCCCTGTAATTCTCTATCCAGGCTTCCCTGTTTCCCGTCATGGTAACCCTCATTGCTCCCATACAGATATCCTTGGGCAGTTTAAGGGATTCAACCAATAATTCTTTTTTCTGACTGCGGTTACTGTTTTTCTTCATACTCTCATTATATTAACCAAAGTCGGAAACTATACTATCACAAATCACTGTCTGAAAGACACTGCTCGCTGCTTATGCGATAATCGCCTTGATAAAAGCAGTTTTTTCCGGCTTTACTTCCGCAATCGTACATGCCGCCAGGAAACGCTTCTCCGCCTCCTCTGCCCTTCCCGCGTTGTTTGCATAAAGGATTGCCAGTGGCTCGCCTGCCTTCACATAATCCCCGACCTTTTTCTGCAGTACAAGCCCGACGGAAAGGTCAATCTCACTTTCCTTTGTCTCCCTGCCGCCGCCCAGAAGCAGGGAACAGATGCCAACCTCATCACATTCAATGCGGCTCACATAGCCCTCTTTCGGAGAGAGAACAGGTTTTTGAATATCAGCTGCCGGCAGCCTTTCCGGTTCATAGACAGCCCCTGCATCGCCACCCTGGGCTTCCACAAACTCAGCCAGTTTCTTCAAGGCACTGCCGTCCCGGATTACCTGCCTGAGTTTTTCTTCCGCCTCCTCTTTATCCTTTGCTTTCCCTCCGGCAATCAGCATTTGTGCTCCCAGGGTCAGACACAGTTCCATGAAATCTGCCGGTCCCTTTCCGTTGAGCGTGTCTATAGCTTCCCTTACCTCCAGGGCATTTCCCACCGCAAAGCCAAGGGGCTGATCCATATCGGAAATAACCGCTATGGTTTTCCGGCCTGCATTTTTACCGATTTTCACCATTTCCTCCGCAAGCGCTCTTGCATCTGCCTCCTCCTTCATGAAAGCACCACTCCCCGTCTTCACATCCAGCACAATGGCATCTGCACCTGCCGCCAGCTTCTTACTCATAATAGAGCTTGCAATCAAGGACATATTGTCTACCGTTGCCGTCACATCCCGCAGTGCATACAGCTTTTTGTCCGCCGGGGCCAGGTCTGCCGTCTGCCCCATAATTGCTATACCGATTCTGTTTACATTCTCGATAAACTGCTCCGTGGTAAGCGCTGTAGTAAAGCCGGGGAAACTCTCTAATTTGTCAATGGTGCCTCCCGTATGTCCAAGACCACGTCCGCTCATTTTTGCGACCGGAATGCCACAGGCAGCCACCATGGGCGTCAGTGCCAGAGATGTCTTATCACCCACACCGCCCGTACTGTGCTTGTCCACCTTCACTCCTCTGATTGCCGAAAGGTCAAGCATCTCCCCGCTGTTCGCCATAGCCATGGTGAGTGCCAGTGTTTCCGCCTCAGTCATTTTTCTGAAATAAATCGCCATCATCAGAGCCGATACCTGATAATCAGGTATTTCTCCCTTTGTATAACCCTCAATAAAAAAATCAATCTCTTCTTTCGTCAATTCTCCGCCGTTTCTTTTTTTCATGATAATGTCATACATTCTCATAGCCATAATCCTCCGTTTTCCCACATTCATCAAAATTCCGTTCTTTTTTACCTAATCACAATTCTTCCTGCCATCCTAACTAATTTAAATAGCTTAATCTAATTCTGATGCCTATCTGACCCTGATGCCTATCTGAATACTCCGTATAGTATTATAGGCTCACATTGGGGAACTTTTATCTTCAATGTTTCTTCTTCCGAAAAATTTTGAAGTAATTTTAGTATACAACGAATGGTACACATATGTGAGATAACTGCAATTTTACTAAAATTCAGTTTTCGTATCTCACAGAGGAAGCTTTCTGCCCTGTTACAGACATCCTGATAATTCTCACCGCCAGGGGCTTTTACCTTAAAATCATGTCGAAAGGACATAAGAGCCGAATTGGTGAAGTATTGTCTGTATTTCTCCTGATCTTGTATATCACGGACGTATTTCCCCTCAAACTCACCCAATGAACGCTCCCGCAGTCTCGAATCCAACACAATTTCATTTTTCTCAGCAAAATAACTGGCCGTTTCCTGTGCCCTGAGCGAATCAGATACATAATACCTTTCCACTCCTTTTAATATGGAATTGTCTTTCAATCTTTTTGCCTGTTCTATTCCCTTCTCAGTTAAAGAACATTCCCATTGTCCCGTAAATACGGAATAATTTTCTTGATTTATCAAGTTTGCTTCACTTTCCCCATGCCTGATTAAAACTATATCCATACATGCTCCATTTCATTGATTATCTACCTTCTTCATTCTAACATAGGAAAATTTATTTTATCAACGTACAATTATGCAATTCAAACTCTTTTCAATAAAATTGAAGTTCAGAGAGCCATGCACAGGGAAAAACGGATTGCTCGTCGAAAGTTTACTTTCGTAAGAGCATAT
>JBJEJG010000035.1:0-20779 GCA_051877795.1 Acetatifactor sp.
CTTCTACCTTTGGAAGATTTATTCTTAGGACAAATAGACATCGTTACACCTCCTTGTCACCCTTAAAGATATCTTGTATCACTGCCATTCGCGGGTCGGGTACGAAGGTATCGCATCCACAGTCCCCCTCATTCAGATTCTGTCCACACACAGGGCAAATTCCCTTGCAGTCTTCCTTGCACAAAATCTTTGCAGGCCAGTTACCAATGATTTCATTGTACACAAAAGTCTCTACATTCAGCTGATAACCTTCCATAAAACTCAGGTCATCTACCTCTTCATCTTCTGTCGTTATTTCAGGAGAAGCAACAACTCTCTCAAAATGCAAATCAAGTATCGTCGGTACTTCTGTCAGACAGCGGTCACAGTTTGTCTGAAATGTCAGTTTTACACTTCCCTCTACTCTGGCTTTTTCCTTGCCGGTATTGGTAACGGTAAAACACACGGGAGACTTATCGATTATTTCGAAGCTTCCCATCCTGCTCTCGAAGCAGGTCATTTCAAGCGGCACTTCCATGCTCGTCTGTCTGCCCTCGGATGTCAACACATCAGATAAATTCACTAACATAGCGACTCCTATACAAACTAGGCGTGGTTTCTTTTTACACACTGATTTATTATACATAGGGGCGCAGGGTTTGTCAACAAGATTTTTCCTCTTTCTGATACTCCCGCAGTTTTTCGTTCAGCTTCCCCGCTTCTCTGACTGATCGTGTCCAGGAAGCTGCGGAGACTATACAATAAATCACAGCTATAGCAAGCACCATGCAGATAACGCTTTTCAAATGTGTTATCTGATACCATTCAAACAAAACACCGGCTCCAAGAACAACAGCATTGATATACAGATAATGCAACAATATCCTGATGCCCTTCTCCCATTTTTTCATGGGTCTGTCCCAGGGATAAATCAGACAGCCCAGGGTACACAGCATGGATACTGACAATATCTGCCAGAAGGTTTCGGGACAGCAGGATTCAATCGGATTTACCACCGTCGTAAACAGCGCTACCGCAAACACAACACAGGTTGTGACCTGCGTAAAAATTGTAAGTAAAAACCTTATCTTTCTTCTTATTATATTTTCCATCCGTCATTCCTCCTACAAGCCCAGCTTCTTTTTTAATTCAGGCACATATTGTCTGGAGATAATCAGTTTCTCTCCGTTTTTCATCTCCGCCCCAAACCGTCCGTTAAAATCGGGACTCAGCGCCTTTACCTTTTCCAGATTGATGATGGTGGACTTGGATGCCCTGAAAAAATCTGTCCACGCCAGCCGTTCCTCCAGTTCATACAGCTTAAACCTTGTCTCCAAAACCTCTTTTTCCAGATAAGCAAATACCCTGTTATCCACCGCCTCAAAATAATAAATATCCGAAGGTTGTACCTGAAGCAGCTTTTCGCCCCGGGACACGGTTATCCTTTCCCGTCCTGCCCGCAGCCCGTAAACCATCTTCAACAGCTGTTCATCCACATGCCTGCAGCGAATGATGATTTCATCCTCTTCCCCTTCCGGGCAGTCCTGTATCGTAATTTTCATACTCTTCTCTCCATCTCATCCTGTCTCAGCGGTCTTTCCATTTTTTATTCCTGTTCACCAGCGTCGCAATCATTATCGCTATTATAGCATACAGCAGTAAAAACAACACCTGCTCCCACAAAAGAATTTCCGTCTCTCCCCGGAAAACCGTAATCCCCATTTTTTCCCGGAAAATATCTCCCGCCATATCAGGCAGCCCCTGAAAGGTTTCCAAAATTGCCTGCTCTGTACAGACACTTCTCATCATGGCTGCTCCATGCAGTACAGGCAGACATTTCAGGATGCTCTGCAGCCGTTCTGACAGCGTGGACATGGGAAGATAAATTCCTCCGACAAATCCCACCAACGTACCAATCACCGTAAGTAAACCGCTCCAGCCGCTGTCACTGTGGACGAAGAGCGCAAGCAGATAGCCGATTGCCGAAAAGGTAAAGGTATTCAGAGCAATCATGCCGGTCAGTTTCAAAAGGCTGTCTGCCCCCAGCAAGGCATGTCCCTGTACCCCAAAATAGATTTCCCCGATTGCCAGCGTCAGAAGGCACATGATAATTCCGACAATCCATGCGGAAAAAATATATCCGAGAGACAGCCTGATTCGCTTTACCGGCGTTACATAAAACGCCATAATCCGTTTTCTTGTCTCATCTCTCACCATGGCGCCCAGCACTGTCAGTGTCACTGTAACGGAATTTGACACCAGAATCCCTGCCAGCGTCCAGAGTTGAATCAGGTATGCGGCATTCTGCTCATCCAAAGCCGTGTCCCTCTCCCCACCGTACCTTGCCAGCAGTTCCACCAAATCCTCACTGTTCATGCGTCCCAGAAAGACAACCATCAGAAGCAGTACAATCAAGGTAGAAAGTATAGAAAAAAATACTGCTGATTTGTCCCTGAAATAAATCAGGCAATTTCTTTTCGTCATGTAAAAAATTTCACGCATTTTATTTTCCTCCCTATTGTTCCAGACTCTTTCCCGTAACATTTAAGAACACATCGTCCATAGTGCCCTGCACAAGTTCAAAGCCGGTAAGCCTTTCTTCCTCTTCCTTCAGGATTGGCAATGCCGCCATACTGTCGGGAAGCGTTATCTGAGTCTCCTCATCCCCATACACCAACCGCAGCTTATCCTTTGCATACCGCTCCTTCAGCTCAAAGGGCGTTCCGTACTCTTTTATTCTCCCGCTGTCTATTATGGCAATATGGCTTGCCTTCGCTGCCTCCTCCATATAATGGGTGGTGAGAAAAACAGTCATTCCGTCCTCTCTGCGCAGTTTATCCAGGCTCTCCCACACCAGCTTTCTCGTAGCCGGGTCGAGCCCCGTGGTTGGTTCATCCAAAAACAGGATTTCCGGCGTATTCACCAGAGCTGCTGCTATCTCACACCTTCTCTTCTGTCCCCCTGACAGCTTTTCATAACATCTTCCGTAAATATCCTGCAGCTTCAGTCTTTCACAGACTCTTTCTATATTCTCCCGCAGCTTCCCGGCGCTCTGTCCGTACATTGCCCCTCTCACATAAAGATTCTCCTTTACGGTCAGTTTTTCATCCAGACAGTTATTCTGCCATACCACACCGATGTGGTTTCTGATTTCCCCGTCTTCCTTTCCCGCCCTGTGCCCGCAGATTTCTATCTCTCCTGACGTCGGTCGATACAGGGTACAGAGCATATTGATGGTAGTGGACTTACCCGCTCCGTTCACCCCCAGGAAACCAAACAGTTCTCCCTTCTCCACGCAAAAGCTGATGTCGTCCACCGCCTTTATCTCCCTGAAATACTTTTTCAGGCCTGTCACTCTTATAATTTCTTTCGATTTTTCCATGTTCGCGCCATCCTCTCCTGTTTTCTCTCCTTCGAACGTTTAGAGCATATAAAAAAGAACCTCCTTCCGCAAGAAAATTGCGGTAAGTGGTTCTTTTTAAAAGGTAAGTTGCATTTATGCATTTTGGTAGCTGTTGAAATACTGTTACGCCTCGCTCACGGCGTCCTTCATGCTCTTTACATAGTTGTACAGCTCCGGTGCTGCCTCAGTGCCATACTTTGCGATAATCTTTACAATGGCGCTGCCGACAATGGCTCCATCAGATACCGCTGCCATTGCTTTTGCCTGCTCCGGTGTACTGATGCCGAAACCGATGGCACAGGGTACATCTGTCACCTTTCTGATACTTTCCACAATAGCGCCCAAATCCGTCTTGATTTCACTTCTGACGCCGGTTACACCCATGGAGGATACCACGTAGATAAAGCCCTTCGCCTCGGACGCAATCGCCTGAATACGACTCTCGGAGGTTGGTGCAATCATGGAAATCAATGCCACGTTGTGGGCATTGGCAGGCTCCTCCATCTCCGCCTTCTCCTCAAAGGGCATATCGGGGATAATAATGGCATCCACACCAAGCCCTTCACACCTGGTAAAGAACTTGTCGTAGCCATAGTGAAATACCGGGTTTGCGTAGGTCATGAACGCGAGAGGAATCTGTGACTTTTCTCTGACTCTTCTCACAATATCAAAGGCACCATCGGTAGTCATGCCGTTTTTCAATGCTCTGATATTGGCATCCTGGATCACCACGCCCTCTGCGGTGGGGTCTGAAAAGGGAATGCCGATTTCAATTAAATCCGCTCCCGCTCTCTCCATCTCCAGAATATAGTTGACCGTACAGTCCGCCGTAGGGTCTCCCGCTGTCAAAAACCCGATAAAGGCCTTTTTATTTGGTGTGTCAAAAACCTTGTTCAACTTATTATTAAGTGTTTTCATCTCTCTTCTCCTTAACCCTGTGCCAAATTACCTATTCGTGCAAATCCACACCACGATATCTTGCAATTGCAGCCACATCCTTATCGCCTCTGCCTGACAGGCATACGATGATGCTCTGGTCGGGGCTGTAATTCTTTGCAATCTTTCTCACATATGCTACCGCATGGGCGCTCTCAACGGCGCAGATAATTCCCTCCGTCCGTGCAATATACTCAAAGGCATCCACCGCCTCGTCGTCCGTGATTGGAACATACTGCGCTCTGCCAATGTCGTGCAGATAAGCATGCTCCGGCCCGATGCCGGGATAGTCAAGACCCGCTGAGATGGAATATACCGGAGCAATCTGGCCGTACTCATCCTGGCAGAAATAGGATTTCATGCCATGGAAGATACCAAGGCTTCCTGTTGCGATGGTGGCCGCGGTCAGTGCCGTGTCAACACCCTTTCCCGCCGCCTCACAGCCAATCAGTTCCACTTCCTTGTCTTCAATAAAGTTGTAGAACATACCCATGGAATTGCTGCCACCGCCCACACAGGCAACGACTGCCGCCGGAAGCTTTCCCTCCTTCTCCAAAATCTGCTGCTTTGCTTCTCTGCTGATGACGCTCTGGAAATCACGCACAATCATAGGGAAGGGGTGCGGCCCCATAACAGAACCAAGCACATAGAGAGTATCATCCACCCGGTTTGTCCACTCTCTCATACACTCGTTGACAGCGTCCTTCAGAGTCATGGTTCCGGAGGTGACGGGATGCACCTTCGCCCCCAGAAGCTCCATGCGGTAAACGTTTAACGCCTGGCGCTCTGTGTCCTCCTTGCCCATGTAAATCTCGCATTCCATACCGAGAAGCGCCGCCGCGGTTGCGGTTGCCACGCCATGCTGCCCCGCGCCCGTCTCCGCAATAATACGGGTCTTTCCCATCTTCTTTGCAAGCAGTGCCTGCCCCAGTACATTGTTAATCTTGTGGGAGCCTGTATGATTCAAATCCTCACGCTTTAAATAGATTTTAGCGCCGCCCAGATCCTTTGTCATTTTTTCCGCATAATACAGCAGGGAAGGTCTGCCCGCATACTCGTTTAAAAGTTTGTTCAGTTCCTGCTGGAACTCCGGGTCGTTCTTATAATGCTCATAACACTCCTCCAGATGAATCAGTTCATTCATCAATGTCTCGGAAATATACTGTCCTCCGTGTATTCCGTATCTTCCTTTACTCATTTTCTCCTCTTTTCCACACATTTCTGCGCTATTCTTTTTCTACCCATATGGGAATTTCTCAGTTTTCAAACACCTCGCACGAGATTTACCACAGCCCTCATCTTTTCAAAATCCTTTTTTCCGTCCGTCTCCACGCCGGAGCTTATGTCCACCGCGTAGGGAGAAAGATGCTCCAACACCTCCGGCAGGTTATCCGCATGTAATCCTCCTGCCACGAAATATTCCCTCTCCACTCCCGACAACAGCTCCCAGTTAAAGGTAACGCCGCTTCCCATACCGCTGTCAAACAGCAGATAATCCGCAGAAGTATCAAGCCACGCCTCCACATCATATCGGTTCTTTACCTTTACCGCCTTTACCACCGGCTTATGGGTGACCGCCTGAATATACTGAATGTCCTCCTCGGTTTCATCCCCGTGAAGCTGTGCCATATCAATAACACCATCCTCCAGAAGTCCGATAACCTCCTCACAGGGAGCATTCACAAAAACACCCACTGTCAGGATTCCCGGCTTTAAGAGCTTTCGAAGTTCAGCTGCCTGCTCCGGACTGACCCTCCTCTTACTTTTCTCCCAGAACACGAAGCCGATATAATCAGGATGTACCCGGTTTGCATAGTCCATATCCTCCGGGCGGAACAGACCGCAAATTTTTATCCTTGTATGGTTCATGAGACACCTCTTAACTCTCGCAGCATTGCCGACTTGTCATTGCTTCGCATGAAGGTCTCCCCAATCAATACTGCATCCGTTCCGTTTTCCTCCAGCCTTGCAATGTCAGCTCTGGTTTTCATACCGCTTTCCGACACAAACAAGATGTCGCGGGAAACCAGCTCCCGAAGGCGGATAGAATTATCAATATCCACCGTAAAATCCTTCAGATTGCGGTTATTGACACCGATAACGCGTGCCCCCGCAGCAAGTGCCATCTCGATTTCCCTCTCATCATGCGCCTCCACCAGAGCGGAAAGTCCCAGTTCGTCTGCAATCCCCTTATACTCGGAAAGCTGCATGGAGCTAAGAATGGAACAAATCAACAGCACTGCATCGGCCCCCAGCGTCTTCGCCTGATAAATCATATATTCATCTACCGTGAAGTCCTTTCTCAGAAGCGGAATAGACACCGCTCTGCGAATCTCTTCAAGATATTTGTCGCTTCCCTTGAAATAAAAAGGCTCCGTAAGGACGGAAATGGCATCTGCGCCGGCCTTCTCATACTCTCCGGCTATTTCCATATAGGGAAAATGTTCTGCGATAATTCCTTTGGAGGGAGATGCCTTCTTTACCTCACAAATAAAAGACATTCCCTCCTTTGCCAACGCCTTCTCAAAAGGAAACCCCGTATCGACATCCAGTGCTGCCGCCTGTGCCCTGAGTTCCGCAAGCGGCAGTGCCTTTTTTTCTGCCTGTATTCTTTCTGTTGTCTTTGCTGCAATTTCCTCTAATATCATATTGCCTCACACTCTGCCGCAGACGCGGCTCGTCCTCTCATCGTTTTTCTCATAATTGCACCGCAACATAACTTTCCCCGTTCCTGTTCTCAGGCGTTAGAAAGCTGAACAAACTGTTCCAACTTCGTAAGCGCCTTTCCGCTGTCAATGGTATCCTCCGCCAGCTTTACCGCACTCTGAAGACTGCCTGCCTTACCGGCCACAAACAGTGCCGCTGCCGCATTGATGACTGCAGCATCTCTCTTTGCGCCTTTCTCTTTTCCTTCCAGAATTGCTCTGGTAATAGCTGCATTTTCTTCCGGTGTTCCCCCCAGCAGTTCCCCTTTTTCTGCCCGCTTTAACCCGACAGATTCCGGTGTGATGGTATCTTTCCTGAACTCACCGTTTTTAAAGCAGCATACACTGGTGGGACCGCAGATGGAGATTTCATCCAGCTTCTCCTGTCCATACACCACCATTCCCTTTTTCACGCCCAAATTAGAGAGGACATGTGCCATAGGCTCCAAAAGACTTTCATCGTAAACACCCATAATCTGCATACTTGCCTTTGCAGGATTGGTCAGAGGGCCCAGAATGTTGAACACAGTACGAATACCAAGTTCCTTGCGGATAGGGCCGACATACTTCATCGCCGTGTGGTATTTCTGGGCAAACAGGAAGCAGATGCCAGCCTCACGCAGCAATTTAACCGCTTTTTCAGGCTCCAGAGCAATGTTCACACCAAGAGACTCCAGACAGTCAGCCGCACCTGACTTGGAGCTTGCAGCCCGGTTTCCGTGCTTTGCCACAGGGACACCCGCCGCCGCTATAATCAATGCAGCTGTTGTGGAAATATTAAAGGAATTAGAACCGTCGCCTCCCGTTCCAACAATTTCCATTACATCCATGCCATGATTTACGGGAAGGGCATGGTTTCTCATCTCCTCCGCCGAACCGGTAATTTCCTCTATCGTCTCCCCCTTCATGGACAGCGCTGTCAAATATGCACTCTTCTGCACATCGCTGGCCTCTCCATTCATGATTTCGTTCATAACGCCTTTTGCCATCTCATAACCGATATCTTCCTTCTTTGACAGCTTAATAATTGCTTCCTGAATCATCATCTTTTTCTCTCCTTTCTCCTCAATCTTTTGGTCTTCTGTATTTTTCTCTGAAATATTTTTGGCTACTGTTTTTCTTTCTTCCGCGTTCCCGCTCGCTCCAGGCTTCAAAAAGTTTTCCATAATCTGTCTGCCGTCCGGCGTCAGCACTGATTCCGGATGAAACTGCACACCGTACACGGGATATTCTCTGTGTTCCACTGCCATAACCTCTCCGTCCTCCGTACGGGCAGTTATCTTTAGCACACCCGGCATAGTAGCCGCATCCGCCGCCAGAGAATGATATCTCGCAACCGTCATCTGTTCTTTCATCCCCGCAAACAACACACTATCCGTATCCAACGTCGCCACCGACTGTTTTCCATGCATCAGCTGTTTCGCATAGGTTACCGTCGCGCCAAAAACCTCGCAGATTGCCTGATGGCCGAGACAAATTCCAAGAATGGGAATCCTTCCCGCAAAATAACGTATGACATCCTCACATACTCCCGCCTCAGACGGCCTGCCGGGCCCCGGTGACAAAATAATATGAGTGGGATTCAATTCTTCAATCTCCTGCACTGAAAGCTGGTCGTTTCGGATGACCATTACATCAGAATTTACGGATGCGGTCAACTGATAAACGTTATAGGAAAAGCTGTCGTAATTATCAATCAAAAGTATCATGCTTCTGCCTCCCTCTATTCTACTCGTCCATCCTGCGCTATCTGAATGGCATTTCTCACTGCCGCCGCCTTCTGAATACATTCACGGTATTCCTTCTCCGGTACGCTGTCCGCCACAATACCCGCGCCGGAACGGATGAATACCTTGCCATTCTTGGAAAACGCCAGTCTGATGGCAATACAGGTGTCCAGATTGCCCGCGAAAGAAATATAACCGATAGCACCGCCGTAAATGCCTCTCTTGTTATTCTCCAGCTCATTGATAATCTCACATGCTCTGAGCTTCGGTGCTCCCGACAGGGTTCCCGCCGGAAGGATGGCATCTACCGCATCCAATGCATCTTTATCCTCTCTTATGCTTCCGCTGACCGTGGAGCCGATGTGCATCACATGCGAATAGCGTTCAATGGACATATATTTCTCCACATTGACCGTTCCAACTCTGCTGATTTTTCCGATATCATTCCTGCCCAAATCCACCAGCATGTTGTGTTCGGCTCTTTCCTTCTCATCCACCAAAAGTTCTGTTTCGAGAGCCTTATCTTCCTCCTCACTTTTTCCTCTTGGTCTGGTTCCCGCCAGCGGAAACGTATAGAGTTTTTCACCCTCAAGCTTCACCAGAGTTTCAGGGCTTGCCCCTGCTATCTCCCCGTCTGTCCCTGAGAAGTAAAACATGTATGGAGAAGGGTTTGTTGTACGGAGCACTCGATAAGCATCCAGAAGGCTTCCCTCCATCTCTGCCTCCAGCCTGTTAGAAAGCACCACCTGAAAAATATCACCTTCCTTAATATAATGCTTGCCCCTCTGCACCATATTGCAATATTCAGTCTCATTAAAAAGCGGTTTAAATTCGGATTTCAGTTTCAAAGGAATATCAGCTGCCTTTTCTCCTCTTTGTATCAGCTGCTTCATGCCTTCCAGTTCCAACAGTGCCTTATTGTAGTTGGCTTCAATATCATCCGTCTTGATATTAACGATAAGTACGATTTTCTGCCTGTAGTTATCAAAGGCAATCACCTTGTGGAAAAGCATCAGGTTCACATCCTGAAAGCCCTCTTCATCCTCCGCATCCAGCTTCAGTGTCGGCTCGCTGTACTTGATATAGTCATAAGAAAAGTATCCCACCAGCCCACCGGTAAAGGACGGCAGATAATCCAGCTTTGGGCTGCGGTTCTCCTCAATAATGTCTCTGATACAGCTTCTGATATCCCGGGTTGTCGTCTGGGTTGTCAGGGGATTTTTGATTTTTACAGTGCCGTTATAACAGGTAATCTCCATCAACGGGTCAAAGCCCAAAAAAGAATATCTGCCCCATCGCTTGTCAGCCTCCGCGCTTTCCAACAGATATACGTGTCCGCTGACCTTTTTCAAAACCCGCAACACCTCGATTGGTGTTGTGGTGTCCGCATAGATTTCCGTACTCACGGGTATGACACCGTAATTTCCTTCTTCTTTCAGTTTTCTGCATTCTTCTAAACCGGGTTGTGTCTTCATTCCTGCTCCTCCCTGAAAATAATAAAAATCCCGTCCTGACAGAATATTTCCATTCTGTCAAGGACGGGACAAAATTCTTTTTCCCGCGGTGCCACCTTGCTTCACCCATACCGGGTGCTCTTAACAGGATACCAACATATCCCCGGCAACTGACGTGTGCCCGACGTCGCAAAATACTAAAAGCCTCGCTTCTTTCCTTGCGCCCTCCGTGGTCCATTTAACAGCCTGCGTTCTGACCTTTCTCAGCCTCCGGTCTCTCTGTAAGTGCCCACGCAACGCTTTCGCATTGCGAACTGTTTTTATCTCCACATCTACGGTTTGTGTTCCGCTATTTATTTTTTATAATATTACTCCAAGGCGAAAAAAGTGTCAAGACTTTTTTGCACAAAAGTGGTAACGCGTTGCAGTTGTACTAAACAAGTCTTACCGTCTCTCTTGCGATAGCCAGTTCCTCATTGGTAGGAATCACCATAACGGTAGTTTTACTGTCTGGAGTGGTAATTGCAATATCCTCACCGCGCTTATGGTTTGCCTCCTGGTCAAGTTCCACACCGAGGTAGCCAAGATACTCGCAGACAAAGGTACGAACCAGAGCGGCATTCTCACCGACACCTGCGGTAAAGCAGATGACATCCACACCATTCATAGCTGCTACATAGGAGCCGATATATTTTGCTACACGATAGCAGAAGGTCTTCAGGGTACGAATTGCATTTGCGTCGCCCTTATTATAACCATCCTCCAGGTCACGGAAATCGGAGGAAAGATTGTCGGAAAGCCCCAGAACACCGGACTTTTTATTCAGAACGGTCATAATTTCATCAATACTCTTACCTTCTTTGTGTGCCAGGAATTCAATGATTGCAGGGTCGATGTCACCGGAACGGGTACCCATGATAAGCCCTTCCAGAGGTGTGAGACCCATGGAAGTATCTACGCACTTGCCATTCTTGACAGCGGAAACGGATGCGCCGTTGCCCAGATGGCAGACAATAATCTTCAAATCCTCATATTTCTTTCCGAGCACCTCTGCTGCCTTCTTGGAAACATAGGAATGGCTTGTACCGTGGAAGCCGTATCTTCTGATTTTGTATTTCTGATAATATTCATAGGGGAGACCGTACATATAAGCCTCCTCAGGCATGGTCTGATGGAAAGCGGTATCAAACACTGCTACCATGGGAGTAGTGGGCATCAGCTTCTTGCATGCATTAATACCAATCAGGTTTGCAGGATTGTGGAGAGGTGCCAGATCATTGCACTCTTCAATTGCAGCCATAACCTCATCATTGATGACAACGGACTCTGCAAACTTCTCGCCGCCGTGTACCACACGATGTCCTACTGCACCGATTTCGTTTAAATCCTTCACCACACCGGTCTTCGGATTTGTCAGTGCTTCCAATACCAGACGGATTGCCTCGGTATGGTCGGGCATAGGAGTTGTTGTCTTTTCCTTATCTCCGCCTTCGGGAGCATAAGTAATCATACTGCCCTCGATGCCGATTCTCTCACAAAGCCCTTTTGCAAGGCACTTCTCAGATTCGGAATCAATGAGCTGGAACTTTAGAGAAGAGCTTCCGCAGTTAATAACCAATACTTTCATCTTTCTATTTTCCTTTCATCATATATTCTCAGTCTAAATGCGTATTTTTGTCTAAACGCAGAATCACCTCGAAAAGCGTTCCGCTTTCCTCGGTGCTTTTGCTCGTCAAATCTGCACCTGCATAACTGTTCGAGCAAGCTCGGCAGTCTATGCAGTCGCCGACTTGGCTCTGCGTTTAGACAAGCTGTGCCTGGACTGCTGTCAATGCTACTACGCCGACAATATCCTGCCAGGAGCAGCCACGGGACAAATCGTTGACAGGCTTTGCAATACCCTGAAGCATAGGGCCGTAAGCCTCTGCGCCACCCAGTCTCTGTACCAGCTTATAGCCGATGTTACCTGCATCCAGATTCGGGAAAATCAGTACATTTGCCTTACCTGCAACAGGGCTGCCGGGAGCCTTGGACTTTGCAACATTGGGAACCAGAGCGGCATCCAGCTGCAGTTCGCCGTCTATCGTCAGATGAGGATACTCCTCCTTTGCGATTCTGGTCGCCTCAACCACCTTGTCAACAAGCGCATGTTTTGCACTGCCCTTGGTGGAATGGCTCAGCATAGCAATGACGGGCTTCGGTCCAATCAGTGCCTTGAAGCTTCTGGAAGAAGAATCTGCGATTGCAGCCAGTTCCTCTGCTGTGGGATCCTGATTCAGGCCACAGTCGGCAAACAGGAATGCACCGTTCTCACCCTGATCCTTAAATACGGTATCCATAACAAAGAATGCGGAAACAAGCTTTACGCCGGGAGCCGTCTTCAGAATCTGCAGCGCAGGTCTCAAAGTATCTGCGGTGGAATGGCAGGCGCCTGCAACCATCCCGTCTGCATCATTTGCTTTTACCATAACAATACCAAAGGTCAAAGGATCGCTCAGCAGAATTTCTCTCGCCTTCTCCTCGGTCATTCCCTTTGCCTTTCTGGTCTCATATAACAGATTTACATAATCATCCAGCTTGGAAGTAGTCTTGGGATTTACAACAGTAATGCCTGACAAATCAACCTCCAGCCAGCCTGCACCGTCCATGATTTTCTCTTCATCACCAATCATAATAATATCGGCAATGCCCTCTTCCATAATCTTTGCTGCAGCCAAGAGAGTTCTCTTGTCGTTGGACTCCGGTAATACGATAGTCTTCTTGTCGAGCCTTGCTCGCTCCTTAATCATGTCAATATATGACATATCCATTCTCCTTTCCGGCGGTTTCCCGCTTGTCCCTGTGTTTTAATTTTTGTCACTGTTGTAAGTTTTTTTACTTAACAAACTGCGTTATTTATATTATACTAAATAGTAGGACAAGACACAAGGGAAAATATGCGGTAATTTGTATATTTTTCAGTACACAGTTCTTCATGCAATCATCGTTTTTTCTGATACTTTGGCACATGTAAACGCTTTCACAGTATGTTATTTTTTTCACATTGGCATTTGATATTTTTGTACGTAATATAGTTAATCCGGAGGGCTTTTCATGAAGGTAAACGGAATCATTGCAGAATACAATCCTTTTCACAACGGTCACAAGTATCAGCTGGAACAGTCTTTGAGGCACACAGATGCCGATTATACGGTCGTTGTCATGAGCGGAAACTTTGTACAGCGCGGTGCTCCCGCCCTGCTGGACAAGCACACCCGTGCAAAGATGGCGCTTTTGGAAGGTGCCGACCTGGTACTGGAGCTGCCTTCCATCTACGCCACCTCCAGCGCTGAATTCTTTGCAACAGGTGCCGTTTCTCTCCTGACCGGACTTGGCGCAGTCTCCCATCTTTGCTTTGGCAGTGAGTGCGGCGATATTGACCTTTTAAAGCAGGTTGCCGCTATCCTCGTGGAAGAGCCGGAGGAATATGTCTCTACCCTGAAACGTTTTCTCAGACAGGGGATGACCTATCCCACTGCCCGCACCTGGGCTTTGATGCAGCATTATCCGAATCTGACAGCCCACAAGGAGATTTTCTCCTCTCCGAACAATATTTTGGGAATGGAATATATTAAGGCAATCCTGCGTCAGAAAAGTCCTCTGATTCCTGTCACAATAAAACGCTCCGGCTCCGATTATCACGACAGATTTCCCGGCGGCGCATATTGTTCCGCTCTCGCAATCAGACAGGCGCTCTACTCAGAAACCGATCCGGCCTTTCTCAAAGAACAGATGCCGCCCGAGGCAAGCGCCCTGCTCTGCGACTGGCTTGCAACACATTCCGTTGTCCGCAGCAATGATTTTTCTTCTGCCCTCTATTATAAGCTTCTTTCCGAAAAGGAATACGGCTATGAGAGGTATCTTGATGTGTCCTCCGATTTGTCTGACCGCATCAGGAAACAGCTGAAGGAATTCAAGGATTTTGACAGCTTCTGTGATTTGTTGAAAACAAAGGAAATGACCTACACCAGAATCAGCCGCTGTCTGCTCCATATTCTTCTGAATATCACGAAGGAAGATATGGCCTGCTGTGCCGAACTGGGATATACCCCCTATGCCAGAGTACTCGGCTTTCGGAAATCCGCCTCCCCGCTTCTTGGCGCTATCAAGGAGCAGTCCCGCATTCCGTTAGTAACCAAGCTGGCCGATGCGGAAAAGCTGTTGGATGAGGATACCTTTATTATGCTGAAACAGGATATCCTCACAAGCCAGCTCTATCAGGGCATTATTTCCGGCAAGGACGGCATAATCTCAGCTAACGAATACACCATTCCCCTTGCCATCATTTGAAAACATTGCGTACTGAAAAACCGGTTCCCCGCAAACGGCGGAAAACCGGTTTTTATTTTCTTCTTTTTAGTTTTTAAAGCTGTGAATCGGAGCGGGGATTCTCCCTCCACGATTCACAAAGGCATCACAGGAGAACCGGTTTACCGGCATGATAGGCGCATATCCCAGCAGACCTCCAAATTCCACTGTCTCCCCGACTCCCTTTCCGATGACAGGAATCACGCGGACAGCAGTTGTCTTCTGGTTTACCATGCCGATTGCCATCTCGTCCGCAATGATACCGGAAATGGTAGTCGCCTTCGTATCTCCGGGAATGGCAATCATATCCAGTCCAACCGAGCACACACAGGTCATGGCCTCCAGTTTTTCAAGAGTAAGCGCACCTGCTCTCACAGCATCAATCATTCCCTGATCCTCGCTGACAGGAATAAACGCACCGCTTAAGCCGCCCACATAGGAGGATGCCATAACGCCTCCCTTCTTTACCTGGTCGTTCAGCAGGGCAAGTGCCGCAGTGGTTCCGGGCGCTCCCGCATGCTCCAGTCCAATTTCACAGAGAATATCGGCCACGCTGTCTCCGATGGCAGGCGTGGGAGCCAGAGAAAGGTCAACAATACCGAAAGGTACCTTCAATCTCCTGGAAGCCTCTTTTGCCACAAGCTGTCCCACACGTGTTACCTTGAAGGCTGTCTTCTTAATCGTCTCGCACAGCACCTCAAAGTTCTCCCCTCTTACCTTTTCCAGAGCAGTCTTGACAACGCCGGGGCCGCTGACACCCACATTGATAATCTTATCCGCCTCGGTCACGCCGTGAAATGCGCCTGCCATAAAGGGGTTATCATCCGGTGCATTGCAGAACACAACCAGCTTCGCACAGCCCAGAGAATCATTCTCCTTCGTATATTCTGCTGTCTCCAGAATCATCTCACCCATAAGCTTCACTGCATCCATGTTGATTCCTGTCTTTGTGGAACCTAAATTCACGGAGCTGCACACTCTCTCGGTTGTGGACAGTGCCAGGGGGATGGAGCGAATCAGCAGTTCGTCCGCAGGTGTCATTCCCTTGCACACCAAAGCAGAATACCCACCGATAAAGTTTACCCCCACCTCATGGGCTACCTTATCCAGTGTTTTTGCAATAGAAGCAAAATCCTCCACCGTCCTGCACGCTGCACTTCCGACCAACGCGATGGGAGTCACGGAAATTCTCTTATTAACAATGGGAATCCCGAATTCTCTGGAAATCTCCTCACCGGTCTGCACCAGATTCTTCGCCGCATCGTAAATCTTGTTGTAAATCTTGTCATTTAGTCTTTGCAAATCAGAATCAATACAGTCGAGAAGGCTGATGCCCAGCGTAATGGTACGTACATCCAGATTCTCCTTCTCAATCATCTTGTTCGTTTCGGTTACTTCATATAAATTTATCATTGTTATGTTTTCCTTCCTGACCTTTTCCGGCATTTACCACACTTTAAATGCGGTGCATGGAATCGAAAATTTCTTCCTTCTGACATTTGATAACTACGCCGATTTTCTCACCCAGTGCTGCCATTTCGTCAGCCACGTCGCCAAAATGCTTTTGACAGCCGCTCATATCCACAATCATCATCATATTGAAATATCCCTGTACAATTGTCTGGGAAATGTCCAGAATATTGATTCCGTTCTCAGCCAGGTAGGTGCAAACCTTTGCAATGATGCCAACCGTATCTTTTCCAACCACCGTAATAATCGTTCTCTTCATATGAGTTCTCCATTCCCGCGCAGCCGCGCATTTTCTGTTTCTCTATCATTTAACTACACTTACATACATTTTGCAACACTAGATTACCACTGCCGGCGTCACTTCGCTTCGTCTCGCCACTCTGATATCGAAGTCTCCGGCCCTATAAGGATTATCCCCCATGGAAATTTCCATCCGAACCGATTCAAAAGCCAGCTCCGGCAGATTGTTTTCCTTGCTTAAATGGCCAAGCAGCACAGTCTTTAAATTGTCATGTAATATCCGGCACAAAAGCCGTCCTGAATTTTCATTGGACAGATGCCCCCTGTCACTGAGAATTCTCTGCTTCAGATAGTAAGGATAAGGCCCCACCTGAAGCATGTTGACATCATGATTTGCCTCCAGGAGCAGAGCGTCCATTCCCCTCAGACACTCCACAGTATAATCATTATAGGTTCCAAGATCCGTGCAGACCGCCACACGTCTGTCCCCGTAGCTGATACGGTAGCCCACCGGCTGCGCTGCGTCATGGGAAATGCGCATCGGATTTATCGTCAAGTCCTTTATAATAAATTTTCTGTCCTCCTGCACTGCGTGAAAAAGGCTCTCATCTATGCTTCCAAGATTTCCGTATGCCCTGATAGCTTCTATGGTTCCCTGCGTCGCATAGATGGGAATTTCATATTTTCTGGCAATCACGCCCAACCCCTGTATGTGGTCTGCATGTTCATGGGTAATCAGGATGCCGTCAATATCCCTTCCCGTCAGTTCCAGTTCGCGAAGCCCTCCTTCCGCCCGCTTTCCGCTGATTCCTATATCCACAAGCAGGTGCGTCGCCTCAGACCCCACATAAATACAGTTTCCGCTGCTCCCGCTTGCTATGCTGCATAATCTCATTTTCTACTCTCTCTTCCCGTTCTTTTTTGACAGCCGTGCGGCACCCGCGTCTGTCATTCTTTCCAGAAAATCTCAATCACGTCTCCGTTTGCTAACGGCTCCATATATTCTGCGTTTCTGCCGTTTAGAAGGGTCACAATTGACCGTCCGGCAGGGGTACTCAAATCAAAATCTATAAAGGAAAAGACATCTACAAACACATAGCTGCTCTTGCCCGTCAACAAAACAGGAAGCTTATTGACAATCACCGATAAAGTAGCCGGACCTTCCTTTGCACTTTCCTCCTGCTGCTTCACTGCCTGCACATTTACTTCTTCTGTAACTGTTCCCGTTTCTGCTGCAACCGTCCTCACAAGCTGCTCCGCTGCCAGCCTTGCCTCTTCCTCCGCAGCCCTTGCAGCCGCTTCTTCCTTCACAATGCGCCGCTTTTCAGCCTCTTCCTCCGTTTCCTCTTCCAAATCTGCATAAGAGGTTTCCGCATTTACATCCCAGTTCAGGGTAAAATTCTCATAGACTCTCGTCTCCGGCTTCGCCGGTATATCATTTACCAGAATTTTCCCGCCCAGCGGTACATCCAGGAACTCCGCAATTTCGCTCACAGTATAAAAATTCTGCACCTGAATAGCATCATTTTCCTGAATCCTATAGAACTCATTTTCCAGCCTTCCGTTGACAGACGCAGTCTTGGGCAAATCAATCCTTGTGCCGTTCACCACCACGTGAAGTCTCTGGTCAAGCTCCGGAAGTCTGCCCAGTTCCAGCCGGGCCGCCTCTCCTGCCGTGGATGGCTCCACCTGAATACGATCGCCGTTATGTATCTGGGTGTAAATGTCTGCCGTCTCTCCGTTCACGCGGATGACTGCTGCCTCACCCTGAAGGCCGCGCACGATACGGCTCTTGCCATTGACGGAAAAGTTCAGTGCCTCTCCTCGTCTGGGGAACAATTCTTCGTTAGGGACCTCAGACTGCACTGCAGCATCTGCCACCGAAAGCTTTCCGTTATCATAAAGCTTCACACGCTTCCCATTGAGCTCCACAAAAATAAAATTGTTGCTCTGCTCATAATAGCTTAAGCAGATTCCGATTGGTGTCACCATCATGGAGTCTTTTCTGGGATTCTCTATTTCAAATTCAATGGCCTGCATGACCTCCTGTCCCCTGATGGCTACACGCTCTTTCACAATATCCAGTTCCTTCGCAAGTCTTTCCGTATATCCGGGAATCATGCCCCCGCCGCCTACCACAAACACGGCACTGACCGACTTGTCACCGTTCAGCTCTCTGATACAGGACGCCACCTGCTCTGCCATCTCCTGTACATGGTCGGCAAGAAGGTTCTCCACCTCCTGTGCGGTAATGACCTGGGGCAAGCCCATAATATCCTGATACTCCACAGTCTCCCGGTCTCCCGCCTGACGCTTGATTCTTTCTGCCGTATCAAAATCTACAAGACAATGCTGCACAATAATATCTGTCAGACTGTCTCCGGCAACCGGAATCATGCCATAGGCAGTGATGGTTCCGTCCTTTGTAATGGAAATATCACTGGTTCCTGCACCGACATCCACAAGTGCCATATTCAGCATACGGAACTTCTCCGGGATAGCCACCTGAATCGCAGCAATCGGCTCCAGTGTCAGATTTGCCACATGAAGTCCCGCAAGTTCCACCGCCTTGTACAGACCATCGACCACATCATCCGGCAGGAAAGTAGCAATCAGGTCAACCGCCATGCTTTTCACCTTATGCCCCTCAAGATTTCCAATCTGATAGCCGTTCATATAGTAACGCATAGGCGTATAGCCGACACAATAAAATTTCATCTCCGTATCATTGCTATTCAGGAACTCATCGTAGGCCTTCTCTACAGCCATAGTGGAAAGAGAGTAAACATCCTCCTCCGCCACCACATGTTCCTCCTCAAAAGCCTGCTCCGCATGCGTGGTAACAGTACGCAGCACACGTCCTGCCGCAGCAATACAGACTTCCGTCAGCTTCCGGTTCAAGTCCTCCTCCAGCTGCTCCTTCACCTGTCTTATGGTCTGGCCTACCTTTCCGATATCATGAATCTGTCCATCCAACATGGATCTTGTCTCATGCTCCTTTGAACGCTGTGCCAGAACATGAAATTTTCCGTTACTCAGATACCCGACCGTTCCTACGATGCTTCTGGTACCGATGTCCAGTCCGAACACCAGTTGTCCCTGTCCATCTCTTACTTCTGCCATGTAAAAGCCTCCAGTTTTTTGTCTATTTGCCTGCAGCTGTCCTCCAGGGACCCGCTGTTATCTATCACAAAATCACAGTTTTTCCTGAAAATTTCCTCATTCAGCTGTCTCGACATGATATGAGTGATTTTCTCGTCGCTATATCCCCTGGCCTGTCTGAGGCGCTTTCTGCGCACCTCTTCCGAAGCGTAAATATACCACATCTCATCTACCAACTGTCCATAACCGGTCTCAATCAAAAGCGCCGCCTCCACGAAGAAAAGCTCCGTTTCTCCCGCCCGCTCTGCCCGATCCAGACGCTCCAGTAAAAAGTTTTTCACCGCCGGGTGGATGATGGCATTCACCTGTTCCAAAAGTCCTTCATCGGCAAAAATTTTGTCCGCCATTTGACTATTGTCAATCTGTCCGTCCGGGGCTAAAATCTCTGTTCCAAGAAGCGCCACAAGAAGCCTGTAGCATTCTGTTCCCGGCCTCTTTACCAGATGGGCAACCTCGTCTGCAAGATAAATTTCACATTTATAATGCCTTCGGATATAGCTTAAGAGTTCCGACTTTCCGGCCCCGATTCCGCCGGTGATTCCTATAAATTTCATTCTATTTTGCCTCGTACCAGTTTTGTCCTGTGTGTAAATCAATTTCCAGCGTAACTGCCAAATCAGCCGCCGTTTTCATATTTTCAGAGAGAATCCGGCGCACCTGCTCCTCTTCCTCCAGATAAGTTTCAATCACCAGTTCATCGTGCACCTGTAGAATCAGCTTTGACCGTAAACCGGCCTCCCTCAGGGCCCTCCAGACACGAATCATTGCAATTTTTATGATATCTGCTGCCGTTCCCTGAATTGGTGAATTCATAGCTACTCGTTCTCCGAAAGAGCGCTGCATGAAATTGGATGATGAAAGCTCCGGAACAGGACGGCGTCTCCCGAACATGGTGGTAATGTAACCATGCTCCTTTGCATCCGAAACCAGCTTGTCCAGAAATTCTTTGACCTTGGGATAAGTGTCAAAGTACTGTTCAATATACTCCGCCGCCTCTTTCCTGCTGATGCTTAAATCCTGACTCAGCCCAAAGGAGCTGATGCCGTATACAATTCCGAAATTCACTGCCTTGGCATTGCGTCTCTGTAAATCCGTCACCTCTTCAAAGGGAGTATGGAATACCTTTGCCGCCGTAATTCTGTGGATATCCTGATCCATATGATAGGCTTCAATCAGCTGTTCATCTCCTGACATATGCGCCAGCACACGCAGCTCTATCTGGGAGTAATCCGCATCCATGAACTCGCAGCCCTCTCTGGGCACAAATACCTTTCGGATTCTCCTGCCAAGTTCCATTCTCATGGGAATATTCTGCAGATTCGGCTCCGTGGAGCTGATTCGTCCGGTTGCAGTGAT
>JBJEJG010000036.1:0-4031 GCA_051877795.1 Acetatifactor sp.
AGAAATTAGCCAGAGAATGATTCTTTGTTGAAGGTTGAGTTAAATGGGGATAAAAAAGCTGACAGCTCATCTGCAGGAAACTGTCAGACAGAAAAAACGGCATACGAAAAAAAGCCTGTCATAAAGGATTTTTGACAAACTGGATACAGATGATATTTGGATATTGTGCCTGTTTTACAGAAGGTTGGTCTTGTATCTGGCATCCAGATGGATGCATATACCGATGACCATAGCCCAGAATGAGAAATGATCCCTTCCCCGTATTTTGAGATGCTGCAGACAATAGTCATTCAGGACACGGTCATTTACCCGTTCACAGGCGGTACGTTCACTGTATATTTTCCGGTATTGTTCGGAATCCCGGGGGATGCGGGGCTGGAAACGCAGGTCTCCATGGTTCTTTATGTAAACGGTACGGCCATAGCTTCCGGGCGAACATGTTTCTTCATATGGGCAGGAAGCAATCCGCCCGCATTTTAAGGGGCAGCGGTATTTATGGGCATCCTTTACAGGATCATTGCCCCAGGGACACATTTTGTGCCCGGCCCTGCACAGAGGATGTCCCTGTTTATCAAAGGTAACGCCGTCAGGGGCGTTTTCCGATGATTTTGCCCTGCCGTTGATATCGATCAGGGCGTTGATATCCCAGTGCTCCAGAAGCTCATAGGTGGGGATGTTGTCATGTGCCGAGTCAAGGCAGATATTCTCAGGGCAGAGCCCGAAGGTATGGCGACCGAAATCATCAATAGCAAACAGGAAGTTTTTGCTGTCATGCCGGCGTGCATCCGTGAACTTTATGGTTAAAGGGAGTTCCACTTTGAGGGAATTGTTCCTGCAGCAGAGCATATACAGGGTGTGCCCGAAAAACCAGCATTTATTATCGCTGTCCCATCCCCATCCGGCATCGGGGTCAGAATAATGCCGTCCGCAGTCGTGGCGGTAAGGACAGGAAATGCTGCAGGAAGAAAGATGTTTCCCATAAGGAGAGGAATGGGAGACGACTGCTGTGCCGTCCCCTGACAGAGTGAGGCTGTCGGAGTTGATCAGTCCATGCTCCAGGGAAGGAAGAACTGCAAGGAGAGAAAAAATCACCTGAAGGGCAGCCTCGGGATTTTCTGCAGCGGGCCTGCCCTGCAGGATGGCATCCACAATGGTCCTGGTGGATTCGGAAGCTTTGCTGTCTTCAGAAAGTTTCCCATCCGCACCGATGACTTTGTCCGGTTTTTTCCCGTTTTTGCCGGCAGGGAAAAGAGCATGGCGGGAGTAACGGTCCCTTGAAGCCAGCCAGAGGCGGTTCATGAGGTCATAGTAAGAGCCGAGGGGAGGAAGCTCGGAAAGAGAGGAAACACCGCAGAGGACAGCAAGGGAAATGGAATTGGGAAGGACATCGCGAACCCATGAGGTGAGGCTGGTTCTGGCGGGAGTTTTGTTGAAGAGCAGAACAAAAAGGATAAGGGAACGCAGGATCTGCGCCTGGTTTTTTGCGGGTCTGCCGGTACCGGAATAAAACTGAGCAATATAATCACGGACAGGATCAAGGTTAAGAGCAAGGAGCTTCCGGTGCTCTTTGGAATAAAGGTCAAAATGATAGCGAGGGTTATTGCGTGAAAGCCTGCGTCCAAAAGTATTAACCATGGTTCGATACTCGTCGTGGCTCTGCCAGGATTCGTGTTTGAACATAAATATGCCTCCTTTGTCGTATGTAGTGTTGAAGAGTTTCTATACGACAAAGGGGCCGCATTCAGTGCTGCTTTGGAGCACTGAATGCGGCCGCACATTTCAGGCAGTTTGTCAAGTGTTTTTTTGAAAAAGGCAGATTGTTACAGAAATGCAGAGGTGAAACTGTAAATTTTGATTTGAAAAAAGTCAGGAAAATCAAGGGCTTTGAGTTTCCGAGACGATATTAATCATGCAGGAGGGATATATTGTATGAAGTATGATGTTATTATTATCGGAGCTGGTCCCGGAGGTATTTTTTCTGCTTATGAGCTGCTGCAGAAGAAGGATAATCTGAGTATCGCGGTTTTTGACAGTGGTTTTTCGCTGGAAAAGAGACGCTGCCCCATTGATGGTGAGAAGGTTAAGACCTGTATCAAATGTAAGACCTGTGCGATTATGAGCGGTTTTGGCGGAGCAGGTGCTTTTTCTGACGGCAAGTATAACATTACCAATGATTTTGGCGGTACGCTTTATGAGTATATTGGCCGGACGAAGGCGATTGAGCTGATGAAATATGTGGATGAGATCAATGTATCTCACGGAGGACAGGATACGAAGCTGTATTCCACTGCGGGGACCCAGTTTAAAAAGCTGTGTCTGCAGAATAAGCTGAGGCTTCTGGATGCTTCGGTGCGTCACCTGGGTACGGATATTAATTATATTGTTCTGGAGAATATCTACGAAGAACTGAAGGAACGTGTGGATTTCTATTTTCAGACGCCTGTGGAGAGCGTCGGGGTGCTTGAGGATGGATATCGTGTGATCTGTAAAGATGCTTCCTATGACTGCAGAAAATGTATCGTATCTGTAGGCAGAAGCGGCAGCAAATGGATGGAGAAGGTCTGCAAAGAGCTGGATATTCCCACAAAATCCAACCGTGTGGATATCGGCGTCCGCGTGGAACTGCCTGCTGTGATCTTTTCTCACCTGACCGATGAACTTTATGAAAGCAAGATCGTGTACCGGACGGAGAAATTTGAGGATAATGTACGTACCTTCTGTATGAATCCTTATGGCATGGTTGTCAATGAGAATACCAATGGCATTGTGACAGTGAATGGTCACAGCTACGAAGGCAGGGAAAAGAGAACGGAGAATACCAATTTTGCTCTGCTGGTAGCCAAGCATTTTTCCGATCCGTTTAAGGACAGCAACGGCTACGGGGAGAGCATTGCGCGCCTGTCCAACATGCTGGGAGGCGGTGTTATCGTTCAGCGCTTCGGTGATCTGGTAAGAGGAAGACGTACCAATGAAAAACGTCTTGAGGAGAGCACTGTAACGCCCACACTGGCTGCAACGCCGGGCGATCTTAGCCTTGTACTTCCCAAACGGATTCTGGACGGTATTATCGAGATGATCTACGCGCTGGATAAAATTGCTCCCGGCACCGCCAATGATGATACGCTGCTGTACGGTGTGGAGGTTAAATTCTACAATATGGAAGTGGATATTGACAATAATCTGGAAAGCAGATACAAAGGACTGTATATAATCGGAGACGGAAGCGGTGTCACCCATTCTCTTTCCCATGCTTCTGCCAGCGGTGTTTATGTGGCACGCCGCATCGCGGAAGAAATGGCATAACAGGGACAGCACCTTAACAGGACGGCGTTCGCAGAGCCGGGGCAGCATAACAAAACAGGAGGAATTATGGAAACACGGGATGTACTGTTAAGATTAAAAAATGGTGAGATTTCCATAGATGAGGCCGAACAGTTTTTCCGGAGGCAGCCTTTTGAAGAGATGGGATATGCCAAGCTTGATATGCACCGCAGGGTGCGCTCGGGTTTTGCCGAAGTGATTTACTGCAGCGGGAAAGCCGATGATCATCTTCTCCATATTTTTGAGAGGCTGTATGAGCAGGACGGCGAGGTATTCGGAACCAGGGCATCCGAACATCAGTATGAACTGATTCGGGAGAGATTTCCTCAGGTTCAGTATGATCCCATATCCCGTATTCTGAAGATTGCCGGAAAGGATAAAAAGCTGGTGGGCAGAATTGCTGTATGTACTGCGGGAACGGCTGATATTCCCGTGGCGGAAGAAGCGGCCCAGACAGCGGAATATTTCGGAACCCGGGTGGAACGGATCTACGATGTGGGTGTCAGCGGAATCCACCGGCTGCTGTCCCGGCTGGATGTGATCCAGGAGGCCAATTGCGTGGTTGCTGTGGCAGGCATGGAGGGAGCCCTTGCCAGTGTACTGGGAGGGCTTGTAGATAAACCGGTGATTGCGGTACCCACTTCCGTGGGCTACGGCGCAAGCCTGAACGGTCTGTCGGCCCTGCTTACCATGATCAATTCCTGTGCCAA
>JBJEJG010000037.1:0-12347 GCA_051877795.1 Acetatifactor sp.
GGACTTGCGAATACCTGGGATTACGGTAATCTTGGCGTTGAACTGAAGAACAATGTAAAAAAGGCATGGTGGCAGAAATTCGTGCAGGAGAATCCCTATAATGTAGGCGTTGACTGTGCGATTCTGATGAACCCTCAGACCTGGGTGGCCAGCGGTCATCTCGGTGGTTTCTCTGACCCGTTGATGGACTGTAAGGAGTGTCATGAGCGCTTCCGTGCAGATAAACTGATTGAAGATTTTTGTGCTGAGAACAATATCGAACTGGCAGAGAGTGTAGATGCCTGGAGTCAGGAGCAGATGAAGAGCTTCATTGAGGAGCATAATGTTCCCTGTCCCAGCTGCGGTAAGCACAACTTTACCGATATTCGTCAGTTTAACCTGATGTTCAAGACCTTCCAGGGCGTTACCGAGGACGCGAAGAGTGTTGTGTATCTTCGTCCCGAGACAGCACAGGGTATCTTTGTAAACTTCAAGAATGTACAGAGAACCTCCCGAAAGAAAATTCCCTTTGGTATCGGGCAGATTGGAAAGTCCTTCCGAAACGAGATTACACCCGGAAACTTTACCTTCCGTACCAGAGAGTTTGAACAGATGGAGCTGGAGTTCTTCTGTGAGCCCGGTACGGATTTGGAGTGGTTCCAGTACTGGAGAGCATTCTGCCGTGACTGGCTGCTTTCTCTTGGCATGAAGGAGGAGGAGATGCGTCTCCGTGACCACAGCCCGGAGGAACTTTGCTTCTACAGCAAGGGAACCACGGACATTGAATTCCTGTTCCCCTTCGGTTGGGGCGAGTTGTGGGGCATTGCTGACAGAACCGATTATGACCTGACCCAGCATGCAAATACATCCGGTGAGGATATGACCTATTTTGATGATGAGAAGAAGGAAAAGTACATACCTTATGTCATCGAGCCTTCTCTGGGAGCGGACCGTGTGGTTCTTGCTTTCCTGTGCGCTGCTTATGATGAGGAGGAACTGGAGGGCGGCGATATGCGTACGGTTCTGCGTTTCCATCCTGCACTTGCACCTGTCAAGATTGGCGTTCTGCCTCTTTCCAAGAAATTGAACGAGGGTGCGGAAAAGATTTATGCCGAGCTTTCCAAAAAGTATAACTGTGAGTTTGACGACAGGGGAAATATCGGCAAGAGATACCGTCGTCAGGATGAAATCGGTACACCCTTCTGTGTCACCTATGATTTTGAGTCCGAGACCGACGGCTGTGTGACAGTCCGTTTCAGAGACTCCATGGAGCAGGAGAGAGTGGCAATCGACCAGCTGGATGCTTACTTTGCTGATAAATTTACCTTTTAGCATAGTGTCTTCAAAGGAGCAGAAGAATTCTTCTGCTCCTTTTAGATACGCAGGTCCCATAGTGTGGAGTGAAAAGCGATGGACAGGATAGAAGTATTTCAGATATTGGGAATTGACAGCACGAAGGACGAACGTCTCATTAAGAACGCATACCGGGAAAAGCTGGCAGTGACGAATCCGGAGGATAATCCCGAGGGCTTTAAACAGCTTCGTGCCGCCTATGAAGAGGCCTGCAGACTGGCAAAACAGCCTGATGAGACGGAAGAAGAACAGCAGAAGCGGGATGAGACACCTTCCGGTCTGTGGCTGGAGAGAGCCGCCGGACTTTATAATAATATCCGCAGCAGGCAGGATGTGAAACTGTGGAAGGAGCTTTTCGAGGACGACTGTTTCCTGTCTCTGGAAGATGAAGAAAACTGCAGGGAAAAACTGCTTGTATTTCTGATGTCGCATTTTAAACTGCCCACAGCTGTGTGGAAACTGCTGGATGAAAAAATGAATCTCGTAAAGGATGCAGCTTTGCTGAGAGAGCATTTCCCGGCGGATTTTGTCCGTTTTGTCGTAGGAAGATGCGAGCGCGGCGAGGATGTGGTGTTTGAACAGTTCGAAGGTGCGGAGGATGCACCCTACGATTTGTTTTTGCAGTATTATGACCGTTGCTGGCAGGCCATGCAGGACGGAAATCTGGAGCAGGCGGCAGAATGTATTCAGCATGCGGATGATTTACATATTTTTCATCCGGTGATGGAAATCTGCCGTGCGGATTTGTATGAGAAGCAGGGAAAGGTGGAAGAGGCCGTCTCCCTTCTGGAAAAACTGCGGATAAGATATCCCAAGGATTCCATGATCTGTTATAATGCAGCGGAGCTTTTGTGGAGAAATTCTGATAAAGATACAGATTACCGTCGCCGCTCCGCGGAAATTTACAGACAGTTAAAGGCGGACAACGATTCCCATTATATGTCGAATGTACGCCTGACAGAGTGGTATTACGAACAGGGACAGTATAAAGAGGCAAAAAATTGTGCAGAGAAGGTACTGGCTTCCGGCAGTGACGATGCGTTTATAAAACTGTTAAACAAGGTAAACGCGGAAATTGAGAAGGATTTAGAGAAGGAGTACAGGGAAAAGCATAACTGGGAATCGGCTCTGGAACTTTGCTGGTGCTATCTGCAGGACGGCAGAACCTCGGAAGGGATACGGCTTGCAGTAAAACTGGAAAAGCAGCTGCCTCCTGAAAAGGAAGCAGAGTGGAACGGTTTGATGGCGAAGCTTTATGTAGAGGAAGCGGAGTACGAGGATTCCATTATCATGACCAGAAGCTGGGAGGAGGCTCTGGAAAAAAAACTGCTCACAGAGGAAGGCGAGAAGAGGGAAAAGGACCTGGACCGTATAAGGCAGGCACATATGATTCGCATGCAGTGCTTCCATAATCTCGGGTTCAGGGAGAAAAGCAACTGGGTGGAGGCTGTCAGGGAGGGTGAGAGCATTCTTGACGGCTCTATGAAGGACATCGGTGTACTTCTGGAAATGTCTCAGCTTTACACAGAGATGAAGGAGTATGAAAAGAGTCTGGATATTGTGGACAGACTGGTGAACGAGTACCAGATATTTGCAGCATATGCAAATTCACTGGAGGTATATCGAAGGCAGCTTGATGCGGGCGGCGTAGTGCGTTCTGCCACAAAGTGTATGCAGAATTTCCCCGGGTTTGCCAAGGCGTATGAGTATGTTGCAAAAGTATACCTTGACCTGCAGCACCCTGATGATTTGGAGAAGGTGCTGGAGGATGCAAAGAAGAATGGTGTAAAAAGCGTTATTCTGGATGCATACCGTTATCAAAGCACCCATAAACCCATGGACGTCAATTTGCTGAACGGTAAACTGAAGACCTTCCGAAAGGAGTTCCGTGAACAGGTGGAAGCAGGAAAGCTTCCCTACTATGAGCAGGGGCTTCCGCAACTGATGGAGTATGTATACAATCTGCCGGACAGCTATATGCTGGTGGAGCTTGCCATATTTCACAGGGCGGCGCATCACTATGAGGAGGCAAAGGAATGTTTTGAAAAAGCGCTTTCTCTGGAGCCGTCCAATCCCTATGCCTTTAACGGTCTGAGCTTTACATACAAGTATATGGGTGATTATGAGAATGCCCTTGTCTGCATCAAGAAAGCCATTTTGTATATGGATGATGAGATGTCTCCGGTGATTTATACAGATATGGCAGATTTATACAAGCTGCTGGGAGATTACGAGCATGCCCTTGCTGCCTACAGACAGTATGAAAAAGTTATGAATGTAAGGTGCGGCGAGTCAAAGGCAGGAGCCTGGTTTTGGGATAATTTGGCAGAGACCCTGATAAATGTCGGGCAATATGCTGAGGCGGAAAAAATTTATCGGACAGTCTATGAAAAAGATGCAAAAAAGCTATACGACAAGGTGATAGATTTATATTTAAAGTCAGGACAGGAGGAGAGGATTTCCGGTGAATTTCGCAAATGGGAGAACAGTCTTTGGGAATCAAAACCGGATATTCTGAAGTATTACAACAGCAGAGGGTGGATGGAACTTATTTTTGGAACTCCGAAGGCGGCTGTGAAGGCATTCTGTATGGCAGTCAAAAAAGGTTCTGATGAGAATATGGAAGGAAAGATTGCCGATGTCGTATTTACATGCATTGCCTGTGGAGACAACCGGAAGGGCGCAAAATATGCGGCGAGATTGAAAAAATTTCTGACGGAAGAAAAATTTGCCGAACGGAGCCGATATTTTAACAGTGGCAAAGCGCATTTGCAGATAGAGATATTTGCGGTATGGTATACTGCGCCTGACGAAGAACTTCAGGCGTTGCTGGACAGGGAGGATACCTGTGGCATCTGCCACCACTGTACCAGCGCGGTCTGTCGTGAGATGGAGGGAGTGCGCATCCTTTTCCTGCTCAGGCAGGGAAAAACAGAGGAAGCAAAGGAGCGTCTGCGTCGCAATCTGGAGCTTCAGCCTGCAGATGAATATATGCTTGCCATAAAGCATACCGTGTTTGGCGAGTAAGGAAGAGATTGTTTCAGGTACAAGCTCGGCAGAACGGGCAGCAGAGAGAAAGAGGATATAAATGATAGTAGGAATTGATTTGGGAACGACAAACAGTCTGATTGCCTATTTCACCGAGGATGGCCCGAAAATCATCCCAAACAGGCTGGGCAGGAATCTGACGCCTTCTGTTGTCAGCGTGGACGAGGAGGGCAATGTCTATGTGGGAGAGACGGCGAAGGAGCGTATGAGCCTTTACCCGGATTCTGTGGCGCAGACCTTCAAGCGCAGTATGGGAACGGAGCGGGAATATGTTTTAAGCGGAAAGCATTTTAAGCCGGAGGAGCTTTCCAGTATGGTGCTCCGCTCTCTGAAGGAGGATGCGGAAAGCTATCTGGGGGAGGAAATCACCGAGGCAGTTATCAGTGTGCCGGCATACTTTGACGATAAGCGAAGAAAGGCTACCAAGCGGGCGGGGGAACTGGCAGGATTAAAGGTGGAAAGAATGATTTCAGAGCCTACCGCGGCGGCTGTGGCCTATGGTCTTTATGATAAGACGCAGGATACGAGATTTCTGGTGTTTGACCTTGGCGGCGGGACCTTTGATGTCTCTATCCTGGAACTGTATCACAATATTCTGGAGGTTCGCGCCGTGGCCGGTGACAATTATCTGGGCGGCGAGGATTTTACGGCGGTCATGGCGAAGCTTTTTCTGCAGAAGGCAAAGCTGCAGCTTTCCGGTATGACGGAGAAGGAGCAGGTAAGACTTTACCGTCAGGCAGAGAAGGCAAAGTGTGCCATCAGTGACAACGCAGAGGTTTCCATGAGCTTCCTGTACAAAGAAGAAACGTTGGAACAAAGGATTACCTACAAAGAATATGAGGAAGCCTGTGAGGAGCTGCTCATGAAGATTCGTGAGCCGGTAAAGAAGAGTCTTGCGGATGCGGGACTGAGGATTGGTGACATTGATGAGGTGCTTTTGATTGGCGGAGCCACAAGGCTTTCCGTTGTCCGGGATTTCCTGATTCGTCTGTTCCGCAAATTCCCGGATACCAAGATGAATCCGGATGAAGCTGTCGCATTGGGGGCTGCTGTGCAGGCGGCCATGAAGGAGCGCCGTGAGGAAGTAAAGGAGGTTATTCTGACGGATGTCTGCTCCTTTACTCTGGGGACCGAGGTCGTTGTGGAGTATGACGAGGGAAAATTTGAGGACGGCAGATTCTGCCCTATCATTGAGAGAAATACGGTGATTCCCGCCAGTCATACGGAGCGGCTTTATACAGCGCGAGATAATCAGACCTCGGTGCGTGTCAGGGTGCTTCAGGGAGAAAGCCGATTTGCCAGAAATAATCTTTATCTGGGTGAACTGGAGATAGAAGTGCCAAAAGGGCCTAAGGGGCAGGAGTCTGTGGATGTAACTTACACTTACGATATTAATTCCCTGTTGGAGGTGGAGGTTACTGTCGTGTCCACCGGCTTAAGCCGGAAGATGATTATCAGGGGTCAGGATAACCAGATGACTGACGAGGAGATTCAAAAGCGCATGGAGGAACTGGCATACCTGAAAATCCAGCCCCGGGACTACGAGGAAAACAGACTTGTTCTGCTGCGTGCGGAGAGAATGTACGAGGAGACGCTGGGGGACAGGAGAAAGAAACTGGACCGATATATCACGGCCTTCGAGGCAGCTCTGAAGAAGGGTGACCATGATGAAATTATGGAGACGAGGGATGCCCTGAATGAAGTGCTGGAGGAAGAGGACGAATAATTTTGACTATACAAATGCGGGAAAAAGTGATACGATATACGCGGTTGCGAAAAGCATGGGTTTTTCGCGGCACTGCTATTAGAGAATAGGAAGGAAAAGACCATGAAACCTTATGGTGTAAACGAATTAAGAAGAATGTATCTCGACTTTTTCGAGAGCAAGGGACATTTAAAAATGAAGAGTTTTTCGCTGGTGCCGCACAATGACAACAGCCTTTTGATTATCAACTCCGGTATGGCGCCCCTGAAGCCCTACTTCACCGGACAGGAAATCCCTCCCAGACGGAGAGTGACAACCTGTCAGAAGTGTGTGCGTACCGGCGACATTGAGAATGTGGGAAAGACAGCCCGCCATCTGACCTTCTTTGAGATGCTTGGAAATTTCTCTTTCGGTGACTATTTCAAACATGAGGCGATTGCCTGGAGCTGGGAGTTTTTGACCAAGGTTGTTGGAATGGATCCCGACAGACTCTATCCTTCAATCTATTGCGAGGATGACGAGGCATATGACATCTGGACAAAGGAAATTGGTGTACCGGGAGAGAAGATTACGCGTTTTTACCGTGATGAGAACGGTGATTGTGACAACTTCTGGGAGCATGGCGCAGGCCCTTGTGGTCCTTGTTCTGAAATTTACTATGACAGAGGCATCAGGTACGGCTGCGGCAAGCCTGACTGCAAGGTAGGTTGCGACTGTGACAGATTTATGGAAGTCTGGAACAACGTGTTTACCCAGTTTGACAACGACGGACACGGAAATTATACGGAACTGTCGCAGAAGAATATTGATACCGGAATGGGACTGGAGCGTCTTGCTGTTGTCGTACAGGATGTGGATTCCGTTTTTGACATTGATACCATGAAGGCAATCCGTGACCGTATCTGTGAAATTGCGGGAGTGGAGTATCAGAAGGATGATGCGGTTGATGTATCTATTCGTCTGATTACCGACCATATTCGTTCCACCACCTTTATGATCAGCGACGGCATTATGCCCTCCAATGAGGGGCGCGGCTATGTGCTCCGACGTTTGATTCGCCGTGCGGCAAGACATGGCAGACTGCTTGGCATAAACGGTAAGTTCATGGCGAACTTAAGCGAGACCGTGATTAATGAGTGTAAGGACGGCTATCCGGAACTTGAGGAAAAGAAGGCATTTATCCTGAATGTCCTGACCCAGGAGGAAGATAAATTTGATAAGACCATCGACCAGGGCTTAAGCATTCTTGCCCAGATGGAGGAGGAGATGAAGGCGGACGGCACCACGGAGCTTTCCGGTGAGAATGCCTTTAAGCTGTATGATACCTACGGCTTCCCCATCGATTTGACGGAGGAAATTCTTGCGGAAAAGGGCTTAAGTCTGGATGAGGCCGGCTTTGGCGTGTGCATGCAGCAGCAGAAGGAGAAGGCTCGTAAGGCCCGTAAGGTGACAAACTACATGGGTGCTGATGTGACTGTGTATGAGTCCATTGACCCTGCTATTACCACACAGTTTGTGGGTTATGACAGACTGCAGCACAATTCCCGGATTACGGTTTTGACAACCGAGACGGAGCTGGTAGAGGCTCTGACGGACGGACAGGTCGGAACGATTATCGTGGAGGAGACTCCCTTCTATGCCACCATGGGCGGACAGAATGCCGATACCGGTGTAATTACAACTGCGGACGGCAGCTTCCGGGTGACGGATACCATTAAGCTGCTCGGCGGAAAGGTTGGGCATATCGGAACTGTTACCAGGGGCATGATTAAGGTGGGCGATATGGCAACGCTGACGGTTGATGCCGGAAAGCGTGCAGACACCTGCAAGAACCACAGTGCAACTCATCTGCTTCAGAAGGCGCTCCGCGAGGTGCTGGGAACCCATGTGGAGCAGTCGGGTTCCTATGTGGACGGCGAGAGACTCAGATTTGACTTCAGCCATTTTGCTCCTATGACAAGGGAAGAACTGGACAGGGTTGAAGCTCTTGTGAATGAGAAGATTGCAGAAAATCTTCCTGTTGTCACCGAGGTCATGAGCCTTGAGGATGCAAAAAAGACAGGCGCTATGGCATTGTTTGGAGAAAAGTACGGTGAGAAGGTTCGCGTGGTTAGAATGGGAGACTTCTCTGTAGAGTTCTGCGGCGGTACCCATGTGGCAAATACAGGGGTTATCGGTTCCTTTAAGATTCTGTCCGAAAATGGTGTAGCTGCAGGGGTGCGTCGTATTGAGGCACTGACAGGAAACGGTGTGCTGAATTATTACAAAAATCTGGAGAAGACCGTAGAAGAGGCAAGCCGGGCACTGAAGGCAACACCGGCGACGTTGGTGGAGAAGTGCTGTCATGTGATGGCCGAGATAAAGGCGTTAAGCTCTGAACTGGAATCCTTAAAGTCCAAGGCAGCAAAGGATGCACTTGGGGATGTAATGGATCAGGTGAAGGAGATAAAGGGAGTCAAACTCCTTGCCGCAAGCGTAGCCGGCGTGGATATGAACGGACTGCGCGATTTGGGAGATCAGCTGAAGGGCAAACTGGGAGAGGGCGTTGTTGTTCTCTTCTCCGAGCAGGATGGCAAGGTAAATATGGTTGCCATGGCTACCGACGGCGCCCAGACGAAGGGTGCTCATGCCGGAAATCTGATTAAGGGAATTGCGGCACTGGTAGGCGGTGGCGGCGGCGGACGTCCCGGTATGGCACAGGCAGGAGGCAGGAATCCTGCAGGCATTCCGGCAGCAATCGCAGAGGCCGCAAGGGTACTGGAGAGTCAGATTGCATAAAAAATTCAAAAAACAGTTGACGACGATAGATTTTATGCTATAATATCTATTGTGTATGCGGCAGGAATGCCGTAATACATAATATTAACCCAATCAGTCATGTTGCTTGAGGGACTGAAGGGAGGTCAGGTAGAGATGTCAAACGTAATCGTAAAAGAGAACGAGACTTTGGACAGCGCACTGCGTCGCTTCAAGAGAAGCTGTGCTAAGGCGGGTATCCAGCAGGAGATTCGTAAGCGCGAGCATTATGAGAAGCCCAGCGTAAGACGTAAGAAGAAGTCTGAAGCAGCAAGAAAGCGTAAATATAACTAAAAAACGTGAACAGACCCTCGGTGTTATCACCGGGGGTTTTCTGTTCTATAATTTATCGCACCGCAATATATATACTGTAGAGTTACGGGGAGTGTGGTGCCTTTATGCTTAAAAAAAAGTCTTTGACAGCGTTATTTCTGATATTTGTATTATGGATTCAGACTGTTATGCCTGCGAGTGCAAATGTTACGGTGGCGGCTCCGTCTGTCATCCTGATTGAAAGCTCTACGGGTCAGGTTATCTATGAGTCCAATGCCACAGAGCGCAGGAGCCCTGCCAGTATCACGAAAATTATGACCCTGCTCCTTACCTTTGAGGCTCTGGATGCAGGAAAGGTGAGCCTGACAGATGAGGTGATTGTCAGTGAGCATGCCAGCTCCATGGGCGGTTCCCAGGTGTATCTGGCAGAGGGTGAGGTGCAGAGCCTGGATACCATGATAAAATGTATTGCGGTGTCCTCCGGCAATGATGCCAGCGTCGCTGTGGCAGAGCACATTGCAGGCAGTGAGCAGGCCTTTGTGGATAAAATGAATGAGAGAGCGGCAGAACTCGGCATGACAGATACTCATTTTGAAGACTGCTGTGGACTGACAGATTCCGACAATCATTATTCCACGGCTAAGGATGTCGCTATTATGTCGAGAGAGCTGACAGTAAATCATCCGCAGATTTTTGATTACACGACTATCTGGATGGAGGACATCACCCATGAGACGAGACAGGGAACTTCAAAATTTACCTTAAACAGCACCAACAAACTGCTGAAGCAGTATCAGTACACCACGGGTTTAAAGACCGGTTCCACCAGCAAGGCGAAATACTGCATATCCGCTACGGCCAGCAAGGATGGAATTGATTTAATTGCCGTTGTTATGGGAGCGCCCGACTATAAGACCAGATTTGCGGATGCCCAGACGCTTCTTACCTATGGCTTTGGCGTATGCAGCCTTTACATAGACGAAAATCAGGATATATTGCAGCCAATTCCTGTGGAGGGCGGCGTTACGGAGGAGGCTGCTCTGAAATATGAGGGAGAATTCCGCTATCTTGATATGCAGGGGAGCAATTTGAACGCGATAGAAAAGGTTGTGGAGCTGCCGGAGCAGGTGCAGGCACCGGTAGAAGAGGGTGCCCAGGCAGGCAGGGTAAGGTATCTTCTTGACGGAGCGGAGCTCGGCAGTGTTCCCATTTTGTTTGCGGAGAGTGTGGAAAAGGCCGGATATTCGGATTATCTGAAAAAAGTATTTGGATTTTTCCTTTTATAAGGCCGGGAACTATGGTAAAATAACCTTATTCGCGGCGAGAGACGGTCGGAGGAACCGTGTCTCTGGTTATGGGAGAAAATTATGACAGATATTTTGATTACGATTTTTGTGTGTCTGTGTATTATTCTTATTTGGGTAATGCTCTATGACAGCAATCGTTTTGTGATAAGAAGCTATAAGGCTGCGGACAGGAGAATGAAAAAGGAAGCGAAGGCGGTTGTGCTGGCAGACCTGCACAATAAACGCTACGGCAGGAATAATGAGAGACTTCTGGCTGCCATCAGGGAACAGAAACCGGATTTTGTTCTGATTGCAGGGGATATTCTGACGGCAAGCCCGGGAAAACCTCTGGAGCCGGCATTGGATTTCCTCAGAGAACTGGCGAAGGATTATCCGATTTTTTACGGCAATGGGAACCATGAACATCGGCTGAAGCTTTATCCGGAGACTTACGGTGATATGGCAGAGAGGTATGGACAGGCTCTGAAGGAGCTGGGAATAGAGCCTCTTGTGAATAGCTGCAGTATTTTACAGGATTATGGAATCGCAGTATACGGTTCGGAAATTGACAGATTTTATTACAAGCGTTTTCATGTCCAGAATATGCCGGAGGATTATCTGGAGAGTATTCTGGGGAAGCCGGATAAAAGCATGTATACAGTGCTGCTTGCACATAACCCGGATTATTTTCCGAAATATGCAGAATGGGGAGCAGACCTCGTCCTTTCCGGTCATGTGCACGGGGGTGTGGCGAGGGTCCCTTTTTGGGGGAGAGGCGTTGTTTCACCCAGCATGCGATTGTTCCCAAAGTATGACGGAGGTATTTTCAAAGAAGGGATTGCAACGATGATATTAAGCCGCGGACTGGGAATGCACACGATTCCTGTCAGACTGTTCAATCCTGCTGAACTTTGGGTGGTAGAATTCCGGCCGGAATAGAATATATGTTCTTCCTTGAAATGCACAAGAAAAAAAGTTACAATGGACGTTAAGTGACAAAATTGTACGAGTATGAGGAAACTATGGCAATACCGGTAAAACTGGAAGTGTTTGAAGGCCCGCTGGACCTTCTGCTTCATCTGATTGACAAAAATAAAGTTGATATATATGATATCCCCATTGTTGAGATTACGGAACAGTATCTGGATTATATCAAACAGATGGAATCAGAGGATATGAATGTCATGAGCGAGTTCCTGCTGATGGCGGCTACGCTGATTGACATCAAATGCCGAATGCTGCTTCCGAAGGAGGTCAACGAGGAAGGGGAGGAGGAAGACCCAAGAGCAGAACTGGTGCAGAAGCTGCTGGAATATAAGATGTACAAGTATATGTCTTTTGAACTCAGAGACAGGCAGGTGGATGCGGCTAGAAATATGTATCGTACCCAGAAACTGCCGGAGGAGGTGGCCGCGTACAAGCCTCCCATCAACTATGAGGAACTGGTGGGAGATATGACTCTGAATAAGCTTCATGAAATCTTTAAGTCCATGGTGAAAAAGCAGGAGGACAAGATTGACCCCATCAGAAGCCAGTACGGCAATATCGAGAAGGAAGAGATTGACATGGATGCCAAGATGCTGTATGTGGAGGCCTATGCCAAAGAACATAAATCCTTCAGCTTCCGCAGGTTGTTGGAAAAGCAATCCAGCAAGATGGAAATTATCGTAACCTTTCTGATAATTCTGGAGTTGATGAAAACCGGGAAAATTACAATCAGCCAGGAAAATATCTTTGACGACATTGTGATAACCTCAAAATGAACTCAAGCGCGAAGCATTTGAGTTCATTGAGGTTATCAACGAGAAAAACAAAAGTGCGAAGCACGAGAATGCGCAGCATTCGGTTTTTGGAGTTTACTCAAAATGAACTCAGGCGCGCAGCATTTGAGTGAGCAGCATTTGAGT
>JBJEJG010000037.1:12447-20473 GCA_051877795.1 Acetatifactor sp.
TGGGAGGAAAAGAAAATGGAAAGAACCAGAGCAGAGGCCGTTATAGAGGCCGTATTGTTTACCATGGGCGAGTCTGTGGAAATCAGCAGACTTGCGGATGTAATAGAAGAGGATGTCAGGACGACCAAAGCTATCTTAAAGGAGATGGCGGAACGATATGAGCAGGAAGACCGTGGAATTGCTCTGACACAGTTTGATAATTCCGTACAGCTTTGTACCAAGGCGGATATGTATGAGTATCTGATTAAGATAGCCAAGGCGCCCAGAAAGATGACATTGACAGATACGGTGCTGGAAACACTGTCCATTATTGCGTACAAACAGCCTGTTACCAGAGTGGAGGTGGAGCGCGTCAGAGGCGTCAGCTGTGACCATGCAATCAACAAGCTGCTGGAGTACGACCTGATTACGGAGCTTGGCAGACTGGATGCACCCGGCAGACCGCTCCTGTTTGGTACCACGGAACAATTTCTGCGCAGCTTCGGGGTAAAGAGCTTAGAGGAACTTCCTGAACTGAATCCCGTTCAGCTGGAGGAGTTTAAGCAGCAGGCAGAGGCAGAGGTGCAGCTGCAGCTGGAGGTATAGCTGCAGATACGTATAAATAAGAAACAGTCTCATATATTATTTTAGAATCCAGATTTTCAAGGCGGGAAAATGCGGATGAAAAAAATAATATGGGGCTTTTTTTGTGTCCTTTTTCTGTTTGCTTCAATCTCGGTCTGTGCGGAAGAAAATGCAGATCCGGCGGCAGACATATCCCTGTATGCAACAGCTGCGGTACTGATGGATGCGGATTCCGGGCGGGTTCTTTATGGAAAGAATGCAGATCAGCCCATGGCTATGGCAAGCACCACTAAGATTATGACCTGTATTGTGGTACTGGAAAGAACATCTCTGGATGATACACTGACAGTCTCCGATTATGCATCCGGTATGCCGAAGGTCAAGCTGTATCTGAAAAAGGGAGAGCAATACACGGTGAGAGATTTGCTGTATTCCCTGATGCTGGAGTCCCACAATGATTCGGCAGTGGCTCTGGCAGAGTATGTGGGAAAACAGTATCTTTCGGAGGACTTAAGGAATAAGTCCACGGACCAGTACACTGTGGAGGAGAGCAAACAGGCGGTAGCGGCTTTCGCAAAGCTGATGAATGAGAAGGCGGTGGAACTGGGATGCGAAAATACCTGGTTTATTACGCCGAACGGTCTGGACGCAACCCAGGAGTTTACTTTACAGGATGGAACTGTCATTCGGAAGGAGCATTGCACGACAGCATCAGAGCTTGCGCGGATTATGGCATATTGTATCGAAGAGTCGCCTGCACGTGAGAACTTTCTGGAAATTACCAGAACAGCAAATTACAGCTTTTCCGCAAACGGAAGAAGCTTTTCCTGTACCAACCACAACGCTTTTCTGAATATGATGGATGGGGCGGTCAGCGGGAAGACAGGTTTTACCAATAAGGCGGGCTACTGCTATGTGGGAGCACTGGAGCGTGACGGAAGAACCTTTGTGGTAGCACTTCTGGCCTGCGGGTGGCCTAACAATAAGACGTGGAAATGGAGCGACACAAGAGAATTGATGCAGTACGGTATTGATAATTTTTTTTACAGAAGCTTTTCGGAGAAGGGAATTGCTTTTGACGAAAACCGCCTGAAGCCGATTCCGGTACAAAACGGCCGGACGAATATTTTGGGAGAAACAGCATATACTGATATTGAGATAAAAGGCAGGAGGGATATGGAGCATGGTGGCATGGATACTGTGGCTGTGGGAACTGATCAGGGGTGGCAGGAGGGAATCCTCTTAAGAGATGATGAGAAAATTTGCGTGGAGTACCACATGGAGAGTGTACTGCAGGCTCCCGTGAAAAGCGGAGAAGAAGTGGGAATCATAGAATATAGTGTGGATGGCATCGTGTACAGGCAGGAGAAAATTGTGACGACCGAAAGTGTGGACCGGATAGATTTCACCTGGTGTATGGAAGAAATTTTGTCGAGATTCCTGATTATGAAGTAAAAAACTTGAAAAAAATGCAATTCGTTCTTTGCGAGTTGCTTTTTTTATGTTATACTAGTACAGACAATAATCGGGGGACTTTGCGCCTTCACAAAATTGTTTGTACTTATTTATTATAAATGGAGGACTGAAAGCATGAGTACTACTTCAAAAGCGAGTCAAAGAATAGCAGCTTTACTCGACGACAACAGTTTCGTTGAAATTGGTGCACTTGTAACTGCAAGAGCTACAGACTTCAACATGAAACCTAACGAAACTCCTTCTGACGGTTGTATTACCGGCTACGGAGTAATTGGTGGTAAGCCTGTGTATGTGTACAGTCAGGATGCTTCCGTTATGAACGGAACCATTGGTGAGATGCATGCAAAGAAGATTACCAACCTTTATGATCTGGCAATGAAGACAGGCTCCCCTGTCATCGGACTGATTGATTCTGCCGGATTGAGATTGCAGGAGTCAACGGACGCGTTGAATGCATTTGGAGAAATCTACATGAAACAGGCCAATGCATCAGGAGTAATTCCTCAGATTACTGCAATTCTGGGTTCCTGCGGCGGTGGACTTGCCCTGTTCCCCACGTTGACTGATTTCACCTTCATGGAGGAGAAAAATGCAAAGCTGTTTGTAAATGCTCCCAATGCGCTGGATGGAAATGTCATTACAAAGTGCGATTCCTCTTCCGCAACATTCCAGTCTGAGGAGAGCGGTATTGTGGATGTGGTTGCTGATGAAGCTTCCGTACTTTCCAAAATACGTGACCTGGTTGCATTCCTGCCTTCCAACAACAGTGAGGGCAGCGATATTGTTGAGTGCACCGACGATTTGAACCGTGTGAACGCTGAATTGGCAAACTGTGCAGGAGATACCTCTATCGCATTGTCTATTCTGGCAGATAACAATGATTTCTTTGAAGTAAAGGCAAATTATGCAAAGGATATGGTAGTAGGCTTTATGAAGCTGGACGGCGTGACTGTCGGAGCTGTTGCAAACCGCAGCGAGGTTTGTGACGAGGAAGGCAAGGTTGCTGAGAAGCTGGATGCGGTTTTGTCCAGACAGGGCTGTGAGAAGGCTGCCGATTTTGTGAACTTCTGCGACGCGTTCGATATTCCCGTGCTCACGCTTACAAATGTAAAGGGCTACAAGGCAACCATGTGCTCTGAAAAGGGCATTGCCAAGGCTGCTGCAAAACTTACATATGCGTTTGCAAACGCAACGGTTCCCAAGGTAAATGTGGTAATCGGTAAGGCACTCGGAACTGCGGCAATTGCCATGAATTCCAAGGCAATCGGCGCAGATATTACCATGGCATGGCCGAATGCGGAAATCGGTACAATGGAGAGCAAGCTGGCAGCGAAGATTATGTACGAAGGCCAGGGTGCTGATGTAATCAATGAGAAGGCAGCTGAGTATGAGGCACTGCAGCTTTCTGCAGCAAGCGCTGCCCGGAGAGGATATGTGGATCAGATCGTGGAAGCTGCTGATACAAGAAAGTATGTTATCGGTGCTTTTGAGATGCTTTTTACCAAGAGCGAAGATCGTCCCGCGAAGAAGCACGGAACAGTATAGAAAGGGTGATTATAGTAAAATGAAGAAGAAATTTTTAGCTTTAATATGTATGATTACCTGTATCTTCGGACTGACCGCCTGTGGAAGTGAGGAGACTTTAACCGAATATGAGCAGCAGAAGGTTGATGTTGCAAAACAGATTGCAACTACCAGCATTGTTCCCATGTTTACCGAGTTTATGAATGACGAGACGGCTGCTTCCTATGATGAGTTGACTCTGGAGGAAATCGAGTACCTTTTCAGCACCCAGTACAGCCTTAATGTGGATGGATATGCAGTTTCCAAGGCGATTGATTCCTTCAATTCCGCAAAAGATTCCATGGGGGAATATCAGGGAGTCGGTGAAGCGGAGGCAGAAATTGACGACGACCAGATTATCATAGAGGTTGAAGTTTTCGGCTCCGAGAAGAATGCGGTTGCAGAGGTAATCCTCTCAAACGACAGATTTTTTGTATTGGAGTCTGCCGCTCTGAATCCTACCGCATCCATGGGGGAATTGATGACGAAGGCGGCATTGAATACCCTGATTGGTATGGGTACTGTATTTATTGTCCTGATACTGATCAGTCTGATTATTTCCTGCTTCAGAATCATCCCGAAATTGCAGGCAAAGGCTGCTGCAAGGAAAGAGGCAAAGAAAGCCGTAAAGAGTACAGGTATTGATAATGCGGTAGCGCAGATTACCGCTCAGGAAGAAGTTACAGAGGAAGCAGATGACCTTGAACTGGTTGCTGTGATTGCAGCGGCAGTTGCGGCATACGAGGGAGCTGCCTCTACAGACGGATTTGTAGTTCGGTCTATCAGAAGACGAGTTTAATAAATGGAGGAAAATAAAATGAAGAATTATACCATTACCGTAAATGGAAACGTATATGATGTAACCGTAGAAGAGGGCGCTTCTACTGGAGCTCCTGTTGCAGCAAAGGCTCCCGCAGCACCCAAGGCAGCACCTAAGGCTGCACCTGCTGCAGCACCCAAGGCAGCGGGCGGAGCAGGCAGTGTTAAGATTGAGGCCGGCGCAGCAGGAAAGGTATTCAAGCTGGAGAAGAAGGTTGGCGATGCCGTAAAGAAGGGTGATGCTGTTGTTATCATCGAGGCAATGAAGATGGAAATTCCCGTTGTTGCACCTCAGGACGGTACTGTTGCAAGCGTTGATGTGGCTGTTGGCGATGCTGTTGAGGCCGGTGCAGTTCTTGCAACCTTGAACTAAGGTTAAGATATGCACGCAAATCGCATTCTGTGATTTGGCACAAATTACTTTGGTAGAAAGACAACAGGAGGTCAACAAATGGAATATATAGGTTCTACGCTGAACAACCTGCTTCATCAGACAGCGTTTTTTAACCTGACATGGGGAAATTACGTTATGATAGCGGTTGCATGCTTTTTCCTTTACCTGGCTATCCGTCATGAGTTTGAGCCTCTGCTTTTAACTCCGATAGCCTTCGGTATGCTGTTGGTAAATATCTATCCCGACATCATGCTTCATGCAGAAGACGCTGCCAATGGCGTGGGCGGCTTACTGTATTACTTTTACAAATTAGATGAGCTGGCAATTCTTCCTTCCCTGATTTTCCTTGGTGTAGGTGCGATGACAGACTTTGGTCCGCTGATTGCCAACCCTAAGAGTTTCCTGCTGGGTGCAGCAGCGCAGTTTGGTATTTTTGCCGCATATTTCGGCGCAATCTGGCTGGGCTTCAATGACAAGGCTGCGGCAGCAATCTCCATCATTGGTGGTGCGGACGGCCCTACCTCCATCTTCCTTGCCGGTAAGCTGGGACAGACAGCAATTCTGGGTCCCATCGCAGTAGCAGCTTATTCCTATATGTCGCTGGTACCTATTATCCAGCCCCCTATTATGAAGCTGTTTACAACTGAGAAGGAAAGAAAGATTAAGATGGCACAGCTTCGTCCCGTATCCAAATTGGAGAAAATTCTGTTCCCCATCGTTGTTACGATTGTTGTATGTCTGATTCTTCCTACAACTGCTCCTCTGGTAGGTATGCTGATGCTCGGAAACCTGTTCAGAGAGTCCGGTGTGGTAAGACAGCTGACGGAGACTGCTTCCAATGCGCTGATGTACATCGTTGTTATCCTGCTCGGTACTTCTGTAGGTGCTACTACCAGCGCAGAAGCATTCCTGAATGCAGATACACTTAAAATTGTGGTGCTTGGTCTGGTTGCATTTATGTTCGGTACGGCGGCCGGCGTGCTGTTTGGTAAGCTGATGTGCGTGCTTACGCATGGCAAGGTAAATCCTTTGATTGGTTCTGCAGGCGTGTCTGCCGTTCCTATGGCTGCCCGTGTTTCCCAGAAGGTTGGTGCAGAGGCTGATCCTACCAATTTCCTTCTGATGCATGCAATGGGACCTAATGTTGCAGGCGTCATCGGAACAGCCGTAGCAGCAGGTACATTCATGGCCATATTCGGTGTCTTTTAAGCTGTGCATGTACGGAAGCAAATGCATGTATGCCGTGCTTGCACGGACAGACATGCATATGCTTTCGGACATATAGAGCGCATAGCGCGATGAAATAAGCCCGGAGGGCTTATGAATTGCACAGCTTAAAAGTAAAGAATAGAGCGCATAGCGCGATGAAATAAACCCGAAGGGTTTATGAATTGCACAACGGTATATCAAAATAGAAAAAATAACATGGAGGAAATTCGTAATGTCAGAAATTGAAAAGAAACCGATAAAAATTACGGAAACCATACTGCGTGATGCACATCAGTCTCTGATTGCAACCAGAATGCCTACCGAGTTTATGCTTCCTATCGTTGACAAAATGGATAAGGTTGGCTATCACTCTGTAGAGTGCTGGGGAGGTGCAACCTTTGATGCATCCCTTCGTTTCCTGAAGGAAGATCCCTGGGACAGACTTCGCAAGCTGCGTGACGGCTTCAAAAACACTAAACTGCAGATGCTGTTCCGCGGACAGAACATTCTGGGTTACAGACCTTATGCTGATGACGTTGTAGATGCCTTCGTACAGAAGTCCATTGAAAACGGCATCGACATCATCCGTATTTTCGACTGTCTGAACGACCTGCGCAATCTGCAGGAGGCAGTAAATGCTACAAACAAGATGAAGCAGCAGGAAGGCAGAGGCCATGCGCAGGTAGCACTGTCCTATACTTTGGGAGATGCTTATACTCTGGAGTACTGGGCTGACATGGCAAAGAAGATTGAGGAGATGGGCGCAGATTCCATCTGTATCAAGGATATGGCAGGTTTGCTTGTACCTTACAAAGCATCTGAACTGATTGCAGCCATGAAAGAGAACACAAAGCTTCCTATCCAGCTGCATACCCATTATACCTCCGGTGTGGCAAGCATGACTTACCTGAAGGCAGTAGAGGCAGGTGTTGATGTGATTGATACCGCAATGAGCCCCTTCGCAATGGGAACTTCACAGCCTGCAACCGAGGTCATGGTTGAGACCTTCAGGGGAACTCCTTATGATACAGGTTTTGACCAGAATCTGCTGGCTGAAATTGCCGATTACTTCCGTCCTTACAGAGATGAGTGCTTAAAGAACGGTCTGCTGAATCCCAAGGTTATGGGTGTTGATATTAAGACTCTGCTGTATCAGGTGCCCGGCGGTATGCTTTCCAACATGGTAAGCCAGTTGAAGGAACAGAATGCAGAAGACAGATATTATGATGTACTGAAGGAGATCCCTCAGGTTCGTAAGGATCTCGGCGAGCCTCCTCTGGTTACACCTTCCTCTCAGATTGTCGGAACACAGGCTGTGTTCAACGTATTGATGGGAGAGAGATATAAGATGGCTACAAAGGAGACCAAGGCAGTTCTTCGTGGTGAGTATGGCCAGACTGTAAAGCCTATGAGTCAGGAAGTCATCGACAAGGTTATTCCCGGAGAGGAGAGAATTACCTGCCGTTTCGCGGATACGCTTCCCAGTGAGATGGATAAGCTGGAGGGTGAGATGAAGGAATGGAAGCAGCAGGATGAGGATGTGCTTTCTTATGCACTGTTCCCTCAGGTTGCTACAGATTTCTTCAAATATCGTCAGGCTCAGCAGGAGAAGGTTGACATGACCCAGGCTGATACCCAAAACGGCGCTTACCCCGTATAATTAATTTTATCGGATTTTATAGACAGACCGTCCTGTTGGACGGCCTGTTTTTTTTCGAGGGATGAAGGCCCCCGGATAGTAATGGGCAGATTTCATACACAAGATGTAGTACTTGACAAGCCTATCGGAATGCTTGTAAAATAACAAGTGTTATATGGAACGAAGGAACAGCGCGTAGGATTTGAAATATGCACTGAATAATTTTGGGGGGATAAAAGAGATATGGCTCGTAAGGAAACAATAACGATTGACATGATTCTGGAAACAGCGTTTGCAATGACGAGGGAGGAAGGCTTTGCGAATGTAACGGCGAGAAAGGTGGCGGCAAAGGCAGGGTGTTC
>JBJEJG010000038.1:0-3986 GCA_051877795.1 Acetatifactor sp.
CAGAACTTTCTGCTGCCTGCGCCGTCATGGGCGGCAGCAGAGTCAGTGCCAGGCAAAGGGCACTAAACATACTCAATAATCGTTTTTTCAAGTTTACTTCCTTTCCTCTTTTTATTCCTTTTTCATCAGTAACTGAATCTCTAGTCTTCATATACCGTTGTGAGAATCTCCCCATCAGTACAGTCAAAGGCGACCGCATCAGAATAAGCGTAATTGCCTGCAGCATCCCACATCTCAAAAACCATGGAGTAGCTTCCGTCATACAAAGGAGCCTCGCCAAAAGCGGTATCTGCCGTCACAGTCAGTTCATCCACGGTATACATTTCGAAATCATCATCCCCACTATAAGAGGCCAACTGCCAGATGGTGGTAATCACATCGCCCTCAGCCAAAAGACGCAGTTCCTTGCTTGCCATACCAGACTCATCCAGTCCCTGGCTTGCTCCGATAATTGTCCATTCCTCTGTAGTGAAATCGTATGCCACCTGCAGGTTATACTCTTCCCCGTTGAGCAGGATGGGTACGGAATACAGATTGTAATCTTCTCCCTCAAAGGAAAGCTCCATGTAAACCATGTGCCCATCAATGGCGCCCCAGACTCCCCGGAAGTTGTCATAGAATACGCCGTTATCCCAATCTGCAATCAAATCATTGTCCGTCCCCAGCAGCATCATCTGGTCATTTTCCTCGTCCACATAGAACAGGGAAAAACCAATGCCTGCCAGTACATCATTCGCCTCAGGACCAAGAGTCATAAAAGAGGTACCTTCGTCGTTCACATCCAGCGGTGCGCCGTCCCAGCCCATATCAGTCAGAGTAGCAATTTCAGGCAGCTCCCGGATGTCCAGAGAGGCCAGATATTCCTCGCCGCCCTCTGCCAGTTCACCAGTGAGTTCGTAGGCATAGAGATGCTTGAAGGCAAGACCCGTACCCATATTGATATAGCCATTGAAATCATTAATATCACCATTATAGGAGTAGTAGCAGCTTAAACCCGTTGCTTCAGAACGGTATATACCGCCCACCTGATATACCACGCATTCCGCAAGTGCATCACAAACGCTCTGGGCTGAAGGCAGCATCCATGCCGTCTGGCGGGCAAGATGTCCCAGGTCCACCATGTTGGTGTAGCCCTGTTCACGGGTGTTCCCACCGTAATTTTCGCTCTGGGCAGCTGCACGTCCCAGCTCAGCAAAGAAACCGGGATCTTCTGACGCAGCCAAAAACGCTTCCTGACCGAAGGACTCATATGCCTCCAACAGTGGAGTCAGCTTTGTCAAGTCAGTCACAGACAGAGTTGTCTGATCCTGAGTACCCACGGCTTCACAACCTTCATAATAGGTATTGCAGATAGCAATGCCCAATTCTTCGCCATTCATGTCAGGATTTTCCGCCAATGCGCCAAGCCAGCCGGTGTAATACCAGCCGTTTCCTGGCTCCACCTCCTCAGAACCCACCAAATATTTGGAAAAATTCTGGAATATCGCTGCCACATCCACCGTGGCCATCAGGCAGGTATCAAAACCAACCAGCTCCAGTGCGGGATTCTCTGCATCTGCCGGCCAGACCGCATCAAAGGCCTGATACATTTCAGCCAGGTCCAGCGAATCCAGCGCATGAATTTCGTCAAAGGCTGCACCGCTCACAGAGCCGCCGCCGTGGTTCCAGAAGGTAACCGCAACCTTGTCTGCGGGGTAATTTGTATTGGCAAAATTCAGGAAGTCGTACAGAGTCTGAGCATCGCCCATATTGTCTGTCTCCTGTTCCTCCAGCAGTTGCAACCCCTCGCTGTTATAAAGCCATCGCTGCAGCTTATGGGAATCTACATATTCATTCTGCCATACAGCGGCACCACCGGTCTGAATCACTACATTGACATTTTCGGGAAGCTGTACTTCCATCATCTCGCCAAGGTCGATGGTTGCAAAACCGCCGTTTGTCTCCAGATCGCTGCCGCACAGATACCAGTATACTGCCCAACTGCCATCACCCGAATCGTCGGAATCAGACTCTTTTTCCTCATCGGTCGATGTAGTGTCCGCTGTCGTGGGAATTGTATTGTCCGATACAGCCGGACCTTCTTCTCCGCCACAGGCGGTGAAAGACAGGAGTATTGGCAAAACCAGAAGTACCGATAAAATCTTCTTTTTCATTTTTTCCTCCTTCTAAATTTTAAATTCCAAGCAGCTGACGCTTCTTGGCTGTGAATTCTTCTTCCGTAATAATTCCCTGATCCAACAGATTTTTAAATCTCTGAATTTCCTGTACCGAGTCCACCTGAATGCCGGGTGCAGATACCCCATTGCTGACCGCCGCGGAGCTGGAGGAATTGATTACCTGCTCCGGCGCACCGGGAAAAGCAATTTCCATGAGTGCTCTCGCCAGTTGTTCCATCATCATTGCACTCTGATTATAATTATTCAGGTAGCTGTTTACATCGGGTAAATCATTATCAAATTCAGGTCCACTCATATCCGCTGAAATAACTTCCCAATAGGGGTGGTCGAACCATATCTCAACATAAAAATTCTTAAAGGGCTCCGGGATATCGATGTTCTGCCGATAAGTGCCCGTGCTGTTATTGCGCTGTCCATCGTCCAAACGGTCTATCAAATACTCCATATTTTGCTGCATCTCCTGCTGCGCAAGCATTTGATTAATCTGAGGTGCAAGCGCCATGGCGCGGTCAGGTACAGTACTGACATAACGACGCAACCCCGATGCACTGCCCTCAAACAGAGGGACCGAGTCCTCTTTAATCGAAAATGATTTAATCTGTCTGCCTTCAAAAATAGTCTTGTTCAGGTGCTTATCCATGCACAACAGCCGGTTGGTCATATCAAACATGAATTTTGTGTCAAGCCAGCCGAAATCCACCTGCTGCGTAACTTGGAACCGCTCCCTGAGTTGTTTGTTTTCATCACGAAACGCCATATATCCCCGAAAACCATCAAGGGTCATATAGTTCATGGCATTATCCGGGAGGTCTACCGTACCGTAACAATCATTACAGATATACTGACCTTCAATCTTCCAGGGCATGAGCCCTTTTACTACTCCGCCACAAATGGCACATGGGGTCTTTTTACTGAATAATCCCATAGTCTCATTCTCCTATCATTAGAAAATATTCACAGGCTCTTTTCGAATAATGTGCTTAAACATTTGACAAACCATCTTCAGCTGTCCGTCAAAGCCAAATCCCCATATTCGCTGATGCCCCAACACAACTCCACGCCGTCATCCGTTTCCGTATACCATGTCTGAGTGATATAGGCGGATGCATCCGTCCGCAGAGCCACCTCAATCTCCATCTCCGGCACTTGATTGGCTGCTGATACCCCAAAACTGCAAAGTGCCTCACAGAAACAGCCTGCCAGAAGAAGCGCCGCTCTCTTTTTCACACTCTTTTTCATATGCTTATCTCATATTGGGCATATCCGTCTTTTCTTCTACTGTTTCCAGATATTCTCTCTGGTGAAAACCGAATATTCCAGCCAGCAGAGACGTAGGAAACATCCGAAGTTCACGGTTTAATCTGGTTACGCTTTCGTTGTAAATCAGACCGCTGGTACGCACCATTTTTTCATAACTATCTACAGCATTCATGCACTTGGCAAAATTTTCGTTGGCTTTCAGTTCCGGGTACTGCTCCGCCACCATGGAGATACGACCAAGAGCTTCCGAAATAACACCCTCCTGCTTCAACACATCCTCCGGTGTTGAGGTGGCAGTAATGACACTGCGGCGGGACTTGATTGTATCAATCAGGCTTTGAGACTCATGGGCGGCATATCCTTTCGTCAGATCGAGCATTGCAGTCAGCGCATCAAAGCGGGAAGATAATTGTACGCCAATCTGGCTCATGGCATTATTGATGTTTTCGTCCATGCCGACCAGTTTTCGCCGGACTGAAATAATCCCCATAACCAAAAACGCTATGAATACACCAATGATAATATATCCCATAAATAACTTCCTATCTT
>JBJEJG010000039.1:0-3985 GCA_051877795.1 Acetatifactor sp.
GAGCATCCACATAGATTGCCTTGAGCAGTTCTCTCAGGGCATAGGGGTCAAGTTCCTCAATGCACACATCTCTCCCTCAGCAAAAACGCATTCTCTTTGCTGGGAATCAGCTTGTCCAGATGGGCAAAGGCATCCTCTGGTGGCGTAACGCCTTTGGGGTGGTAGATCAGCCCCGCAATATAGTCCAGATTGAAGTAGGGCCATTCGCTGAATCGCTCTTCTATATACTGTTCCCACTCGTCTACCGCAAGCTGTGTTCTCTTAGCTGGAACCGTCTCCCATATCTCATATTTCAGGGTGGCCAGTACATCCCGTAGATCGCCGATGGCGCGGGATTTTTCTTCGACTCCGTCTCCGTAGACGCTCATATCGAAGTTTTCGCCGATATTGACCTTGAAGTGCTTGCCGTACTGTTCAGCAGCAACAGGGACGATCACGGCACCTCCTTGCCGTGCGATGTCCACAATTCCCCAATAGCAGGGCAGCATGGGCAGGTTCGGTGACAGGTTCCATGCTCCCTCTGGGAAATACATCAGGTTCCCGCCCTCCTGTAGCAGGCGAATCATGCGCTCGGTGGCTGAACGGCGATCTTCTTTGACAGTTTCATTGAAAAAGATTACGCCGTTAAGTGCAAGAAACGGTGCATACACAATGCCTTGCAAATGCTCATAATCGCCAGAGAGCAGATAATAGTGTGACTGGATGGCCTCGCTGACAACCTCAATGTCGAACTTACCCACATGGGTCACGGCAAAGATCACAGGCTTATCCGTCTGGCTGCGTTTATCGCCGATTACCTCGTGAGTGAAGCCACCCATCCGGTTCTTCACCTTGTAGATCAACAGGATCAGCTTATGCAGCTTGAGACGTTGCCGCAGAGTCAACCGGCTGTACCAGCGGCCTTCCTCTTTTTTCCGCAATTTGTAATAAAGCGATAGAAACTTGGCCTTCCGCTGTTCTCTCTCTTCAGGCGCAAGTCCAGGTTCCAGTATTTTCAGCTGTTCCTCAGCCAGAATGTTCATGGTGGTTTCTCCTATCTTTTTCTAAACAAAAAGGCGTTCTCTTTGCAGGGTATCAGCCTATCCAGATGGGCAAAGGCATCCCGTTGTTCCATTTCTTCTTTTGTGTGATAACGGGTTCGTTCCACAGATTCCAGCGTATCATAGGGATAAATCCGCTGGGCAAACTGCCGGATAAACTGCTCACTGTAATCCGCCGGAATATCTTTCCTGGACTGAATCCCTTCCTGTTCCCAGATCTCCCATTTCAGCGTTGCCAGATCATCCCGGAGCCGCTGTGTCAGGGAAGTATTGTCATCAAAATCTTTTGGGAAAAGTTCGTTGCCGAAGTTGATGACAAAACGTTTCTCAAATTGTTCAATGGCAATGGGGACGATTTTGACATTGCTTTCTATCGCCATTTTCGCAGTACCCGAGAACAGGGGCATCACGGGCAGGTTCTCGCTGCCATTTCGGGCGCCCTCCGGAAAAATCATCAGGGAGCCGCCGCCTTTCAGCAACTCGACAGAGTGAAGAAAGGCGATGTGGCGGTCTTCCTTGTCATCGGTTTCCAGAAAGATGCTGCCGTTCAGGTACACCAGAAGCCCGGAAATATCCTTATATAAGACACAAGGATCGCCAACAAACCACCAGCAGCCCCGACCCAACACCTCATAAATGTTTTCCAAGTCATTTTCCCAGGTGTGGGTACAGGCAAAAATCACTTGTTCTTTAGACTTTTTCCGGTTGCCAATAACGGTGACTTTCTGCTTTCGAAACAGCCTGTCCAGCTTGAGAACGACAGCAAACAGCGGATAGAATGCTTCTCTAAGCTGGATATTCTTTAACCTTTTGCCCTGCGCAAACCTTTCTTTTCTGCGTTCACAATAATACGTTTCCAGTTCCGGCAGCGGCATGGTCAGCCTGCGGATGAAAGATAGGCTCATATCATGCCACCCCCTCGTAAGCCCAATTTTCTGTTCCATAGAATGTCAGCGCTCAATTTATTTCTGTGCTTCACGCTCTAAAGCGCGGTAGTCAACTTTGCCTGCAACTGTCAGGGGCAGTTCCTTAATCTGGATGAACTCCACCGGGACGGCACAGTTCTGAAGCTTCTTCTGGCATTGCTTCTGCAAATCAAGTATAAACTGGTCATTCCATTTTTCCTGTTTTTGTAGGCAAACAAAAGCAATCGGAACAAAGCTTCTTGTTTCGTCTTCTCTCTGAACCACGGCGCAATCCGTGATTTCCAGCATAGACTCTGCAATTACCTTTTGGACGTAGTCACAGTACACTTTGTAAGGAGAACCCATTTCATCAAAGGTAATGAAGAACCGGCGCTCTCGTCCGTCCATAAACATCCAATATTTTTCATCCATATGCATAAAAGTGTCAGTATAAAACCATTTCCGGCCTTCTTCATCATAATGTAACGCTTTGTCAGTAGCATTTGCATCGTTGTAATATTTCATCATGACGTTGGTTCCGGAAAAACAGAAGCGCCCGCTTTTTCCAACCACCACAGGAATTCCTGTTTCATCATCGATCAATTTTACGCTAAGCCCCGGAATTGGTCTGCCGCAACTACCAGTTACATACTTATGTACAACTGAAGCCGGATTCAACAAACTTCCGCATCCTTCTCCGTTTCCGCATCCGTTAGATATTTTTCCCTTACTTCCGTGCGTTTTCAGAAACTTATTTATCTCACGTTCCATCTTATTGTCCAGCGTATCTCCTCCTGTAACAGGATAACTGATGAAAGAAAGATCCATGCTCTGAATAGTAGAATCTGCAACCATTGCCTTGTAAAAAGACGGAATTCCGTTGATGTAGCGAGGCTTATATTTTTCCAGATATTCACCAATGTTTTTAAGAGTGAGCTTTGGAGACAAAGCAGCTGTTTTACCCGCAAAAATTGGCAGCAATGTAGAAATGATAAAGCCATACGGATAGTTAAATGGAACTACTTGCATAAGATTGCCTTTAGGTCCCAATTGCATCTTTGTGACTTTCAGAAGTGCGATCATTTCCGCCATGATATTTTCATTCGATAACAGAATTGCTTTTGGCAGTCCCGTAGTACCGCTGGTGTAAGAAATATGTGCAGGAACGTCTTTTCCGCACACATCCAGTTCAACTCTGGTTCCAGCATATTTTGTATTCAATTCAGAAAGCAAAGAATCGTCATGAGATCGTTTGTTCTGTTCAGAGGAGATAATGAAGATATTTTGAACACCGCTCTGCTCCTGCAGTTTTTCTTGATTAAGTCGCTGCGCAGATTGCACTGACAGCAAAAGCAGTCGGGCATTATACAAGTTGGAATAGTGAACGATCTCGTCTTCGCTTGCTGTGCTGTTTAAGAATGTAGAAACTGCACCGAGACGATTCAACGCAAAGAAAATGATAACAGCCTCAATGGACGGTTCTGTGCAAATGGGAACAATATCCCCATTTTTCACGCCAATTCCCGCAAATGTCTTTGCATATTTTTCTGTTTCCGTCGGTAACTCCTTGTAGGACAGTTCCATGCTATGGCATCTACAGATAACATTACAGGCATTAAATCGAGAGCGATTCATCAGAAATTGATAAAGATTCTGATTCGGCGTTTGTATTGGCTTTTGTATCAGTATTGAAAGTTTTTCTTCCATCTCCGTATTCTCCTTTTTGAAAAGTGTACTTTTTTGTTAGCCTTATTTTGCGCGTTTTTTCTCTGTGAAACATCAAATTTTTACAGAGAAAAAGTTGAAAAGCCAACGAAACAGATGTATAATTTTAATATTATGGAGAAGTGTGTCGATTTACAGAAAAGTACACATTCCTGTAAAAAAGCCAAGTTACAACAACTTGGCTTTTTCGTAAACCTCTGCCCGGTAACGGAAGGTGGACAGCGGCATTCCGCATTCCCTTGCTGCCGCTGTTCCGGTAATATCCCCCTGTTTCCACCGCTGATAGCAACTGTGGAAGTTTTCCGGTAATGGTTT
>JBJEJG010000040.1:0-70852 GCA_051877795.1 Acetatifactor sp.
AAATTGCGCTCCATACCCTTCGGAAAATTGGATTGAGGGTATAGAAGAAAAAAATTGCGCTCCATACCCTTCGGGAAATTGGAGTGAGGGTATAGAAGAAAAAAATTGCGCTCCATACCCTTCGAAAAAACAAAGCGAGGGTACAGAAGCCAGGAATTGCTTACGATACCCTTTGACAAAATAATCTGGCTACGGTTACATACCGGCGAAAACATATTGTAACCGTAAAAACGGAATGGCTTGTGGATAGTCAGAAAGTGCCATTAATAGATCTCAAAGAACTCGACAATTTGTAGATATTGGAAACCTTGAATTTGTGAAAGAGGCTGAAAATGATTTTAAATAATCGGATGATACCAATATTAGACCCCGGAAATGCTCTTTAAATCTAATAAAAAATTTATCAATTTAAGGAGAATGAAAATGAATAATCCGATTCTAAGTTTATCTAAAAAAGAATGGGCTATTTGGGTAGGCTCATTGCTTATTGTTGCCGTTTCCAATTTAGTATCAGATGATTTAGATTTATTGACACTTTTGGCAGCATTAGTTGGTGTTACCTCTTTGATTTTTGCAGCAAAAGGTAACGTATGGGCACAGATTCTAATGATTGTATTTAGTATCCTTTATGGTATTATTTCCTGGCGCTTTCGATATTGGGGAGAAATGATTACCTATTTAGGAATGACTATGCCTATGGCTATATGGTCAACGATTACATGGATTAAGAATCCATCTAAAGAAAATAAGAATGAAGTAGCGATTCAAAAATTAAATTGGAAGCATATAGCAGCACTTTCCTTTTTTTGCTGTGTTGTTACAGGCGGATTTTATTTTGTTTTACGGGTATTGAATACACCTAATATTATATTTAGTACAATTTCAATTACAACAAGTTTTCTTGCGGCATCGCTCACGATGCTTCGGTCATCGTATTATGCATTGGGATATGCCTCAAATGACATTGTGTTAATTATACTTTGGATTTTAGCTTCAAGGGAAAATCCTATCTATATTCCGGTGGTGGTTAATTTTTCTATTTTCTTTTTTGACGATATGTATGGATTTGTTAGTTGGAAAAAAAGAGAATTAGAGCAGGATTAAAAATCCTAATTTGCACAGGAATACAGAAGTTTGCCGCATGTTATCTGTATGGGCTGGAAAAGCCTATAAACAAGAAATTCGTGAAGAAAGGAATACCAAACGATTATGTTTGAAACAAGAAGTTTGAAGGTGATTAAGGCATCATTTGACTATGTTGACGATTATTACAGGGAATTTACCGATGAAATCTGTGAGTATCAGTATCCGGATGCTTTTTCCTCTTTGGAGGAGGCGAAGGAACTTCTGGGCTACTTTATAGATGAAATGAATCAGGGCAATATGCTGGAACTGATGCTGCTTGATAAGGATGAAAAGTTTGTGGGAAGTATGGAGGCGTTTGGGCTGAAAGAAGACGATATTGAGGTGGGGTTGTGGATAAAGAAGGATTCTCATGGAGCCGGTTACGGATATGAAGCATTGTGCGGACTCATTGATTTTCTTAACAGGCATTATCCCCGCTCTTATTACATATATGAAGCCGATGAGAGAAATACTGCATCTGTTCATCTTGTGAATAAATTAAAAAATGAAAAGGGTAGTGTAAACGATGTTACAACGGAATCGGGTAAGAAACTTCGATTAACGGTTTTTCACATTTTAGCCAAATATTGACCGAACCCTTTAGGGCGAGGGATGCTTTTGCCTGAAGGGCAGAAAGATGCTATATCTAAACCAAAATGAAACTGAGGAGATATCGTGATGATTGTATTGGTAATAGATATTCAAAAGGGAATAACCGATGAAAGGCTCTATCATTATTCTGAGTTTATCAATAACACAAGAAAAATCATTGAAACAGCCAGAAAAAATAACGTGGAAGTCATTTATGTACAACATGATGACGGCCCCGGAACCGGCTTTTCGGTGGGAGATGAGGATTTTGAAATCGCGGAGCAGGTAATACCGGCAAAGGGTGAAAAAAGATATATCAAAGATATCAACAGCTGCTTTGGAAATAAGGAACTTGTCAGTTATCTGGAGGAAAAGAAGGAAAACACATTAATGATTGTCGGGCTGCAGACTAACTTCTGTATTGATGCAACAATCAAGTCAGCCTTTGAAAGAGGATATCGGGTTATTATTCCGGAGGGAACGAATTCTACGTTTGACAATGATTACATGGATAAAGAGACAACGTACAAATATTATAACGAAATGATGTGGCCCAAACGATTTGCAGATTGCATTACGATGGAGGATGCAGTTTCTTTACTGAGCAAAAAATGACGTAAGACAGGGGGGTGCTATTTATTTTCCTGGTGCGATAGCAGTAAGAACAGAAGTGATTGGAATGATTTTCACTGCGGAGGCACAGCCTGTAGAAATCAGTACAGTGACATATTGAGAGGAGAGTTTATCTATGATAATCAGAGAATTACAGGAAAAGGATATTGCTGCATGTGCGGAAATTTTGTGTAACGTTTATAACAATGAACTTTGGATGTGCCGATGGACTAAGGAATCGGCGGAGGAGTATCTCGGAGATTTTTTTGAACATAAAAAATTTATAGGGTATGTAGCGGAAGAGGATTCCTCAGTTATAGCCGGCCTTTTTGCGCACGAGAAAATCTGGTGGAATAATAGCGAGGTTTTCATCGAGGAGATGTTTGTTACACCCAAGAAGCAGGGAAACGGAATTGGTACGGCTCTTTTGCAAGAAGTGGAAAAATACATAAAGGAAAAGCAGCTCGCCGGGATTACCTTATCCACAAACAAATTTGCTCCTGCCCCAAAGTTCTATGAAAAAAATGGATTTGTGAACTGTGAGCATGTTATGTTTATGGCGAAGGAACTGTAAGGATGAGACGGTTTGAAACATGAGTTTGGGAAGGAGAGAAGTATTTATGATTGTAGGGCTTGCATCATTGGCAGGTCCGCTTCTGGTGATTGCCCGGATAGTCATATTTCGTGTTTCAGGAAAGGGATTTAGAGGTCAGTGCAACGTTAATTCAAGTATGTTTACAGGGGGGTGAAAGATGAAGAAGTTATTAGGATATCACGATTTGCCGGAAGACATTGCCGGGCAGATAAGTAAAACTGTGGATATTTGGAAGCAACACCTAAAAGAAGATTTGATTGGGATATATTTGCACGGCTCCATCGTGCTGAATGCTTTCAATCCCGATTCGGGAGATATCGATATATTGGTGGTGGTAAAGGATTCACTTGAGGTTTCGGAGAAACTTGCCATTGCAAAGGACATCATTTCAATTGACCGTTTGCCATGTCCGCTTGAGATGTCTGCGATAAAGCTTTCGGATGCACTGGCATGGAAAACACCCGGAAACTGTGTTTTTCATTATAGTGATTTCTGGACGGAACGGTATTTGGATAGGTTCAAAAATCCTGATGCCGAAGTATATGTAGTTGATCGGGAGTTTCCCGATGCGGATGTAACCAGTTATATCAAGCTGATAAAGCAGCGTGGTGTTGTTCTGTATGGAAGAGAGATACAGGATGTTTTTGCAGATGTATCTGATGAAGATTTTTGGTCTGCAATCAGTGCAGATATTGATGATTACGATTTTCATGCTTATAATGAAAGGTACTTTGCCAGTAATGCTTTGATTTTGGGAAGAATCCTGTCTTTTAAAAAAGAGAGGAGAATTTTATCCAAATATGACGGCGGCTTGTGGATGATTGAGAACGTACCGGAGGATTTGAGATATCTGCCGGAAAATGCCATGAAAATATGGTTCGAAAACGAATCCCACGAGTTACCTGAAAAAGACCTGGAGAGATTGAGAGAATATCTTCTGAAAGAAATAAAATCATAGGAAACTCTAAGTTTTTTGCTATAACTACATAAGGGAGAGATTTTGTATGGGAGAATTATCAAAACTTCCTAACATAGGAAAAACAGTTGAAGAACAGCTTATTCAAGTGGGAATCAGCTCGGTTGATGAACTGAAGAGGGTCGGTGCAAAAGCAGCGTGGCTCAAGATACAGGAGATGGATGAATCTGCCTGTATCAATCGATTGATGGCGCTTGAAGGCGCTATTCAGGGTGTCAAGAAAACAATGCTGTCAGATGAAGTAAAAGCTGATTTAAAAGAATTCTATCAGAGGCATAAGAAATAGACAAAAGCATCAACTCGGGAGGAACCTGTAACTAAGAATTGAGTGGGCCGGAAGAATTGGCAAAACAGCCACCCCCATCCTGTTTATTGCGCTGATATGGGTATAGTAGAGAAAAACAGGTACCTGTACCCATAATAGAAAATATTTTGTTGTTACGACTGGAAAAAGAATTTGCTCCCCAATTTGTAGATATTGGAAAGCTTGAATTTGTGGAGTTGATAAATACTGATTTTCTATGGATTCTTAAGGAAGAGTATGAATAAAAGACGGAGGATTATAAAGATGGGAATTCATTCAATTGATGCAGAGGATGACCAGTTTGCGTATCGTTATGATACACAGTTGCTCATTGACAGAAGAGACAGGGATTTGGATGAGGATGAAATATCAGATTATATTACAGAGCATTTTGAGGGAAACAGCTTGATTGCTGCTGGAGATGAAGACTTGATAAAGATTCACTTTCATACAAATGAACCATGGAAGGTGTTAGAGTATTGCAATACGATTGGAGAAATCTATGATATTGTTGTTGAAGATATGATTAGACAAGCAAACGGACTTCAAGGATAATTTTGTATGTCCTCTTTAAGAATTTAAGCGCAATGTTAGGTGGTATAATGGGAGATTGCATGATTATGATTCAATACAGAAAATTGAGTGCGGATGAATTAAGCAGAGAATTATTTTCATACTTTATCCGTCATCAGGTGGTTACAAAATGCTGGCGGAAGGAAGACGGAGAGTGGAAGATTAAGGACGTACCATTCATAGATGACTGGTCGGAGGAAAACTATGAAACACTGGTTTCCTGTCTGAAAAACACGATTCGTACCGGTGGCTTTGTGTATGGAGCCTTTTCGGATGATAAATTGAAGGGTTTTGTTTCGGTAGAGCCAATATTATTTGGAGGGGAACAAAAGTATCTTGATTTATCCAGTATCCATGTATCAGAGGATATGAGGGGGCAGGGAATCGGAAAAGTACTTTTTCTTGCCGCAAAAGAGTGGGCGAGGGAAAAAGGAGCAAAAAAACTGTACATATCATCACATTCGGCAGTAGAGAGTCAGGCATTTTATAGGGCTATGGGATGTGTGGAGGCAGAGGTTTATAACCGGAGACATGTGGAAGAAGAGCCGTGTGATTGCCAGTTGGAATGTATTCTGTAAGTTGAGAAGTATCTTCTGCCCCTAAAACGCGTGAACATTGATAAAACGTGGGATTGGATATTTGCCGGCAGAGTGAGGGCTTTACTTAGAAGATGAAGTCTATGTCAGAATGGAGAAGAAAAGCATGGAACCAGAGTTCATAAATTTAACCACTGAGAATATTGCCGGCGAGCATTTGTGCTGTATCATCCGCAGCAAGAAACCGCATCCCGGGGTAGAAGCCAAACGGCAATGGCTTTCGGAACGCTTGCAGGAAGGGCACGTGTTTCGAAAATTGAATGCCAAGGGCTGCTGTTTCATAGAATATGCTCCGGTGGAGACGGCCTGGGTGCCGGTCACGGGAGACAATTTTTATTATATCTATTGCCTTTGGGTTTCTGGTGAGTTCAAAGGAAAAGGTTATGGCAGGAGTCTGATGGAGTACTGTATTGCAGACGCAAAAGCAAAGGGAAAATCCGGTATCTGTATGCTTGGGGCAAAAAAGCAAAAAAACTGGCTTTCCAATCAGGCATTTGCCCAAAAGTACGGATTTGAAGTGGTTGACACTACGGAGAGCGGATACGAATTGCTTGCGCTTTCTTTCGATGGCACAACCCCAAAGTTTGCTGAGAATGCAAAAAGGGAGAGCATTGCAGAACAGGAGCTGACAATTTATTATGATATGCAGTGCCCTTATATCTATCAGAAAATAGAAGAGATAAGAAAGTATTGTGAAGAAAGTGAGTTTCCCGTCAACCTGATTCGGGTAGACAGTTTGCAAAAAGCCAAGGATTTGCCTTGCGCTTTTAACAATTGGGGAGCCTTTTATAAAGGACAGTTTGAGACGGTTAATCTATTGGATGTTGCTGCGGTGCAGAAAATATTTAAAATGTAGGGTGGTCACCGGTTAGTGATTGTGAATCCAGGGTAAAAATGTGCAACCTCCTTTGTTGAACAGTTGGCTTTAAATAAAAAGGTGCATATATTAGAAGAAACTGTGCTAATTTCACTAATTTTGCAAAAAAAATAAAAAAACTTTGAAAAAATAAAAAAAGTGCTTGCAATTTATTACAGGATGTATTATTATAAGCAAGTACCGCGGTTACGGTACTTGCAGAATGGCTGATTGGTCAAGCGGTTAAGACGCCGCCCTCTCACGGCGGAAACAGGGGTTCGATTCCCCTATCAGCTGCTCTATTCAATAGAATAGCCCAACCCAAGGATGTCGGAAACCATATGGTTTGCGGCATTTTTATTTTTGCGGGAATGGCTCGCTGTTATAAAAAAAACTTGCGCCCCTTTTGTTTTTGGTGTATAGTGGTTCACGATTACATTTTGAGGGAACATTATTATATATAGAAGAAACTTGGGAGTAAAGGGGAGCAGACAATGGCAAAATATCTGGTAATCGTGGAATCACCGGCAAAAGTAAAGACCATCAAAAAGTTTCTGGGGAGTAATTATGAGGTGGCGGCCAGCAACGGGCATGTACGTGACCTGCCGAAAAGCAGCCTCGGAATTGATGTGGAACATGACTATGAACCCAAATATATCACTATCCGGGGAAAGGGGGATATCCTTGCAAATCTGCGCAAGGAGGTAAAGAAAGCGGAAAAAATATATCTTGCAACCGACCCTGACCGGGAGGGAGAGGCAATCTCATGGCATCTGTACCATGCACTGAAACTGGAAGATAAAAAGGTTTATCGAATTACCTTTAATGAAATTACCAAAAATGCAGTGAAGGAATCCCTGAAAAACGCAAGAGAAATCAATATGAATCTGGTGGATGCCCAGCAGGCGAGGCGTGCTCTGGACAGAATGGTGGGCTACCGTATTTCTCCGCTTTTGTGGGCCAAGATTAAGAGGGGCTTAAGCGCAGGCCGCGTGCAGTCGGTGGCACTGCGTATCATCTGCGACAGAGAAGATGAAATCAATGCTTTTGTTCCCGAGGAATACTGGACTCTGGATGTCAATCTGAATGTAAAGGGTGAGAAAAAGCCAATCTGTGCAAAGTACTATGGTACCGTGGACGGAAAGCAGGCCATTGCGGATGAAGCGCAGGCAAAAAGCATCATGGATTCCCTGAAGGCTGCAGACTATAAGGTTACCGAGGTGAAAAAGGGCGAGAGAATGAAGAAACCGCCTTTCCCGTTCACTACCTCCACTCTCCAGCAGGAGGCCAGCAAGGTGCTGAATTTCTCTACGCAGAAGACGATGCGTCTGGCGCAGCAGCTCTATGAGGGTGTTGACATCAAGGGAGAGGGCACCGTCGGACTGATTACCTATCTGCGTACTGACTCCACTCGTGTTTCCGAGGAAGCGGAAAGTATGGCGGCTGAGTTTATTGGCTCTCATTATGGAGAGGAATATCTTGCCGCGATGACAGCCGAGAAAAAGAATGCACAGAAAATACAGGATGCGCATGAGGCAATCCGGCCTACAGATTTAAACAGAATTCCTCTGGAAATGAAGGATGAACTGCCCAGAGATTTGTTTAGATTGTATCAGTTGATTTGGAAACGTTTTGTTGCAAGCCGCATGAGCGCTGCAAGATATGAGACAACATCCGTGAAAATTCAGGCAAAGGAGCAGATTTTTACGCTGTCTGCATCCAGCTGCAGGTTTGACGGATTTATGAGCGTATACACCTCTGAGGATGACAGGGAGGAAGAGAATACGCTGACAGGTGAACTGAACAGTGACAGTGTGCTGTCCTTTGTCTCCTTTGACCCCAGACAGCATTTTACCCAGCCTCCGGCACATTATACCGAAGCATCTCTGGTCAGAGCCCTGGAGGAGCTTGGCATAGGACGTCCCAGCACCTATGCGCCAACCATTACCACGATTCTGGCGAGACGGTATATCGCGAAGGAGAATAAGAATCTTTACGTTACAGAGCTGGGAGAGGTAGTAAACAATATGATGAAGGAGGCTTTTCCTACCATTGTAGACGTAAACTTTACTGCAAATATGGAGGCCCTGTTGGATGGCGTAGAAGAGGGGAACGTAAAATGGAAGACCATTATTTCCAACTTCTATCCGGATCTTGACGAGGCGGTAAAGCAGGCGGAAAAGGAACTGGAGCAGGTGAAGATTGCAGATGAGGTCAGTGACGAGGTCTGCGAGCTTTGCGGCAGGCAGATGGTTATCAAATACGGCCCTCACGGAAGGTTTCTGGCGTGCCCCGGTTTCCCTGAATGTCGTAACACAAAGCCTTATTTCGAAAAAATCGGAGTGAGCTGTCCAAATTGCGGCAAGGATATTGTCCTGAAAAAAACGAAGAAGGGCAGAAAATACTACGGCTGTATTGATAATCCGAACTGTGACTTCATGGTATGGCAGAAGCCATCGGGACAGAATTGTCCGAAGTGCGGGAAACCTCTGCTGATAAAGGGAAATAAGCTGGTATGTGCCAACGAACAGTGCGGATACAATGTGTTGTCTGAATTGTCACATAAATCATGAAAAAAACAAATAAATTCGTAATTTACACATTGTAATCTGACTTCGGTTGTGCTAAACTACAGTTGTATCTTTATATACGTTGGCAGCAAAGCGGAGGAATGTATATGAGTAGTGTACAGCTGTTAGATAAGACCAGAAAAATAGGAAAGCTATTGCACAACAATAATTCCAGTAAAGTGGTGTTTAATGATATCTGCAAAGTGATGCGTGAAATCCTGAACTCCAATATTCTGGTTATCAGCCGCAAGGGGAAAGTATTGGGTGTTGGAAAGGCCGAAGGAATTGAGTCGATTACAGAACTGCTTGAGGAAAATGTCGGCGGTTTTATAGATCCCATGCTCAATGAGAGGCTTTTGGGAGTGCTCTCCACCAAGGAGAACGTAAACTTGGAAACCCTGGGCTTTGAAAGTACCGATATAAAAAAGTTTCAGGCAATTATTACTCCTATCGAGATTGCCGGGGAACGCCTTGGTACGCTGTTTATTTATAAATGCGATGAACAGTACGACATCGATGACATTATTCTGTGCGAGTACGGAACCACGGTAGTGGGGCTGGAGATGTTGCGTGCTGTGAATGAGGAGAGCGCAGAGGAAAGCAGAAAGGTGGCGGTAGTAAAATCGGCCATCAGTACTCTTTCCTTCTCTGAGATGGAAGCTATCACTCACATTTTTGACGAACTGAACGGAATGGAGGGTATTCTGGTTGCCAGTAAGATTGCTGACAGAGTCGGAATCACCCGGTCTGTCATTGTCAATGCCCTGAGAAAGTTTGAGAGCGCTGGCGTCATTGAATCGCGTTCCTCCGGTATGAAAGGAACCTATATCAAGGTGCTGAACGATGTGGTTTTCGATGAAATTGAAGAATTGAAAAGACAGAATCAGCACAGATAGAGGAAAGCTTTTTCTAACAGAATACAGAAATGGATTGAAACGGCGAAAGCCGACAGATAAAGGGATTTATTGAATTTTCAATAGGTCCCTTTTTGTTTTTTAAAAGAAATGGCGCAAAATTTGTTGTTTTTTTGGGGAAATAATTTATAATAGAATAGAGTGCGTGTAATATGCGCTTTGTTCGTTTCCGCTGAAAGGAGAAGAGAATGATTCAGACCAATGTATTTGATTATGTAAGAATTCTGGACAAGGCTGCCGATGCCAGCTGGCTTCGCAATGAGGCAATCTCCAACAATATTGCTAACGTGGATACTCCCGGCTACAAGAGACAGGATGTGGCCTTTGAATCTGTGCTTCAAAAGGCTCTGGGGAGCAGCCGGTATCAGTCCATGGACTCCAAGGTGGCTGCAGCGAAAACCAAGAATCTATCCGTGAGGACATATACAGATTACGCGAACTACTCTTACCGTCTGGATGGAAACAACGTGGATGTGGAGAATGAAAACGTTATGCTGGCAGAAAACCAGTTGAAATATCAGGGATTGCTTACCAGCATTCAGCAGGAGTTTACAAATCTGCAGACGGTTATGAAGTAAAAGGAGGATAAATTATGAGCATGTTTTCTGCATTTAATATAAATGCGTCCGGTCTGACGGCACAGAGATACCGTATGGATATCATTTCCGAGAACGTGGCGAATGCCAACACGACGAGAACCGAAGACGGTACGCCCTACCGAAGAAAGGTAGTTACTTTTGCTGAAAAAGGAGGACAGACTTCCTTTAGCAGGGTGCTGGGCGAGGCTGCTTACAGTCACGGCTACAGCGGACAGGGGGTTAAGGTCAGCGGTGTCTATGAGGACTACGGTACCGAGATGAATATGGTGTATGACCCTTCCCATCCCGATGCGGACGAGAACGGTTATGTGACCTATCCCAATGTAAATATTATCACGGAAATGACAAACATGATTGATGCCAGCCGGGCATATGAGGCAAATGCAACCGCCTTCAACGCAAGTAAGTCCATGGCGCTTCAGGGACTGGAACTGAACGGCTAAATGCGGGAGGCAAAGGAGGAGTATAAATGGATTTATCAGCAATAGCAGGTCTGCAGAAGATAGACGGGGTTTCTTCTGTCGGCACTCTGACAGGTACTCTGGCAGAGAAGAGTAAAAAGGCGGACGGAACGCTGTTCGATGCGTTTTTAAACACTGCCATCGACAATATCAAGACAACAAACAGTTATCTGTCCGACGCGGAGAACGAAGAGATTAAGTTTGCGCTGGGTGAGACGGACAATACCCATGATTTGACAATTGCGCTGCAAAAGGCTTCTACAGCGCTGCAGTATACGGTAGCCATCCGTGACAAGCTGCTGGATGCTTATAAGGAAATTATGCAGATTCAGATTTAAAAGGCATCCGAAACTATAGAATCAAGGGAGAAGCACCATGGCTGACAAGCTGAAAGAAATACCCGCTAAAATTTTGGAGTGGTGGAATAAATTTACTTCAAAACAAAAAACAATCATTATTGCCATTGCGGCAATTGTGGTTTTTACTTTTGTTATTCTGGTTTATGTCATATCTAAACCGCAGTATACAAAAATAGGTACATACAGCAGTACGGCGGAGTCCGCAGAGGTTGTGGATATCCTGGAGGCAGAGGGCATCAATCACAGGGAGTCGGCGGACGCGCTGACGATAGAGGTTGAGACCAGCCAGCTCTATCAGGCGAACCTTGCTCTGGGTGCGTCCGGTATTGTGTCCGAGGGCATGCCGAAGTATTCTGACTTTGTGAACGACAGTATGTCTACCACGAGTTCCGATAAGGAAAAACAGTGGCGAATGCTCCGGCAGGCGGAACTGGAAAAGATGATTGAGACCATGTCTCCGGTAAAGAATGCCACCGTCATTTTGAATATTCCGCCTCAGAACGGCACTCTGGCTGCACAGCAGGAGGAGTCCTCCGCATTTATTACGCTGGAACTGGACGGCGTTTTCTCCTCAGCGAATGCAACCTATGTGGCAAAGGCGGTAGCAACCTCTCTGGGCAATGCTACCACGGCAAATATTACAATTCTGGATTCGGACGGCAATGCTCTTTTTGTGGGCGGAGATGATTACTCTACTGCAGGAATTGCCAGCTCCATGCAGGAGCTGAAAAATCAGGCGGAGTCCATGGTGGCAAACCAGGTGAAGAAGGTTCTGTACGGGACGAAGCAGTATAACCTGATTGAGGTAACAAGCTACCTTGACATGGATTATTCCAATTATGAAGAGACGGTCAAGGAATACTATGCAAACGCTGACCGAACAGAGGGCATGCTGGCTGAAGAGGATATATTCGAGTCGGAAAGTACCAATGGAGTGGAGGGCGTTCCGGGTACGGACAACAACGACGGAAATAATCTCACCGGCTATGTGAATCCTGATTACAGCAGCAGTGAATCCTCGCAGTCGGAAATCTCAAGGAAATATCTGCCAAATGAATCCAGCAATTATAAGATAACTCCGGCGGGCGGTATCAACTACGAAAAATCTTCCATGGCGATTGCCATGATTACATATCGTGAGTACTATGAAGAGAATGTGGAGAGACAGGGACTCTTGGACGGCAGCAGCTGGGAAGAGTTCAAGGATGCAAACGGAGCGGATATCAGGCAGGAGGTGGATGAGGAGTATTATCGGATGGCGGCAATGGCTACCGGTATTTCCCAGGACCAAATTTCCATTATCGCCTATGAGTCCCCCATTTTCTACGACAAGGAAGGCTTTCAGGCAAGCGCGACAGATATCGTAAGCGTTGTGATGATTGTTTTGATTCTGGCGCTGCTTGGGTTCGTCGTGCTGCGCAGCATGCGTTCCAAGAAGGCGGAACCGGAGGAGGAAGAGCTTTCCGTGGAAAGCATGCTTCAGTCTACGCCTGAGACAGTCCTGGAGGATATTGACGTAGAGACAAAGTCGGAGACGAGAAAGATGGTAGAGAAGTTTGTGGATGAGAATCCTGAGGCTGCGGCAAATCTGCTCAGAAACTGGCTGAATGATGATTGGGGATAACGGCCAAAGAAAAGAGACGGGAGAGAAAATATTATGCCTAAGATGGGTGCAAAAGATGATGGAATCAAGGGACTGCAGAAAGCAGCAATTCTTCTTATTGCCCTGGGACCGGAGAGGTCGGCAGGAATCTTTAAGCATCTGAAGGAAGAAGAAATTGAGGAGCTGACTCTTGAGATTGCAAATACAAGAAGCGTGACGCCTCAGGTTAAGGAGGAGGTTGTCAACGAATTTTACGAATTGTGTCTTGCGCAGCAGTATATTGCGGAGGGCGGTATCACCTATGCGAAGGACTTGTTGGAGAAGGCGTTGGGAAGCGAGAAGGCGATGGATGTCATCGGCAAGCTGACAGCATCCCTCCAGGTAAAGCCCTTCGAGTTTGTGCGGAAGACGGATGCGTCCCAGCTTATCAACTTTATTCAGGACGAGCATCCTCAGACAATAGCGCTGATTTTGTCCTACCTTGCGCCGGGACAGGCCGCCATGATTATCTCCGCACTGCCTCCTGAGAGACAGGCGGATGTTGCGAGACGTATCGCAGTCATGGACCGGACCAGTCCGGATGTCATCAAGGAAGTGGAAAAGGTGTTGGAGTCCAAGCTGGCAAGCCTTGTGAATCAGGACTATACCATCATTGGCGGCGTAGATGCGGTTGTGGAAATTTTGAATACCGTGGACAGAGGAACAGAGCGTCACATTATGGAAACTCTGGAAATCGAGGAGCCGGAGCTGGCGGACGAAATCAGAAAGAAGATGTTTGTGTTCGAAGATATTCTGCTGCTGGACGACAGGGCAATTCAGCGTGTGCTGCGTGATGTGGACAACAATGATCTGGGTATCGCTCTGAAGTCGGCAAACGAGCAGGTGAAGACGGCAATCTTCAACAATCTGTCCAAGCGTCTGGCTGTCATGATTCAGGAGGATATGGAATTTATGGGGCCTGTGCGTATGAAGGATGTGGAAGAGGCGCAGCAGAAGATTGTAAATATTATCAGAAAGCTGGAGGATTCCGGAGAGATTGTAATTTCCAGAGGCGGAGGTGACGAGATCGTTGTCTAGGAATCTGCTTATCAAGCAAATGTTTGCTGTTGTTGACACGGAGGACAAGAGGGTCATTGACACGAACAGTCTGGTGCAAAAACGTATGGACGAACTTGCCGAGAAAATGAAGCAGACGGCCGACGATGGCTTCGTGTCAGGACTGAATGCGCAAGAAGTTCAGGAACTTCTGAAGGATGAAAACGGAGAAATTGTTTCAAGCGGAAATATCATTAAAGCGAATGAAGATGCCTCGAAAATTTTGGAACAGGCCAGAGAAGAGGCTGCCGGCATAGTAGCGGAAGCCCAGGCGCAGGTTATGCAGATGCTGAAGAATGCCCAGACGGAGGCCGAGGTGGAGAAGAACAGAATTCTCGGAGAGGCAAAGCAGCAGGGCTATCAGGAGGGCCATCGGGAGGCAGAGGCAGAGGCGCAGGCTGTCAGGCGGGAGTATGCAGAGAAGGAAAAGCAGCTGGAGGCGGCTGTGGAGGCGCAGCTTCAGGATATGGAGCCACAGCTCGTAGATACCATTACGGCTGTTTATGAGCATATTTTTCATGTGGAGCTTGGATCTTATAGAGAGATACTGACGCATCTGATATCCACAACCCTGCGAAAAACCGAGGGAGGTCAGGAATTTATCATACATGTATCTCAGGAGGATTATCCCTACGTCAGCATGCAGAAAAAGCAGCTTCTGGCAGGTGTGGTGGCAGGAAGCAGCAGAGTGGATGTTGTGGAGGATCTGGCACTTGGGGAGAATGACTGCATCATTGAGACGGACGGCGGCATTTTTGACTGCGGACTCGGAACGCAGTTGTCGGAATTGCGGCAGAAGTTGCTGCTGTTGTCCTGGTCGAAGGAGGAATAAATCTTGCAGATGCTATCTGTGGATTTGGATAAATATAAAAAGGTGTCGGAACAGACCTTTTTCCGCAAGCTTGGCAGGGTGATAAACGTGGTCGGGCTTACGATTGAATCTGCCGGCCCGGATGCGAAGCTGGGCGACCTCTGTCAGATTATTCCCAACGCAGAGGGGAAGACTGTGCCGGTTATGGCTGAGGTGGTGGGCTTTAAGGATAAGAAAACACTGCTGATGCCCTATGATGCCGTGGATGGCATCGGACTTGGGTGTATGGTGGAGAATACGGGCCATCCCCTGAGGGTTGTGGTGGGGAACGGACTGCTCGGAAAGACATTGGACGGGCTGGGGAGACCGCTGGACGGGGAAGTGATTGACGGTGTACCTTATCCCGTGGAGGCACCGGCTCCCGACCCTATGACAAGAAAGATTATCGACACGGTACTGCCCCTCGGCGTGAAAGCTGTTGACGGTATGCTTACGGTGGGCAAGGGGCAGCGTATTGGTATTTTTGCGGGATCCGGTGTGGGGAAATCTACCCTGATGGGTATGTTTGCAAGAAATACAAAGGCAGATATTAATGTCATTGCCCTGATTGGCGAGCGCGGACGTGAGGTGCGTGAATTTATAGAGCGCGATTTGGGAGAAGAAGGCATGAGGAGGTCTGTCGTGGTGGTTGCCACCTCGGACAGACCGGCGCTTGAGAGAAATAAGGCGGCCAAGACAGCAACTGCAATTGCGGAATATTTCAGGGATCAGGGAAAGGATGTCCTGCTGATGATGGACTCCCTGACCCGTTTTTCCATGGCACAGAGAGAAATCGGTCTTGCCAGCGGGGAACCGCCCGTGAGCCGTGGCTATCCGCCAAGCGTGTATTCGGAGATGCCGAAGCTGCTGGAAAGAGCGGGCTGTGCGGCGGAAGGTTCTATAACGGGACTTTATACGGTGCTTGTGGATGGCGATGACTTTAATGAGCCGATTACGGATACTGCCAGAAGCATTCTGGACGGACATATCATGCTGGACAGAAAGCTGGGACATAAAAATCATTATCCGGCTATTGATGTTTTACAGAGTATATCGAGATGCATGAGTCAGATTGCGGACAGGGAGCACAAGCAGATGGCCGGCAAGCTGAAAACGGTTCTGGCAACCTATAATGAGGCTGAGGATTTAATCAATATCGGAGCCTATAAGAGTGGAAGCAATCCGGCTATTGATTATGCAATCAGCAAGATTGATGCAGTCAATGCATTCCTGTGTCAGGATGTGGATGAAAAGTTTGATTTTGAGACAAGCGTCAAATTGCTGAAGGATTTGTTTCAGGACGGATGAGGAGATAAATAATGGCAAGATTCCGATATTCCATGCAGAGCATACTGAATATCAAACTAAAGCTGGAAACGCAGGCAAAACAGGATTTTTCTGCGGCTCGGGCAGCTTTGGATGCAGAGGAGGAACAGCTCCGGACGCTGTATGACAGAAAGCGGGAATATGAGAAGAGGGCGGAGAAGCTTCTTTCGGGAACCCTGAAGCTCCGTGATATAGAGGAAAATAAGACAGCAATTCTCTGTATGGATGACTTCATCGCAAAACAGAAGGAACGGGTGAAAATAGCGGAGCGGAATCTGGAGGCGGCCAGGGAGAAGCTCACGGAGATAATGATGGAACGTAAAACCCATGAATCTCTGAAGGAAAAGGCGTTTGAACAGTTTATGGAGGATGAGAAGAAGCAGGAGAGCAAGGCGGTGGACGAACTCACCAGCTATACATACGGGGAGCGCAGAAAAGCGGAAGACAGAAACGGTGTGTCTGTGTAAACCTGACAGAAACGAGGAGAAATATGGCAAAAGAACTGACTCCGGAAGCTGCGGCGGCAGAAGAGGAAAAGAAAAAAATACTGGAAGAGAAAAAGCGGCTGAAAAAGGACCAGAAGGAACAGAAAAAGGAAGCGAAGCGCCGGGCAAAGGAAATTGCCAAGCAGGAGGAAGCCCTTGGAGAGGAAGAGAGCAACGGACTCGTGACCTTTGGCGCAACGGTGCTGATTGTGATTCTCTGGCTTGCGGTTATTTGCGTCATTGTAAAACTGGATATCGGCGGCTTTGGCAGCTCCGTGCTGGCACCCATCCTGAAGGATGTGCCGGTGGTGAATAAAATTCTGCCCGGCGTGTCGCTGACGGAGACTACAGATCCGGAGAGCTATGGCGGTTACTCCAGCCTGCAGGATGCGGTGGATTACATCAAGCAGCTGGAACTGGAGCTGGAGCGCGTACAGACGGCGTCCGGCGCAAAGGATGAAGAGATAGAAGCTTTGAAGGCAGAGAAGGAGCGCCTGCAGCAGTTCGAGCAAAAGCAGGTGGAGTTCCAGAGAATCCAGAAGGAATTTTATGACGAGGTGGTTTACTCGGAAAAAGGACCGGGAGCCGAGGAATACAGAAAATGGTACGAGGAGATGGAGCCTGCCACTGCGGAATATCTATACAAACAGGTGGTAATCCAGCTGGAGGAGAGCAAGCAGGTACAGGATTATGCCAAGGCATATTCAGAGATGAAGCCCAAGGAGGCAGCCGGCATCTTTGAAACCATGACGGACGACCTGAATCTGGTGGCGAGAATATTAAAAACCATGAATGCAGAGGACAGGGGAAATATTCTGGGAGTTATGGATCCTACAATAGCGGGAAAACTGACGAAAATTATGGACCCTGACTCTTAAGTATCTTCTTTTTCAGACCGATAAAATAAAAGAGAGAATTTATCCTTCGCCGAAGTATGTCGGAGGATGATTCCTTTAAAATTTACAGAAGAAAGGAGGATAGAGATGACAGGAACATCCGTAAAAGATGTGGGTCTGGTAATGAATACCGTGACAGCTTCGCAGGGCGTTAATGCCAAGGGTGTATCACAGGGAGATTTTCAGAAGGTTTGGAACGATCAGTCCGGAAAGGGGAAACCTGATGATACTGCAAAGGATAAGCAGACAACAGTGAGAAAGACGCCGGGAGATTCGCTGAAGGCCAGAGAAGAACACAGACTTCGCACGAGAGAAACTCAGCCGGAAGAAATAGCAGAGGAACCCGTGGAGGATTGGTCCCCGGAGCAGCTGGAGGAGGCCATGGCAGTGCTGGAGACAGCCGCGGCAGGACTGATACAGCAGGTCGCAGAATCCTTTGATATGAGTGTGGAAGAAGTTCAGGGCGCAATGGAAGAGCTTGAACTGGAGCCTCTGGATGTACTGGAACCCGGACAGCTGGGAGAATTGCTTTTAAAGGTCGGCGGTGCGGAGGATTCCTACGCACTGGTAACCAATGAGGAACTGTATAATACCTATCAAACGCTGATGGAGCAGTTGAAGGATGTGGTACAGGATGTGGGCGAAGAGCTGAATCTCGATGAGGGGCAGCTTGCCGAAATCCTTCAGGAACTGCCGGAACAGCCGATGGCGGCTGAAGCGGAAGAGCCGGTGCAGCAGGCCAGCCGTGTGGAAAATACTGTGCCTGACAGAGAACAGAGTGTGCAGACTACAGGTGACACACAAATTGTGACACCGGAAGCGGTATCGGAGCCGGAGGAAAAAACGCAGCCCGAAACCGACAGCGGGAATGAAGGAAAAGAACAGCAGCATCACGCTGCGGACAAGGGAGAGACGTCCAATGTCTTCTTGCAGAATCTGAAAACAGAGCAGTTTCAGCCGGAGGTTCAGCAGACGGCACAGAGTACCTCGGTCTGGAATACCGACACGCAGGACATCATGCGGCAGATTATGGATTACATGAAGATTCAGGTGAAATCCGATATGTCCGATTTGGAGATGCAGCTTCATCCCCAAAGCCTGGGAACCCTGCAGATTCATGTGGCAAGTAAGGGCGGTGTGGTTACGGCAAACTTTATCACACAGAACGAGGCGGTAAAGGCAGCTCTGGAAAGTCAGATGGTTCAGCTGCAGCAGAACTTTGAGGAACAGGGTATTAAGGTAAATGCCATTGAGGTTACCGTGCAGACCCATACATTTGAGAGAAATCTTGATCAGGGACGCGGAAACAATCAGAACCAGGAGCCTGCAAAGAGGAACCGGATCAGAAGAATTAACTTAAATGATTCACTGACCATGGAGGAAATGGAACAGGAGGATGCACTTGCGGCAGACATGATGGCGGCAGGCGGCGGCACGGTGGACTACACCGCATAACGAAAAGAAAGGAGGAAACGGCATATGGCATTGGTGGCACAGGTTGAGGACGGAAAAATCGTGGAATCGGCTTCCCAAAGCTCTCTGAAGAATACTTCAAAAACCAGTGATAACGGGATGGATAAGGATGCCTTTTTACAGCTTCTGGTGGCGCAGATGAAATATCAGGATCCGCTGGAGCCCACATCCAACACAGAGTATATTTCCCAGTATGCACAGTTCTCACAGGTGGAGCAGATGCAGAACATGGCGGCAAGTACCGACCTGGCAAGAGCAAGTTCGCTGGTTGGGGAAGAGGTTTATATCAAGACGACTACCTCTACGGGAGAAACCAAGTATGTGCAGGGAAAGGTTGACTACGTTGTATTTGAGAACGGAAAAGCATATCTTTCCATTGACGAATCACTTTATTCTCTGGATGATTTGGACACTGTCGTGGATGCAGACTATCTGGAAGCCTATAATAAGGCATATGACTTTACCGTCAGGTTGAACAAGCTTCCCGTGCTCGGTGGCGTAGATATGACGGATGCAGACGAAATCGACGAACTGGAAACGATTTACGACGAAATGTCCGATTACGAGAAGGGCTTTGTTGCGGAAGATACAGTGAAAACCCTTAACAAGTACATTGAAAAGCTGGCTGAAGTCCGTAAGGCGGCTGAAGAGGCCGGAGAGAGTCAGGAAACCGAAGGTACGGAGGAACCGGAGGAGTCAGACGAAACGGAGGAAACGGACGGCACGGAACAGGCATAGGACAGGAGCTGAAGGATGAATATTCAGAAAAACGGATATCTATCCATTGAGCAGCTGACCGACCGGTATCTGGGCAGCGCTCAGAGGACGGAGAATCACGAGACCACGGAGGGTCTTTCCTTTCAGGATATTTTACAGCAGAAAAGCCTGACAGGCAGTACAGGGAACCTGAAATTTTCCAAGCACGCGCTGGGGAGACTGACAGACCGGCATATTGAGCTTGACAGCGAACAGCTGAAGCGGCTGAATCTGGGTGCGGCAAAGGCAGAAGAGAAGGGTATAAAAGATTCCCTGGTAATTGTAGACCAGCTGGCGTTCATCGTGAATGTACCCAACCAGACAGTAGTCACTGCAATGGATAGTACAGAGACAAACGAAAACGTATTTACCAATATTAACGGAGCGGTTATCATGTAGCCGGACCTATACAGGAGGTTTACAGCTTCCCGACTGACAGAAGGAAGCACGCTCCGTTCCCACAGGAGGAACAGACACTATGATGAGATCACTTTATTCTGGTGTGGCAGGACTTAAGACTCACCAGACCAAGATGGATGTTATCGGTAACAATATCGCAAACGTAAACACAACGGCATTTAAGTCAAGTTCTATTGTTTTCAGTGAACTGATGAGCCAGACAACGCAGAGAGCCAGCGGACCCAACGCCACCACCGGCACCGGCGGCACTAACGCAAGGCAGATTGGCTTGGGTGTAAAGAGCGGCGCTATCAATATCAATATTGAGGGTCAGGGTTCTGCACAGTCCACAGGAAATCCCTTTGACATCATGATTACCGGAGACAATTTCTTTGTTGTCAACAACGGAACTGAAAACTTCTTTACCAGAGACGGTTCTTTCTATGTTGACGGCGGCGGTAACCTTGCCATGACGAGTACAGGCTATAATGTCATGGGTTGGGGCGTCGATGAGGAGACAGGCAATATCAAGCAGGATACGGTGACGGCACTGCGTATTATGAGCGCTGCAAATATGACCTATCCTCCCGAGGCAACCTCAAAGGCATACATGAGCGGAATACTGGATAAGAACGATACAGATGTCACGAGCGCCAACGGCAAGGTGGTAAACCTGAACTTCTATGATGCGCTGGGCTACAGCTACACTGCAAGATTTGTGTTCAAGCAGTCCGATGATGTGAACCAGTACAGTCTGGAGCTTTCCAAGCTTCTGGATTCCACAGGTGCTGAGGTTGACATTTCCGGCGTCGAGGGGTTGTTCGGCTCTGAAGCACAGCAGTTAAAGAGTGGAAAGGTCAGCTTTGACACCACAAATTATAAGTGGGATGGAAACAAACTCCAGAATACGAATGGTGACACGGTGGCTGACTTGACAGAGATATTTGATGCGGACGGTAAACTGAACGACCTTACAGCTAAGGTGGATACGGGCCTGAACATTACTGTGCAGGAGCAGCTGGATGCCATTGCAAAGGCTTATGGCTATGAGGGCTCCACGGATGAGTTCCTGAATCTGCTGTATCAGACAGAGAGTGCGACTACAGCCGGTGCCGATGGCAACAAGATTTCCGTTCAGACCCTGCTGTACAACAGGATTGCTGATAATGCGGGAACAGCAAAAGGAGATGATACCTCGATTCCCGTACCGGCTGCGGATGCAACGGCAGGAACTCCATTCTCTTTTGAGACAGTGGGACGCAATTTTGAAGGTACCACCGTCACTTTCGACGGCAATACCGGTTATTTTGCGGGTATCAACGGACTGGCAACCGTCTCTACGATGGATTTGCAGTTGTCCAAGCTAAGCGGCAACTTCTCTGATATTGTGATTGATTTTTCTGAGATTTCCATGTTTGATAACAAGGGAACCTCCACTTTGGGAGCGACCAGCGGTGATACGGACGGCGTTGGCTCGGGACGCCGCCTGGGCGATATGATTGGTGTGTCGATTCAGCAGAACGGTATGATTTATGCAAGCTATGACAATGGTATGACAAAACTGCTGGGTCAGATTGCAACTGCAAGCTTTGCGAATGCCTCCGGTCTGGAGAAGCAGGGTGACAACCTGTACTCTGCAACCTTAAACTCCGGTGAATTCGACGGCATCGGTGTGGATGTGACTGCAAACGGCGGTTATATGTCCACCGGACAGTTGGAAATGAGTAACGTAGACCTGTCTTCAGAGTTTACGGAGATGATTACCACACAGCGTGGCTTCCAGGCAAACAGCCGTATCATTACAGTGTCCGATACCCTCCTGGAGGAATTAACCAACCTGAAGAGATAATATTCGCGGGTAGAGTATCAAGCGACGCCGAAGGCGACATTTGATTTTTACCGCGGCAGCGAGCAAACGGTCTGCGAAGCAGACGAGAGAGCACGAAGTGCGTGTTTGCGAGTTTACTTAATAAAATGGAGGGACGGATTTTTCCGTCCCTTATATCAATTTTGTAAAGGACGTGTGCCGGGCAACTATGATTTCCGTGATACGTGAGGTAGAAGTATGATAGAGGTAACAAAAATAAACGGAGTGAAGATACTTGTGAATCCGCATTTGTTTGAAATTGTGGAGGAAACGCCGGATACGGTCATCACTCTTACCACCGGCAAAAAAATTATCGTAAAAGAAAGTAGACAAGAGATAAAAAATCTTGTAAAATTGTATAGAAAGGATATTTTTGCGGAATAATTCAGAAAAAAGCAGAATGTTAGGTGATTGGTATGGATATAGCATCGCTGGCTGGTCTGTTATTAGGTCTTGTCATGCTTGTATTTGGTATCATCAGCTCCGCAGGCCCCGGAGGCTTTCATGAGTACATAGACCCGCCTTCTTTCATTATTACCTTTGGTGGTGCGTTTTCGGCTACGCTTGCTTCTGTCAGCCTGCCTGATTTTATCGGCGGACTCAAGAGCTTTACTTTGATTCTTAAAGCGCCTGCCGTGAATACGGCTGAGATGATTCAGAAAATTATAGACTTGTCAAATGTGGCCCGTAAGGAAGGTTTGCTCTCGCTGGAGGAGGCCGCTGCCGATATGGACGAGCCTTTTTTAAAGAAAGGGATTCTGCTGATTGTAGATGGTACGGATCCTGATTTAGTGCGTGCAATTATGGAGACTGAGCTTGTAAGCATCGAGGGGAGACACAAGACGCGAATCGGTTTCTGGGATACGCTTGCTTCCATGGGTCCTGCATGGGGTATGATTGGTACTCTGGTAGGACTTGTAGATATGTTGTATCATATGGATGATGCTTCCACACTGGGACCCGCCATGGCGGTGGCTCTGATTACGACACTGTACGGTTCCCTGCTGGCAAACTGGATATGTATTCCTGTGTCCAATAAACTGAAAGCGGACAACGAGACAGAGATGATGATGAAGGAAGTCATGATTGAAGGTCTTTTGTCCATTCAGGCAGGGGAAAACCCCAGAGTCATTGAGGAGAAATTGAAATCCTTCCTGGCTCCCAAGGACAGAGGCACGAGCGATGAAGAAGCGGGGGGTGAAGCTTAATGGCAAAGCGCAAAGAAGATACGCCGCCAGCCGGTTCACCGGCATGGATGGCAACCTTCAGTGACCTGATGAACCTGCTGCTTTGCTTTTTCGTTATGCTTTTCTCCATGTCTACGCTGGAGGAGAGCAAGTTGGCCGAGCTTGTTGCCGCAATGAATAATACATTCAGCATTTTTGATGCGGGGGCGACGGCTATCGGTGAGGGGATATTAATCAGCAATGGCGTCAGTCAGCTTAACGAGCTGGACCAATATATAAACAGCACGGGTAAAACTGCGGACAGCGCCAATGAGGGGGAAAGCTTCGAGGAGTATGAGAAGTCGCCGGAGGAACTGGAGCAGGTTCTTGCGGATGAAAAGCTTCAGAAAAATGAAGAACTGGCTGAAAACGTAGAGGAAGCGCTTCAGGAGCAGGCGGTGGGAGACCAGGTTGACATCAGCTTTACGGCGCAGTACATACAACTCACCATGAACGGCGCATTGCTGTTCGACTCGGGGAGTGCGGAACTGAAGGAGGATGCAAAGGACATCCTTGACAAGGTTGGCGTCGTGCTGGAGCGGTACAGCACCGGTACGGTGGAGATTGAGGGGCATACGGACAATGTGCCCATCAGTAATTCCAAATATGCCAGTAACGAAGAACTGAGCAGTGCAAGAGCGCTTTCCGTGTTTTACTATTTGCAGGAAAATACTTTTCTTAACCCGGTGAATCTGAAGCATGCAGGTATGGGAGAGAGAGTTCCGGTAGCGGACAATGCCACTGAAGAGGGAAGAAGCATGAACCGGAGAGTTGAAATCAGAATCTATAACCCGGCGCAGGGCTGAGAAAGGAATAAGGGGATTTATACTTTATGAAGAAAAATTTGCTGAGTGTGCTGATTTTGGTACTGCTGATTGTGAATATCGCCCTGACGACAATTATGATGGTTAATGTCACCAGCACGAATTCCAAGACAGCAGAGCTGGTTACCAGCATTGCAACTGTTATGAATCTTGAATTGTATGAACCGGGGGGAGTATCGGTGACGGAGGTATCTCTGGCCGATACGGAAACCTATGACATGCCGGAGCTGATGATTCCGTTGGCTGCTTCCACCGTAGTCAATGCGGACGGAACGACCACTGCCAGTACGAAGCAGTCCTATATTATTTTTACGCTTTCTCTGCTGCAAAACACAGCGCATGAGGATTACAAAAAACTGGGTGGTGAAGAAAACATTGCATTCAGGGACAGCCTGATTAAGGACGTCGTCAACCGTGTGGTGGGAAACCATACTCTGGAGGATTGTCAGAACGATTTTGACAGCATCAGGGAAGAAATTCTCAAGGAAATTCAGCAGCTGTTCGGATCGGATTTTATTTATAAAATTGCCATCAGCGGAGTGAAGTACGGCTGACGCTAAGCAGAGAATATGGAGGTACTGACAGGAGGTGAGCTTGCGTGGGCGAGGTACTTTCCCAAAATGAAATAGACAATCTGCTTGCAGCGTTGTCTGCCGGTGAACTCGATGTTGACCAGATGCAGGAGAACGAAGAAAAGCAGGTTAAGAATTACGATTTCAGCCGCCCGACGAAGTTCTCAAAGGAACACCTGAGGACTCTTGAAATTATCTTTGAGCATTACAGCCGACTGGTTTCCACAAATCTGCCCGTGTACCTGAGGAAAAATGTTCAGGTGACAGTGGCAAGCTCGGAAACGGTTACATTTAATGAGTTTACAAATGCCTTATCCAATCCTGTTATTCTGGGAATTATTGATTTTGCACCGTTAAACGGAACCATTATCATGGATTTGGCTACGAACCTTGGTTATGCCATGCTGGACCGGATGCTCGGGGGAAGCGGCATACCTCTTGAAAAAAATCGTGAGTTCTCGGAAATCGAACTGACGATTATCCAGAAGATATTAGTAATGTTCACCCAGCTCCTCAGAGAGCCCTGGAAGAATGTTGTTGATATATCACCTGTGCTCAGCCGGCTGGAGACGAACCCTCAGTTTGCACAGGTTATTGCCCCTAACGACATGATTGCTATTGTGACGCTGAATATGAAAATAGGGGATGTCGAAGGCTTTATGAATGTCTGTCTTCCTTTCTTTACCCTGGAGGACATTATGGACAAGCTGAATACAAAGTACTGGTTCTCCACGATGCAGGAGACACATGCTGAAGATTATGAAGAGTGTATTGAATCTCTGATTCGAAAGGTAGATGTTCCAATCAGAGCGGTGCTTGGAAAGAGCACCATCTCAGTCAGCGATTTTATGAATCTTCAGGTGGGAGATTGTATCCGGCTTGATTCGAGAGTGGATGATGACATGAACATCTATGTAGGTAATATCAGAAAATTTACCGCATTACCCGGCGCCGATAAAGACTCTTATGCTGTCCGGATTACATCGGTAATCAGAGAGGAGGACTAAGAATGGATGGAATGCTGTCTCAGGACGAGATAAATGCGTTGCTAAGCGGCATGGACCTGTCTGATGACGGAGAACCGGAGACGATAGGCAGTTCTGAGGAAGTGACCGAAGTACCCAGCAGCGGCCCGTCAGGCGGCTCCGCAGGAAATATAAACACGGAGGACATTCTCTCGGATGTGGAGAAGGATGCCATCGGCGAGGTTGCCAACATCAGTATGGGGTCCTCAGCGACTACGCTGTATTCCCTGGTGAATAGGAAAGTAAATATCACGACTCCTGTGGTTGAACTTGTCACATGGAACAATTTGCTTACAGAATATGAAAAACCCTGTGTATTCATTCAGATTAAGTACACGGTAGGGTTGGACGGTACCAATATTCTGGTGTTGAAAGAGCATGATGTAAAGGTTATTACGGACCTGATGATGGGTGGGGACGGAACCAATACGGATGGAGAACTGGGAGAACTGCACCTGAGTGCAATTTCGGAGGCCATGAATCAGATGATGGGTTCAGCGGCGACTTCTCTTTCCACAATGTTGAAAACCACAATTGATATCAGCCCACCGGAGTCATCGCTTTTTGATCTCACACAGATAAAGAACGGAGAGGACATTGCTCCTTTCCTGGGAGGAATGTTTGTCAAGATATCCTTCCGAATGCAGATTGATGATCTGGTAGACAGTTCTATCATGCAGCTGTACCCCATAGAGTTTGCACGCAAGCTGGTTGATACTTTCATCAACACACAGATGGGCGGCAGTGGCTCTGACGCCACCAAGCTGGCAGAAGATGTGCAGGCTATGGAAACACCACCGGCACCGGATGTGGGACAGGCAGCTTCAGGACAGATGAATATGAATGGCATGGGAATGAATCCCATGGGACAAATGGGTATGAACGGTATGCCGATGGGAATGAATCCTCAGATGGGCATGCCGATGGGAATGAATCCTCAGATGGGTATGTCGATGGGAATGAATCCCCAGATGGGTATGCCGATGATGGGAATGAATCCCCAGATGAACATGCAGAATATCAATGTTCAACCGGCACAGTTCCAGAATTTTTCGCCGGACGGCAGAGGAATTCCGGGTCAGGAAAATATCGGACTGATTATGGATGTGCCTTTGGAAGTTACTGTGGAGCTTGGAAGAACCACCAAGTCGATTTCGGAAATTCTCAACTTTGCACCGGGTACGATTATTGAACTTGACCGTATTGCCGGTGAGCCCATAGATGTTTTGGTAAACGGTAAATTCGTTGCCAGGGGAGAAGTAGTTGTCATTGAAGAAAGCTTTGGCGTAAGAGTAACAGAGATTATCAAGTAGGAGGACGGTTTAATGGCAAAGAATATTTTAGTATGTGATGATGCAGCGTTCATGAGGATGATGATTAAGGACATCCTGACAAAGAACGGCTACAATGTGGCTGGAGAGGCTGAAAATGGTCTGAAGGCAGTGGAGAAGTATAAGGAGGTAACTCCCGATCTGGTGCTGATGGACATTACCATGCCCGAGATGGACGGAATTCAGGCACTGAAAGAAATTAAAAAGGTTGATGCAGGTGCAAAGGTTATCATGTGCTCTGCAATGGGTCAGCAGGCAATGGTTATCGAATCTATTCAGGCCGGTGCTAAGGACTTCATTGTAAAGCCCTTCCAGGCAGATCGTGTTCTGGAAGCTGTTAAGAAGGTTGTGGGCTGATGCGTCTGTTGCTGACCTTCAGTTCCGGCAGCTATGCTCAGTTTATTACCGTACTTGTGGTGTTCGTCATTGTGCTGGGGATTACGGCTCTCGTTACAAAGTGGATAGCCGGTTACCAGAAGCAGCAGGGCGTAAACAACAATGTGGAAGTAATTGAGACAAGCCGCATTGCGAATAACAAGTATATTCAGATTGTGCGGGTGGGAGAAAAATATATGGTAATTGCAGTCTGCAAGGACACAGTTACCATGCTGGGCGAAATACCCAAGGAGCAGCTGAGGGAGGAAAATTCCTTCCGGGGAATGCGCTTTAAGGATATTTTGGATAAGGCTGCAAAAAAAAATTCCGAAGAACCAGAGGAAAACCACGTACATGATGAAGTATAAGCAGAAAATCAAGCGAATAATCACGATAATATGCCTGCTGGTCACGGTGGGCATATTGTGTATTCAAAATTCCATGACGGTACAGGCTTCGGAGAATCACCTTACCGGCGACAGTGAGACCGCTACGTACATTGACCCACCGGGCACCTACAATACCCCGGAGGAACTGAACCGGTTGAACACGGCTAACACGGTGACGATTACCTATAATGAGGGAAACGGGCAGGTAAACGGTGCATTGCGTATTCTGCTTACCCTGACGCTGATTGCGATTGCACCGACGCTCATCATTTTGATGACGTCCTTCACCCGTATTATTATTGTACTGCATTTTACCCGTGCCGCGCTGAATACTCAGACTGCTCCGCCGAACCAGATTTTGATAGGTCTTGCTTTGATTTTGACCTTCTTTATCATGGAGCCGACGATTACCAGAATCAATGAGGAGGCTATACAGCCCTTTGAGGCCGGAGAGATACAGCAGGAGGAGGCGTTTGAAAAGGCGATTACTCCACTGAGAGAATTCATGTACCCTCAGACCCAGGTGAAGGATGTGCAGCTGTTTATGGAGATTGCGGGACAGGAGTGGGACGGAAAGAATGAATCCATTCCTCTTTCTGTGCTGATTCCCAGCTTTATGTTGAGCGAACTGCGGATTGCCTTCTGGATTGGCTTTATGATATATATCCCGTTTATTGTCATAGACATGGTGGTGGCGTCTACCTTGATGAGCATGGGTATGATGATGCTGCCGCCTACGACGATATCCATGCCGTTCAAAATTCTGCTTTTTGTGCTGGCTGACGGCTGGAGTCTGATTATCGGCAATCTGGTGAGGACATTTTACTGATGATGTGTGGGATAAAGCACGTGAGACGGAAAGGAGAGTGATTTCAGATGACGATAGATGCCGTTTCGGATATCGTCAGAGAGGCCCTGTTCCTGATTATCAGAACCTCGTTGCCGGTGCTGCTGGTATCGCTGATTGTCGGTCTGATTATCAGTATTTTTCAGACAGTCACCTCTATTCAGGAGCAGACGCTTACCTTTGTACCCAAAATTATATGTGTATTTCTTGCACTGGCTGTCTGCGGACATTGGATGATGAACGCCATGGTAGAGTTCATGACGCAGCTCTGGTCCAGCTTTTCCGTGTATGTACACAGATAAAGGGCACGGGAGAGAAATATGGTAAACTTTTCCTTTTCCATCTATGATTTGGAATATTTCCTTTTGATTTTTACCCGAGTATCCTGCTTTGTTTTTATTGCGCCCTTCTTCAGCATGAAGAATACACCCGCGGTGGTAAGAATCGGCATCAGCTTTTTTACGGCAATGCTTTTGTATCAGGCAATCACTCCTGCCCAGGCTGTTGTATACAGCAGTGTGATGGAGTATGCGGTCATTGTTATGAAGGAAGCAATTACGGGTCTGCTGATCGGCTTTGGGGCAAATATCTGTACCAGCATTGTGAACTTTTCCGGTTCTATCGCTGATATGGAGACGGGACTTTCCATGGCGACGCTGATGGACCCTACAACCAGGGAAAATACCAGTATTACGGGTGTGTATTACCAATATGCCTTAATGATGATGATGATTGCATCGGGAATGTACAGATACCTTTTCGGCGCTCTGGCAGATACCTTTACTTTGATTCCCGTAAACGGGGCAGTGTTTCATGGTGACTCCCTTGTGGAAGCCATGTTGGTTTTTCTGAGCGATTATATCATCATCGGTTTTAGAATTGTGCTGCCTGTATTCTGTGCAATTCTTCTTCTGAATGCTGTTCTGGGTGTACTTGCAAAAGTATCCCCACAGATGAACATGTTTGCGGTGGGTATTCAGCTGAAAATTCTGGTGGGCTTGTCCGTTATGTTTTTTACGGTGGGAATGCTGCCCGGAATTGCGGATTTTGTCTTTGAGGAAATGAAAAAAATGATAGTTTCCTTTGTAGGAGCAATTCAATGATTCGATATAACCTGCAATTTTTTGCAAAGGAAGGAATGGGCGGCGAAAAGACAGAGCCCGCTACCCAGAAAAAACTGGAGGATGCCCGCAAGGAGGGTCAGGTTGCCAAGAGCCGTGAAATTGCGAATGGCCTGGGGCTGCTGGCGCTTTTCCTGATTTTGAAGTTCTGGGTAGGAAACATTGGAATTCAACTGTTGGAGGTTTTTGGCAACATCTATAACAGGATTCCGGATATTGTCACCTTCTGGCACGGAGAGATGCCGCAGGCTACTACAAATGTTGTGTTCAGGCAGCTCCTTTTGAGCGTGCTGACCATCGTTGCGCCTGTTCTGGCAATCGGTTTTTTGATAGCCTTTCTCAGCGATGTGGTGCAGGTAAAGTGGCATCCCACCCTGAAACCGCTGCAACCTAAATTTAACAAGCTGAATCCCTTGCAGGGAGTGAAAAAGCTCTTTTCCGTCAACGCGTTGGTGGAACTGATAAAATCCATCGCGAAAATCGTGTTGATTGTCTATATCTGTTACGGGTATCTCAAGGATAAATGGGTATATTTGCTCAATCTGTATGATGTAACCCTGATGCAGGCGCTGAATATCGCGGCAAATGTGGTAACAGACCTGGGAATCCGGATTTCAGCTGTCTATATGATTCTTGCCTTTGCTGACCTTGCTTATCAGAGAATAAAGTTCAAAAACGACATGAAGATGACCAAGCAGGAAATTAAGGAAGAATACAAGCAGCAGGAGGGAGATCCTCAAATCAAGGGAAAAATCAGACAGAGGATGAACGAAGCCTCCAGAAGACGTATGATGCAGGATCTTCCGAAGGCTGATGTGGTTATCACCAACCCTACCCATTATGCTGTAGCTATCAAGTATGACCCGGAGGTGGCGGATGCCCCCATTGTTCTTGCAAAAGGTGAGGATTACATGGCGGCCCGCATCAAGGAAGTGGCGCGGGAAAACAAGATTGAAATCGTGGAGAATAAACCGCTGGCCCGTATGCTCTATGCCAACGTGGACATTGGGCAGGCAGTTCCGCCGGAGCTGTATCAGGCGGTGGCGGAGGTTCTCGCGTTTGTATACCATTTACAGGGAAAAATCTGAGCGTAGCCAATGAGACGGAATAAGGTTCCGATAAAGATTTACGAAAGGAGGAGGAATGTATGAATGCAAGACTTGCAAAGACAGACGCAATGGTAGCTATTTATATTCTGGTTGCATTCATCATGCTGATTGTTCCTCTTCCGGCGGCATTGTTGGATGTCTTCATGGCCTTCAATATTGCCATCGCATTTACGATTCTTTTTGTCTGCATGTTTACCAAGGAAGTCTTGGATTTGTCCTACTTCCCCACAATTTTGCTGTTTACGACCATCTTCAGAATTGCCATGAATGTGTCCTCTACCAGGCTGATTCTGACAACAGGCACATCAGGAAACGTGGTGCGGACCTTCGGTCAGTTTGTAGGCGGCGGCGATTTGATTGTCGGCGCTATCATCTTTATCATTCTGATTATGATTCAGTTCCTTGTCATCAACAAGGGCTCCGAGCGTGTGGCTGAGGTAACGGCGAGATTTACACTGGACGCTATGCCCGGTAAGCAGATGGCAATTGATGCCGACCTGAATACAGGCGCCATTGATGATAAGGAAGCAAAAGCGAGACGAGACAAGATTCAGCTGGAAGCCAGCTTTTTCGGCTCCATGGATGGTGCAGTAAAGTATGTAAAAGGGGATGCTGTCGCAGGCCTGCTTTTGACGGTTATCAATCTGGTGGGCGGTATAGCCATGGGAATGCTGCGCAGCGGCATGGATATCTCGTCTGCTCTGGATAACTATGGCATTCTTACCATTGGTGACGGACTGGTAAGCCAGATTCCATCGCTGCTGATTTCCCTGTCCACCGGTATCCTGGTTACAAAGGGCGGCAAGGAGGCAGAATTTGGCCCGGCCATCGTGAAGCAGCTTTTCGGTGTACCAAAGGTCATGTATCTTGTGGGCGCCACACTGGCTTTTCTGGGCGTTGCAACCGATTTAAATACGATTCTTTTTGTGGGAATGGGTATGGTGTTTATTGTCGGCGGAAGGATGATTGCCGGCAATCTGGAGACTGCCCAGATTGAACAGGAGGTTGACAGCGAGGAGGCAGCTGCGGAGGAAATCAGACAGCCGGAGAATGTCAACAGTCTGCTGCAGGTTGATCCTATCGAGCTGGAGTTTGGCTATGGCATCATTCCTCTTGCGGATGTGAATCAGGGTGGAGACCTGCTTGACCGTGTTGTCATGATACGAAGGCAGATTGCACTGGAGCTTGGTACGGTGGTTCCCATCATCCGTCTGCGAGACAATATTCAGCTGAATCCTAACCAGTACATTATCAAGATTAAGGGCATTCAGGTCAGTGAGGGTGAAATTCTGTTTGACCACTATATGGCTATGAACCCCGGCTATGTGGAAGAGGAGATTACGGGTATTCCCACCTTTGAACCTTCCTTCCATCTGCCTGCCATCTGGATTACGGAGGGACAGCGTGAGCGTGCAGAGAGTCTCGGTTATACTGTGGTTGATCCGCCCTCTATTATTGCGACGCATCTGACAGAAATTATCCGGCAATATATTTCTGAGCTGTTGACCCGTCAGGATGTACAGAATCTGGTTAACAATATTAAGGAAACCAATCCCGCGCTTGTGGATGAGCTGGTACCCAAGCTGTTGGGACTTGGCGAGATTCAGAAGGTGCTCCAGAACCTGTTGAAGGAGGGTATTTCCATCAGAGATTTGCTCACCATCATGGAGACGCTGGCAGACTATGCGCCCACCACCAGAGATACGGACATTTTAACGGAATATGTGCGCCAGAGCCTGAAGCGTGCCATTTCCACAAAATATTTTCCGGCTCACGAGACAACCAGTGTGGTGACGCTTGACCCCAAGATAGAACAGGAGATTATGGGCAGCGTGAAACAGACCGAGAACGGAGCCTTTTTGAATCTGGACCCCAACAGATCAAGAGCCATTATGGACTCCGTGGGGAAGGAAATTCAAAAGCTGGAAAATCTGGGGAAAAGCCCTATTATTATCACATCTCCGATTGTGCGCATGTACTTTAAGCGCCTGACCGAAGATTATTTTAAGGATTTGGTTGTGGTTTCCTACAACGAAGTGGAATCTAACGTAGAATTACAGTCAGTTGGGATGGTGACAGCATAATGATAATCAAGAAATTTGTGGGAAAAACAGAGGATGAAGCAGTGGAGGCTGCCAGAAAAGAGCTGGGCAGCGGCATTGTGATTATGAATGTCAGAAGAGTAAAGAAAAAAGGACTGGCGGGAGTGTTCGGTTCCAAACAGGTGGAGGTCACAGTAGCTCTGGAGGAGGAAAAGGAGACTCTGCGTCCGGCGAAGAAGGAGGCGGCTGTCAGCGTTGTAAGCGACAGCTCCCGGAACATTGAGAAAAAACTGGACAGTCTTCAGACGCTTCTGGTAAATCGTTTCCAACAGGATGAGGCGGCTCGCAGTGAAAAGGCTGCGGAGCATGAGGAAGAAAAAAACGATGAGAAGGACAGCAGGAGTGAGAAGGGTGATAAAATCGAGGAAAAGCCGGCAGAAGAACAGGAGCATTCCGAACAGGAGAGATTTCTTCGGCTTTTGTACAACACTATGCTTGAAAATGAGGTGGATGAAAAATATGCCAACCAGATTCTGGAGGATGTGGAAAAGACAAGGAAACCCAACCTTCCATTCGATTACCTTTTAGCAAATGTATATCAGAAAATGATTTTAAAATTCGGTAAGCCGGAGGGAATTCTGCCGGCAGAAAAAGGCCCCAGAGTAGTGGTTTTCATGGGTCCGACAGGTGTGGGAAAGACAACTACGATTGCCAAAATTGCAAGTAATTTCTGCATCGGGGAACAGAAGAAGGTTGCGCTTCTCACGGCTGATACCTACAGGATTGCGGCAGCGGAGCAGCTTAGAACCTATGCCAATATTCTGGAAATACCTTTCCGCATCATCTATACGGAGGAGGAAGCTAAGACGGCAGTTCTGGACTTTGGGGATTTTGATTATATATTTGTCGATACGGCAGGACATTCCCACCAGAATACAGAGCTTCTGGAAAATATGAAGAAGCTTCTGAAGGCAGTGTCGGAGGTTGGAGAATGCCAGACCTTTCTGGTGCTTTCGGCTACCACAAAGTACCGCGATTTACAGAAAATCGCATCCAGCTATAAGGAGGTGTCGGATTACCAGCTGATTTTTACCAAGCTGGACGAGACGGCAACGCTGGGAAACTTATTGAATCTAAAGCTGTATGCAGATGCTGCAATCACTTATGTTACTTATGGACAGAATGTTCCCGATGATATTGAGCAGTTCAATCCTCAGAAGACAGTAAAACAGTTATTAAGCACAAAACATTAGGAGGGTAATATATGGATCAGGCGGAACAGTTAAGAATTATCAAGGCCAGCCAGCAGGTGCGACCATTGGCCCGGGTTATCACTGTTACCAGCGGAAAGGGCGGAGTGGGAAAATCCAACACGTCTATCAACCTTGCCATACAGTTTCGCAAAATGGGAAAAAGAGTCATCATTCTGGATGCGGATTTTGGGCTTGCAAATATAGAAATCATGTTTGGGGCGGTGCCCAAACACAATCTTTGTGACTTGATTTATCAGGGCAAGAATATTCGGGAAATTATTACCTGGGGACCAATGGAGGTTGGATTTATTTCAGGCGGAAGCGGTATCGCGGGTATGTCTAATTTGAGTCGCGATTATTTGAATTATATTATTCAGAATCTGGCGCAGTTGGATGCCATTGCGGATATCATCATCGTGGATACGGGTGCAGGAATTTCTGACGCGGTGCTGGAATTTCTGGTAGCAAGCGGGGAAATCCTTCTGGTGACGACGCCGGAGCCTACCTCCATCACAGATTCTTATTCTCTGCTGAAGGCACTGTACCGGCATCCCCGTTTTGACGAGGAGGCAACTAAGGTAAAGATGATTGCCAACAGGGTGGCAAAGGAGGAGGAAGGACAGATCCTGTTCAATAAACTCAATGCGGTTGTAGCCAGATATTTAAAAATTCCCATGTCTTATCTGGGATGCGTGCCGGAGGATATTCAGCTTTCCAGATCGGTAATGCAGCAGGAGCCGGTATCATTGCAGAATCCCACGGCAAAATCCTCTGTTGCTTTTGAAAAAATTGCGCGCAGGCTGTTGGGCGCGGAAGAGACAGGACGTCAGCCTAAAAGGGGAATGGCGGCATTCTTTTCGCATATTATTAACGGAAAAAGATAGAGCGGTGCGCTCAATAACATGGCATAGGACGGGTGAAAGATATGCTTTCAAAGTTTATCTCAGAGGGAAATATGATTGAGCTTCAGGCTGTAGACAGGGGCTTTGGAGAACATACGGAAGAGAGGAAGATTTATTATAGCCAGATATATGAAATTTTGTCAGAGGACACCATGGAAATTACGATGCCCATGGAGAAGACAAGACTTATTCTTCTGCCGGTAGACGGCGAATTTGATTTGGTGGTGTACGGGACAAACGGCTTGTACCAGTGCTTTGTGAGGATTATTGACAGGTATAAGAGTGATAATGTCTATCTTCTTGTGGTGGAATTGACGAGTAATCTGAGAAAGTACCAGAGACGTGAATATTACCGTCTCAGTTGTGCGCTGGAGATGAGTGTCAGGAATTTGGAACCGGAAGAGATTGAAGCCATAGAGAACAAGCAGCCCTATGCCCCGACACCGGGGCTTCCGTTAAAGCAGAGTGTCATTGTGGATATTAGCGGTGGGGGAATACGTTTTCTCACTACTCAGCGATATGAACCGGACAGCCTGCTGTATATCAGTTATTATCTCTTGAAAAACGGAGAGAGAAAAAGATATGAGACAGTGGGAAAAGTGCTGAACGTCAGGGAACTGGAAAACAGACCGGGCACCTATGAACACCGTGTACAATATGTTAATATGGATAATGATACACGGGAGGAAATCATCAGATACATATTTGAAGAGGAAAGAAAGAGCCTCAGAAAGGAGAGGTTGGAATAATGGCAAAAAAAATTTTACTGGTTGATGACTCTGCACTCATGAGAAGAGTGCTTTGTGATATAATAGACAGTGATGAGAGATTTCAGGTTGTTGCCAGAGCGACAAACGGTCTGGAAGCCTTTGATTTACTCAGCAGGAATCAGTATGATGCAGTAGTTCTTGACGTGAATATGCCCAAGATGAACGGGCTTCAGCTTCTGGAGGAACTGCGGAAATTCAAGATTCCGGCGAGAGTCATGATGGCAAGTACGGATACCAAGGAGGGCGCTAAGACAACCATGGATGCCCTGGAATTAGGGGCTCTCGATTTCATACATAAACCGGACAGCGCTGTGGACTGCCGCGTGGATGCATTCAGACAAGAATTCCTGCGAACCCTGGAGGTAGTGGCGAACAGCAGTATGCCTGTATTTGAGTCAGAAGAGAAGATTCAGGAAAGCAGGCAGATGACTTCCAAAATGGTGGATATTGCGAAGAAGTTTTCTGCGAAGACGCCCGGCACCAAGGTAGTTGCTATTGCAAGCTCTACCGGAGGTCCCAAGGCTTTGCAGTCAGTGATTCCCAGACTTCCTGCGGAACTGGATGCACCGGTTCTTCTGGTACAGCATATGCCCAGAGGCTTTACTGCTTCTCTGGCAGAAAGACTGAATGAACTGAGCAATATTAAGGTGAAGGAAGCGGCTGAAGGAGATGAACTGGAGCGGGGAACCGTTTATATTGCCATGGGAGGCCAGCATATGAATGTGCGGACCTCACCGGGGGGGACGTGTACGATTCATTATTCGGACGAGCCTAACAGAGAAGGCGTAAAGCCTTGTGCCAACTATATGTATGAGTCTCTCTCTGACAGCCGGTTTGACAGGATTGTCTGTGTGGTGATGACAGGCATGGGTGCTGACGGAACGGAGGGAATCAGGAACCTGGAGACAAGAAAAAAGGTGCATGTCATCTCTCAGGATCAGTCCACATGTACCGTCTACGGAATGCCCAAGTCAGTTGTAAACGCGGGATTGTCTGACCAGGTGGTTCCACTGGAGCAGATTGCTCAGGAGATTATTTTAAATGTTGGAGTCAAAGGATGAAGAGTCATCCTTTACGGCAATAAGTTTATGAGAAAGGAATGGGTATTAGTATGGACGTAAGTCAATATCTTGAAATCTTCCTTGACGAGACAAAGGAGCATTTGCAAAATCTGAACACGAGGATTCTGGAACTGGAGTCCGATGCCGAGAACATGGATACGATTAATGAAATTTTCCGTGCCGCACACTCGCTGAAGGGCATGGCAGGTACCATGGGCTACAAGAGGATGCAGAATCTGACCCATGATATGGAGAATGTGTTTTCTGAGGTCAGAAACGGCAATATCAAAGTAAACTCGGGCATGATTGATGTGCTTTTCCAGTGCCTTGACGCCCTGGAGGAATATACCGATAACATTCAGTCGTCGGCTGACGAGGGTACCAATGATAATGAGGAACTGATTAAACAGCTGAATGATATTTTAAACGGCGAAGGCGCAGCTTCCGAAAAAACGGAAGCGCCGGCAGCATCCACAGCATCTGCACCCTCTGCGGAAGCCGACTGTGCAAAATGGGATGCAGTTGCCCTTGACGATTCTCAGATTAAGGTCATAAGGGAAGCTAAAAAGCAGGGCAAGAAGGTATACGGCCTGAATGTGGTTGTTCAGGAAAATTGTATTCTGAAGGCTGCAAGAGCTTTTCTGGTGTTTAAGGCAGTGGAGGAGCAGGCGGAGATTATTATTTCAGACCCCAGTGCGCAGGATGTGGAGGATGAAAAGTTTGACAGAGACTTTACTCTGGTTGTTTTGTCTGATGCAGAGCTTGACGTTATCATCAAAGCAGCAGAGGGAGTGTCTGAAATCGAAAAGGTAACCGGTGCACCTATTGTGCTGGAGAACAATAAGAACTATAACGCAAATGAGGAAGCAGCAACCGAGGAAACGGCACCCGTGGCAGAAGCGACGGTCGTGGCAGCACCTGCTGATACTGCTTCTGCACCTGTTGCAGCAGCGGCTGCAGCACCTGCGGCAAAGTCTGCCGGAGACACAAAGAAACAGGCACCCGGAAAACCGGTTGTAAACCGTACCGTCCGTGTGGACATTGAAAAGCTGGATTCCCTGATGAATCTGGTGAGTGAATTGATTATTGCCAAGAACTCGCTGGTTTCCGTTTCCAATCAGGAGCAGACCAATACAAACAGCGCATTTAACGAGCAGATTGAGTATCTGGAACAGGTTACGACAAACCTTCATGAATCAGTTATGAAGGTACGAATGGTGCCTATCGAGAGTGTCGTAAGCAAGTTCCCCCGGATGATTCGGGATTTGTCCAAAAAGCTGGATAAGAAGATGGAACTGTATATGACAGGTGAGGAGACGGAGCTTGACCGTACCGTAGTGGATGAAATTGGTGACCCTCTGATGCATCTGTTGCGCAACTCCGCAGATCATGGTCTGGAGTCGGCAGAGGTTCGTGCACAGCGCGGCAAGCCTGCTGTAGGTTCTATTTTCCTGGATGCATATCAGGATGGAAATAACGTTGTCATTGAGGTAAGGGATGATGGTAACGGCATTGATGCAGAGGCTGTCAAAAATAAGGCAATCGAGAGAGGAATTATCACACAGGAGCAGGCTGCCAATATGGCAGAAAAGGACATTATTAATCTGCTGTTCCTTCCCAGCTTTTCTACGGCAAAGAAGGTTACCGATGTATCCGGACGCGGTGTAGGACTGGATGTTGTTAAGTCAAAGATTGAATCCTTAAGCGGTGAGGTGGAGGTAAAGTCCAAGTTCGGCGTTGGAAGTACATGGACAATCAGACTTCCTCTGACTCTGGCGATTATTCAGGCTCTGATGGTAGTTGTAGGAGATGAGAAATATGCCATTTCTCTTGGCTCCATACAGACCCTGGAGGATATTCCGGCAAGTGATGTCAAACTGGTTCAGAACAAGGAAGTGATTCATCTCCGCGGAGCGGTTATTCCCCTGATTCGTCTGAACGAGGTGCTCGATGTGGAGAGCAAGAAGTCCAAGGATGAAAATCTGATTGTTGTCATTGTCAAGAAGGGCGACAAGATGGCGGGACTGGTGATTGATGAACTGATTGGACAGCAGGAAATTGTTATCAAGTCGCTTGGAAAATACGTGAAGCAGTGCAGATTTATCAGCGGCGCAACGATTCTGGGCGACGGTGAAATCGCTCTGATTCTGGATGCCAATGCCTTGATTTAGGGAAGGGGAGTAGACGAATATGGAACTTAGTACAATCAATAAAAATGTCCTTGATGAGGAAAAAAAGAGCGCTGAGGAAACATTTCAGTTTATTGTGATTCGTCTGGGAGAAGAACAGTACGGTATTGATATCCGCAACATCGACAATATTGTGAAGATGCAGCCTATAACCCGCATACCGAAGATGCCGCCCTATCTGAAAGGTGTTATCAATATGCGAGGTGAGGTCATTCCTGTTATGAGCATGCGCCTGAAAATGGGACTGGATGAGGACGTGCTCACAAAGGCGACAAGAATTATTGTGCTGAAGCTGGAGCAGGAAGGAAATGTGGGCTTTATCGTTGATGAAGTCAAGGAGGTTGTGACACTTTCTGTGAATGAAATTGAAAAACTCACCTACAATTCCAAAGAGGAAAAGACGAATCTGATTAACGCGGTTGGAAAACACAACGGAGAACTGATTTCCCTCTTTGACTTGAATGCGATTACACTGGAAAGCTGATTATACGCAAATTACTAAAAGGAGATACAGTATCCCATGGGAGACATGAGTTTAGAGCAGGTTACAGAAAATTATTACGATGTCCTGAAGGAACTCGGAAATATCGGTGCCGGAAATGCAATGACTGCCTTGTCCCAGATGCTTCAGTGCAAAGTGGACATGAAGGTTCCACAGGTGAAACTGTTGGAGTTTTCTGAGGTCGGTGAACTAATGGGCGGTGAAGAACAGATTATGGCGGGTGTTTGGCTGGGTGTTGAGGGCGATATCACCGGAAGCATGATGTTTATGGTGGAAGAAGAAAGTGCAAGACATCTGATTCAAAAGATTACCATGGGCATGTTGCCCCCGGGAGCAGAGTTTGAGGAGATGGGGCTTTCTGCCATGAAGGAGGTCGGTAACATCATTACCGGTGCATACCTGAATTCGCTTTCCACCCTGACAAATTTGAAAATTTATCCTACGCCGCCTGCCCTGACTGTAGATATGGCGGGAGCAATCTTAAGTGTTCCGGCCATACAGTTTGGTGTGTTCGGGGATAAGATTTTGATGATTCAGTCTCAGTTCTATGATGAAATTGAGCTGGATGGTTATTTTATTCTGATTCCCGATCTGGAATCCTATGCAAAGATTTTGACGTCCTTGGGCTTACCTGTAGTATAATGTGGAAAAGAGACGAGAAGGCACATGAGTGAGATAATCAAGGTTGGAATGGCAGATTTAAAAACTTGCGTAAGCCCCAACGGTGTAACTACCCTGGGGCTTGGCTCCTGTGTAGGAATTGCCATCAGGGATCCGATGACAAAAATCGGCGGGCTGGCTCACATTATGCTACCTGACAGCAAGGCAATTAAAAACGGACAGCAGAATATTGCTAAGTTTGCCGATACAGGAATTGAAGAGTTGATAAGACAGATGGAACAGCTGGGTGCGAAGCGCAGCCGCATGGTGGCAAAGATTGCGGGCGGGGCAACGATGTTTGCCTTTCAGGGTTCCAATGGAGTCGGACAGGTTGGCGAGAGAAATGTGGAGGCTACCAAGGCAAAGCTGAAGGAATTGAAAATTCCGATTCTGGCAGAGGATACGGGGGCAAATTACGGCCGTACCGTTGTCTTTTTCCCGGAAACCGGTGATTTCCATATCCGTGCTGTGGGAAAAGCGGAAACAATCATCTGAAAGGCATGGTCGGAACCTATGAACAGGAAAAATATACCATTGCTTCTGATGCTGACAGCCGGGGCAGTTACGTGTATTATTACATATGTGAGACAGTATTCCGTTGCAGCGAAGCTGGTGGCTCTGTTTGTGGTGCTGGTAATTTTTTTGCTGCTTGGGAGTATATTAGAATGGACCTTGAACTATTTTGATGAGCAAAATGAAAAGAAGCTGAAAGAAGAGGGAGAGGTCATTGAGAAGGAAACGGAATCCCCTGACGAGAATGCAGGGGAGAAGGTCTTAAAGAGTGAGGCGGAGACCCCTTAAATATAAAACATAAGATAAGGAGCGAGGTTTCATGGATGAGACAGGAAGAAAAAAACTGTTGGAAGAATATGCAATATCGAAATCACCTGAAGCCAGAGAAAAGATTATTTTGGAGTACGCTCCGCTCGTTAAGGTGGTAGCAGGACGCCTGAGCATGTATCTCGGGTATAACGTGGAGTACGAAGATTTGGTAAGCTATGGTATCTTTGGCCTGATAGATGCCATTGACAAGTTTGACTGTTTCAAGGAAGTGAAGTTTGAGACATATGCCAGCCTTCGTATCCGCGGTGCGATATTGGATCAGATTCGGAAAATGGACTGGATTCCCAGGACAATTCGCCAAAAGCAAAAGAAAATTGAATCGGTTATTCGGGAAATTGAGCAGGAAACAGGGCACGGCGCATCGGATGAAGAAATCGCAGGCAGGTTGGGAATTACAGAGGATGAATATCTTGACTGGCAGTCCCAGATGAAAATTACAGGCCTTGTCTCCCTGAATGAATACATGGAGCAGGGCAGTGATGTATCTCAGGATTACAGCAGACATACGACCTCAAGGTTTGAGGCTCCCGAGGAACGCGTGGAGAAGGCGGAACTGACAAAGGTGCTTGGCGAGGCGCTGGAGCAACTTACGGAAAAAGAGAAGAAGGTCATTACACTCTATTATTATGAAGAATTGACATTGAAGGAAATCAGCAATATTCTTGAAGTATCGGAGTCCAGAGTGTCGCAGCTGCACACCAGGGCTTTGCAGAAAATGAAAACAAAAATGGGAAATTATATGGGTATTCTTACCGATAATTAGTTATTTTACATGGAGATGAAAACTATGCAGAATGGCTACTTTCGGCTGGTCAATGACAGTGTAGGCTTTGGAGTGGCGCTGTATCAGCCTAAGGACGGAGGCGAGGAAATCCAGCTGGGAGAACTGATTGAGTACCTGGATGGACATGGAATTGCCTATGACAGAAAAAAAATTGAAGTGCTGCTCATGGCTGAGCAGGATGCCGTGTGCCATCTTGGACAGGATGCATGTCCTGTCGTTCCGGAGACATACAATCTGAATGTGTCTGAGGACGGTATGCTTGCCATGGTGCGTTTTATTGCGCCTTCCGAAACGGGAAATCGGATTAGCTATGATGACTTTTTGAAGGATTTGCAATTTAAAAATATCTCATACGGAATTCAAACAGGAAATCTTCAGGGGCACTTTCAGTCTCCCGGCCTTTTTTGTACGGACATTATATTGGCTAAGGGAAAAGAACCGGTTCCCGGCGTAGACGCTCAAATAGAGTATATGTTTCAGACTGAACTGCACAGAAGGCCTACCCAACGGGAGGACGGTAGTGTAGATTATTTTCACATGACAACTATCAATCAGTGCAAAAAGGGTGATGTCCTTGCCAGAATTATCCCGGAGAAGCCGGGAATAGATGGACATGATATCTATGGAAGAGCGATTAAGCCCAGACTGGCAAAACCGGCAGTTTTAAAGTTTGGCAGGAATATTACGTTGTCTGAAGACAGGAGAACCATTACCGCCGCGGTGGACGGGCATGTGACGCTTGTGGATGACAAGGTTTTTGTATCAGATGTGTACGAGGTACAGAATGTGGATGTATCCACGGGTAATCTGGATTTCGAGGGAAGTATACAGATAAACGGCGATGTGTCGGAGAATTTTGAGGTAAAGGCCGGCGGAAATGTCGTCATTAACGGTTTGGTAGAAGGCGCCAAGATTGTTGCCGGGGGAAATATCATCATTGCAAAGGGCATGAATGGTATGTCAAAGGGCTTTTTAAAGGCCGGCGGTGATGTGGTGGTAAAATTTCTGGAAAACACAAGAGTTGTGGCGGGTGGATATATTCAGGCAGAGGCGATTCTTCACAGCAAGGTTTCGTCGGGAAGCGAGGTTACCGTAGAGGGCCGAAAAGGCTTGATTGTGGGAGGCTATGTTCAGGCAGCAAAAAGGATTACTGCAAAGTGTATTGGCGCCAGTATGGGAGCATCCACCATTCTGGAGGTTGGTGTGAATCCGTTAATCAAAACCCAGTACAGCCGTGTGCAGAAAGCGATTGCTGAGAATACCAAGACGGTCAAGAATGCTGAGGTCATTCTTTTTAATTTTAAGGATAAGCTGAAAAAGGGCGTGCAGTATAACGAGGGTCAGCTGAAATATATGAAGAGCGTGGCAACACTGGTGGAGGAGAAAACTGCGGAGCTGGAGCAGCTGAATGTTCGCCTGGATAAACTGCGGCAGATGATGGAAATTCAGAGGCAGGCGGAGGTTGTTGTCAACGATGAAATATTTACCGGTACGACGATTATTATCGGAGATGCCTCCAAGACGATACAGAACAGTTATCACTATTGTAAGTTTGTGAGGGAAGAGGGCGAGATTCGCATGGCCCCCTTGTAGTTTTAGGAAAAGAGGAAACGGTATGGCATTTGGTTCCATTGAACTGACTACGATTTCAAGAGCGCAGGACTATTCTGCCATAAAACAAAATGAAGACAACAAGGGAATGGTAGACCAGACCAATTTCAGCCAGCAGGTTCAAAAGAATACGGAGCAGCATATTCGTGAGGTACACAGTGGCGATAATGTGGACTGGCATGAAAAAAAGCCGGATGCCAAGGAAAAGGGAAATAACGAATACCGCGGAGATGGCGGTAAACAACGGAAAAAACAGCAGCCGAAAGAGCAGATGGTGATAAAAGGCCGCGGAGGCTTTGATATAAAGGTGTAGGCGGGATAGGTCTGCCAGAGGATGGATAGGAAGAAATATGGGCGTGATGGAAATCATCCTGCTGATTGCGGGAGGAATTATTTTTACATTAAGTTTTTTTATCCCTGCAAAGGGAGAAAAAGTCTCTGAAGGCTCGGAGAAACTGGCACAGGAAGAAATCAGACAGCTGGTGAGTCAGGAATTGGAGGCTGTGAGAAGCCATGTGGATGAGGTGGTGGATGAGGCAGTCAGTTATGCCATGGAAAAAACAGAGCGATCTCTGGAGCGTTTGTCCAATGAGAAAATCATGGCAGTAAATGAGTATTCGGATACTGTGCTTGCAGAAATACACAAGAACCACGAGGAAGCAATGTTCTTATATGACATGCTTAACAGTAAGCATGTGAATCTGAAGAATACTGTTTCTGAGGTGGATAGAACCGTAAAAGAAGCGGAGGAAAAGGTAAGTACCTTCCGCAGGCTGGCTCCGGAAGCGGTAGAGGTGCCGGAAAAAGAGGATAGAGCGGTCAGTGACGGAAAAGCGGACAACACCGGGAATGTGGGAAAAATGAAAACCCCGAAGGACGGCGGAAAGACGAAGAGTACCGAAAAAGGAAGAGGTGTGCCGGAAGTCAAAACGATGGAGCCGGAAACCGCAGGAAGAGTCAGCTTCATGGACGAGACGGACGAGGATGGCCACAACAGTAATGAGAAAATTCTGGAGCTGTATAAGCAGGGAAAGTCCAGAGTAGCCATTGCAAAGGAGCTTGGGCTTGGAGTGGGCGAAGTAAAGCTGGTGCTTGACTTGTTTAAAAATCAGTAATAGGAAGAGGATGTTAAGTGAAATTACGATATTATTTGAGGGGTCTTGGGATTGGCATCATCGTGACTGCTCTGGTTATGGGACTTTCAAACAGGGATGCCAGACCGCTGACCGATGCGGAAATTAAGGCGAAGGCTGCGGCACTCGGTATGGTGGAAAGCGATTCTTTGAAGCTGACGGATGTGGTGCTTTCGCCGGAGCCGACAGTCGAGCCCACGGCAGAGGCAACTGCAACGCCGGAGCCGACAACCGAGCCCACGACAGAGGCAACCGCAACGCCGGAGCCGCCAGTCGAGCCCACGGCAGAGGTAACTGCTACACCGGAGCCGACAACCGTATCTATCACAATCAAGTCGGGTTCCGGCTCGGAAACCGTGTGCAGGCAGCTGGAGAATGCGGGACTGATAGAAAATGCCGGGGCGTTTGATCAGTATTTGATTGATAACGGATATTCCAAAAGAATATGTGTGGGCACATATGAAATCCAAATCGGAACCACGGAAGAGGAAATTGCAAAGATTATTACAAAAACACGGTAAAACCCCTTGCCACAGGGGTTTTATTATGTTATAATCCGAATGTTGTGACTAAAAAACACGTATTCCGATTCGGCAGTGGTGCCTATGCAGAGCTTGCAGGTCGTTGCCGGAGCTAACCGGGGATTGACGCGAACCCCGGCAGAAAAGGAATAACGGAAGAATTCAACCAAACGGAGGTAGAAAAATGAGCGTTATTTCTATGAAGCAGTTACTTGAAGCAGGTGTTCATTTCGGACACCAGACCAGAAGATGGAACCCTAAGATGGCTCCTTACATCTTCACCGAGAGAAACGGTATCCACATCATCGATCTGCAGAAGTCTGTAGGCAAGGTTGACGAGGCTTACAGAGCAATCTCTGAAATCGCTGCTCAGGGTGGCACCATTCTTTTCGTAGGAACCAAGAAGCAGGCGCAGGATGCAGTGAAGACTGAAGCAGAGCGCTGCGGTATGTATTATGTAAATGAGAGATGGCTGGGCGGTATGCTCACCAACTTCAAGACCATTCAGTCCCGTATTGCAAGACTTCACGCAATCGAGAAGATGTCTGAGGACGGAACCTTTGATGTGCTTCCCAAGAAGGAAGTAATTGAGCTGAAGAAGGAGTGGGAGAAGCTGGAGAAGAACCTTGGCGGTATCAAGAATATGACCAGAATTCCCGACGCTATCTTTGTTGTTGACCCCAAGAAGGAGAGAATCTGTGTACAGGAGGCTCATTCTCTTGGCATTACTCTGATTGGTATCGGCGATACCAACTGCGATCCCGAGGAACTGGATTATATCATTCCCGGAAACGATGACGCTATCAGAGCCGTTAAGCTGATTGTTGCAAAGATGGCAGACGCTGTTATCGAGGCAAATCAGGGCGAGGCTGTTTACACCGCTGAGGATGTGGCTGCCGATGCTGAGGCAGAGGATATTGAAGAAGTAGCAGACGCGGAATAAGACGAAAAGAAAATCCGGGGCAGTGAAGTACACTGCCCGGGTTTTTCTGTGCTTCATCTGTAAATACCTCTGCGAGGTATTTGCGAGATAATATTTTGAATAAAATGGAGGAATAAAAAATGGCAGAAATTACCGCAGCTATGGTAAAGGAACTGCGTGAGCAGACCGGCGCCGGCATGATGGATTGTAAGAAGGCTCTGAATGAGACAAACGGAAATATGGAAGAGGCTGTTGAGTATCTGAGAAAGAACGGTCAGGCCAAGGCTGAGAAGAAGGCAAGCAGAATTGCAGCAGAGGGCATCTGCCGCATTGCTTCCAAGGGCGATACCGTAGCAGCAGTTGTCGAGGTAAACTCCGAGACAGACTTTGTTGCAAAGAATGAGACCTTCCAGAAATTTGTGGAGGCTGTGGCAGAGCAGGCTGTAAACTCCAGCGCAGCAGACATGGATGCTTTTCTGGCTGAGAAGTGGATTGAGGATGACTCCAAGACCGTTTCTGAAGCTCTGGTTGACAAGATTGCAGTTATCGGAGAGAAGCTGAGCATCAGAAGATTTGAGAAGGTTGAGGCAATCGAAGGCTGTGTTGTTTCCTATGTACATGGCGGCGGACGTATCGGTGTTATCGTGGAAGCTAAGACCAACGTTGTAAACGATGCAATTAAGGAAGCACTGACCAACCTTGCAATGCAGGTTGCTGCTCTTTACCCTAAGTATGTCGCTACTGCTGATGTGTCTGAGGAGTTCAAGGCTCATGAGAAGGAGATTATTGCAGCTCAGATTGCTCAGGATCCCAAGATGGCAGGAAAGCCTGAGAAGGTGATTGAGGGTGCAATCGTTGGCCGACTGAACAAGGAACTGAAGGAAGTATGTCTGCTGGAGCAGGTATATGTAAAGGCCGAGGATGGCAAGCAGACTGTTTCCCAGTATCTTGCACAGGTTGCAAAGGAGAACAATGCAGACCTGAGCATCAAGAGATTTGTTCGTTTTGAGACCGGTGAGGGCCTTGAGAAGAAGCAGGAAGACTTCGCGGCAGAGGTTGCTGCGCAGATGGCAGGAAACTAAAGGTTCTCTGGACTAAAGTTTTCGGAATTTGAGCTTTTGCATAGCGGAGGTTGTCAGTATAATCTGACAACCTCTTTTTTTGTGTCTGACATTTGTCGAATTTTGTGGACAAAACGGGGAAAAACTGGTACGATAGTACTTAAGAAATTACTATGTAAAGCAAGGTGATTTTTGTGAAAGCAGCCTATGCAACTGCATTTGCCGTAGCGGGTATCTGCCTGCTGTTCTGTATTTTTAAAGCGGGTCAAAATGACAGGAAGATAGCAGATGTTGTCAGGAAGCTTTTATGTTCCGGACTTGCCGCGGTGCTGATTAATATCGTGATTGTGCTGACAACAGATAAAAATGTCTGTATGGTGGCATACAGCGTCTTTTTTGCGTGCATGGACTGGGTATTTTTCTATGTGTTTCTTTTTACGCTTGCATTTTGCAACAGCAGACCGATTTTGGTTAATACCACAATATGGCGTATCATACTGGCACTGGATTCTTTTTCTGTGCTGTCCAACAACTTTTTCCATCATGCATTTGATTGCAGGGAGGTTTATACAAGCTACGGCGAGCTTTGTTTTAAGCCGGTACATTACAGCTTTTACAGGGTACACCTGATAGTTTGCTATTCCCTTGTGGCCTTCGCGATGGTTACATTGATTTATAAGGCAGTCAGAACTGCGGAGATTTATCGTGAGAAGTACCTCCTTTTATTGCTGATTTTTGCTTTTAGCGTGGGGGGAGATGTTGCTTATGTGTTTACGAATGCTACTATTAATGTCTCCATTCTTGGCTTTGCACTGGGAGGCATAATGATTTACTATTATGCGGTGGTATTTGTGCCCAGAGAGTTTCTGAAGAGAACCCTGACTATGGTAGTACAGGGAATGAGTGATGCAATCTTTATTCTGGATGAGGACGGAAAATGCATTCACGCCAATACCAGAGCGCAGGATATGATGAAAGCTGAAGAATTGGATTATAAAACTCTGGAAGGGGAGCTTGATAAATGGCGCAGAGAGAATGGGGGCCTTGAGAAGGATGACATCACCGGCCCTTTTTCCAGAGAAAAGGATGGTGCCAGGAGGCACTTTAAGGTTTTATGCCACAATCTGCTGGACGATAAGGCGCATTATCTGGGATGCTTTTTTACCATTCAGAACCGTACGGAGGAAATAGAGAATCTGGAGAAGGAGCGCTACCTGGCAAATCATGATCCGTTGACAGGAGTGTACAACAGACAGTTTTTCTTTCGCAAAGTGGAAGAACAATTGCAGGAAAACCCTGATGAAGCATATCTGCTGGTGTGTTCCGATGTCCGTAACTTTAAGCTGATAAATGATGTATTTGGCTCTGCGGCGGGGGATAAGCTGTTAATAGCCATTGCAGACGTCTTACGGGAACGTACTTCTTCCGGAGAAATTTTTGGAAGACTGGAAAATGACCGATTTGGGCTTTTGATGAAAAAGAGTGAATACAGGGAGGATGTTTTTCTTTTAGGACCTCAGAAGATAGCCCACAGCATGGAAAATGATTTTTCTTATCCGATTCAGATATGTCTGGGGGTGTATGAGATTGTGAACCGGAGCATTCCGGTGTCTGTCATGTGCGACAGGGCGTTTATGGCCATCGGAACAATTAAGGGAAAATATGGTCAGAATATTGCTTATTACGACGATAGACTGAGAGAGTGCGTGCTCAGAGAGCAGGAACTGACAGGGGAACTTCCGGGGGCAATTGCTTCGGGACAGTTCCACATTTATCTGCAACCGCAGATTTCGGCAGATGGAAAGATTATGGGTGCGGAGGCGCTCGTAAGGTGGAAACATCCGGTGAAGGGAATGATAAATCCCGGAGAGTTTATCGGCATCTTTGAAAGAAACGGCCTGATTGCAAAGCTGGACAGGCATGTGTGGGAGCTTGCATGCAGACAGCTTGCCTGCTGGAGAGACAGAGGACGGGAAGAACTGTATATTTCCATCAATATTTCTCCGAAGGATTTTTACTTCATGGATGTGTATGAGACGCTGATAAGCCTTGTAAGGCAATACGAGATTCGTCCGGAAAAATTGAAGCTGGAGATTACGGAGACGGCAGTCATGGCAAATCTGGAGTCGCAGCTGAACCTGATTGCAAAACTTCGAGAGGCCGGCTTTATCGTGGAGATGGACGATTTCGGAAGCGGATATTCCTCACTGAATATGCTGAAGGATATTCAGGTTGATGTTTTAAAAATTGACATGGCTTTTCTGGGGAAGACAAACGACAAGGCCCGTGCGGAAAAAATCCTGAAGATGATAGTTGAGCTGTCCAGACAGCTGGAAATACCTGTGATTACGGAGGGCGTGGAAACGGCGGAGCAGGTGGATTTCCTGAAGGAGATTGGATGCGATATGTTCCAGGGATATTTCTTTGCAAAACCAATGGAAGTCAGTGATTTTGAAGAAAAATACATGTGACCGTGGCTGAACCGGCCGAGGGAGGATTATGTATAGCGTATACATCGCAATTCAGATAATCGGAATTATATTACTTTTCGTGGCATTGGCAATTTTACTGCGGGGAGACGGTTCCAGGGAACAGAAGCTGATGACATTTTTTATCACGGCTTCCCTGGTGCAGAACTGTGCTTATCTTTTGGAACTGATGTCACAGTCACAGGAGGCTGCTCTGATAGCTACCAAGATAGAATATCTTGGCTCCAGTTTTATTGCCATCTGTTATTGCTGGTTTTTGTATACCTACTGCCATGAGAAGGCGCCGGAAAAGCTGCTCAGAACGTTGATGTCGATAAATATTGCGGTTTTGACAATTATATTTACCTGCGACATGCATACGCTGTATTACCGTAAAATCGAGTGGGTGACGGACTCAAGCACACATCCTTATCTTCGTCTGACCTATGGTCCCGTATATTACATTTTCTTTACCAGTGCCTGCCTGATACCCTATGTCCTCTGCAACTATGTGCTGCTTCGGGCAGTTCTCAGAAAAGCAAGCGGGATGCTGAAAAGACAGTATAAAATTTTTATTGCACTGAATGTGCTTCCTGTGCTTGCTCTGCTTGCCTATATGCTTCATCTGACACCTGATTATGATATGACGCCGATGACAATGGGAATAGAGCTTTCTCTGGTAGTTATTCTGGTGTGGAGCAGAAGAAATTATGATGTTTCCCATCTGGCTGCAGAGCTTGTGCTGCAGAACATGGATGACGGTGTCATTACCTTGGATGACAAGAAGAGGATTGTGAGCTACAATCAGGCGGCAGCGGAAATCTTTACGGAGTTGAGTTTCCAGAGAGCAGGGGATAGTATCGAGGAGATGGAGGATTTCCCGGAGGATATTCTTTCTGCCGATTCCAAGCTGAATTTTGATTTGAATAATCGGGCCTTTGAAAGCCATGTCAGACAGATTCAGGGAAAAAACGGGAAGAATCAGGGGTATGTTGTCCTTGTCATGGATGTGACGGAGACAAGAAATTATATTGAAGAAATCAAGCAGGTGAAGGAGCAGGCAGAGCGCGCCAATACTGCGAAAAGCGAGTTTCTGGCAAATATGTCCCATGAAATCAGGACACCAATGAATGCAATCGTCGGCCTGAGTGATATAATTATGGCGGAGAGCCGGGGAAGAAAAATATACAGCTATGCATGTGATATTAAGTCGGCTTCACAGAACCTGCTGACAATTATAAATGATATTCTTGACTTGTCCAAGGTAGAGGCGGGTAAGATGGAGCTTGTTACCGGGGACTATTATATTAAGGGACTGGTGGGAGATGTGGTAAATATGATGGATATTGCCGCCTCCCAGCGGGGACTGCTCTTAAAATGTGAATATGACAACTCCATTCCCTGTGCGTATCACGGAGACGAGGGGCGTATCAAACAGATTTTGATTAATATTCTGAATAATGCGGTGAAATTTACCAGTGAAGGGTATGTCAAAATTACCATAAAGGGCAGTTCCTCCGCAGAGCCGGATATGGAGAATCTGGTTTTCCGGATTGAAGATACAGGATGCGGTATTAAGCAGGAGGATCTGGAAAAGATATTTGAGGACTTTAAGCAGGTGAATTCCAAGAGGAACCGGGGAGTGGAAGGAACGGGTCTGGGACTTTCCATTACCAGGCGACTCGTACAGCTGATGAAGGGAAGTATTGAAGTGGAAAGCGTTTATGGGCAGGGAACTACCTTTACCGTGACGTTACCTCAGCGGATTGTGGACAAACGTTCTCTGGAAGAGATGCCCAAAGTGCCGGGGAAGGAATTTGAGCAGGTGGAAACCTTTGTGGTGAGCAATTATAAGGTTCTCGTTGTAGATGATAATTTAATTAACAGGAAGGTTGCGTGCGGTTTCCTGAAGAATTATGGCTTTGACCTGACGGAGGCATCCAGTGGTCCCGAGGCGATTGAACTGGTAAAGAAAACGAAATTCAATTTGATTTTTATGGATCACATGATGCCGGAGATGGATGGCATCGAAGCTGTGAGAATTATCAGGGAAGAGTGCGGCATCAACGGAAGAACGCCGGTTATTATCGCGCTGACGGCAAATGCCATGGGTGGTGTGAAGGAGACCTTTCTAAGAAGCGGCTTCCAGGATTTTATCGCGAAACCGCTGGATAGAAAACCGTTAAATGAGATATTGTCCAAATGGATTCCAAAGGCTTATAAATCGGTGAAAAAATCGGATAAGGCCGAAGAAGAGCAACTGGTACATATTGAATATAAGGATATTTGTATTCCGGGGATTGACGTGGAGGAGGCAAAGAAGCATCATTCCGGCGAGGCAAATGATTACCTGGAGCTGCTGCAGCTTTACCGTATGGACGGAAAGCGGAAGCTGGGATATCTGTCCGAACTGTTGGAAAAGAAGGATTATCAAAATTACCGAATTGAGGTACATGGATTGAAGAGCGCTTCTGCCAATGTGGGGGCAATGGAGCTTTCCAATCAGGCAAGAGAGCAGGAGGAAGCCGTTATAAGGGGGGATGAGGAATTTATTAAGATGCATTCCGGCGAACTGATTTCCTGCTATAACAGATTGTTGAAGGATATGGAGGACTTCCTGAACAGAAAAAATTCGGCAGAGGAAGCAGGCGGTCAGGCAGACACCGGTCTGTATATTGATCAGAAGGCGGTGATAGAGCAGCTTCGGGAGGCAGTGGAGCTGTTGGAAAATTTCCGTTCCAGGGAATGTGCCGCAAAAATTGAGGGTTTGATGAAGTATCAGCTGGATTTCGCTATAGACAGCCGGTTAAAAGAGATAAGGGAACAGTTGATGATGTATGAGGATGATAAGGCCGAGGAGCTTTTACATTCTCTGCTTGATTGGCTGGAGAAGGAGGATTGACGTAAATGGACGGCAAGATGCGTATTTTGGCAGTGGATGATAATATCATCAATCTTGCTACGATTGAACAGGAGTTGAAGAATAAGTATGAGGTAATTACAGTAAACTCCGGGGCGAGAGCAATCAGGTATCTGAACAAGGAGAAGCCTGATTTGATTCTGTTGGATGTGCAGATGGCATTGATGGACGGAATTGAAACCTTGCGGGAAATCCGTACCATGGAAAATGGGGCAACGATTCCGGTTATCATGCTGACCTCGCAGAAGAATAAGGAGACAGTCATCGAGGGAACCAAGCTGGGTATACTTGATTATGTGCTAAAGCCCTTTGACTCTCAGGATCTGCATGCGAGGATTGACAGAGCTTTAAAGAAGGTCGGTGCGCTTCCGGTGGAGGACAGAGAGCTCTATGAGAGTGTCAAGAGTGTTCAGGATGAACTACAGGCGAAGAATACGCGCAATGCAATCCTGAAAATTGATGAGATTTTAAGCTTTAAGATAGATGAGGAAATTTTCGGGCGAATGCAGAATGCAAAGGCCAGACTTCGTGCGAATGACGAGGAGACGGCGGAGAGGCTGGTCTCCAGGGTACTTAAGATGCTGGAGCGTACTGTAAAGGTAGAGCAGTCAACAAAATATCCCATCAGCACGGGTGAAATGAATGCAAGACTCCTCTACATCCTGAATGACCTGGAGAATTTTAAGGTAAGAGAGGCTTCCCAGAAGCTGGAGGAGTTAATGCGCTTTGAGATTCCTCCTGTTGTCAGTGAGGCATGTGTCGCAGCCCAGGAAAGGCTGGAAGAGTTTGACGACGGTGCAGCCGAGGAGCTTATTCAGCAGGCGTTGGCTGAAATGAAGAATCATCTTATTTAGCTGTCAGCACCCAGCTGTCAAACCAACGCAGCCATTTGTCCACGTAGGCGGCATCTACAGGTTGTCCGGAAAGAACCGGATAGAACAGGAAAAAAAGCGCTGTGGCAAGACCACCAAGGAGTGAGCACAGGAGAATAAAGCTTCGTTTTGTCAGCTTTTTCTTCCACTGCATGATACTGTGGGCAATCATGAGAACCAAAAAAATGATACTGGGGAAGTAGTGGTAAATAAAGGTTATACGTGTTACAAAGAACCAGGGCAGGTACTGCGCCAGATAACCGACGGTTAGGAAGGCGGCAGTTCTGTCCTTTTTCTTTGCCCAGAGATACACCATATAAAGCGATGCGGGAATTCCACTCCACCATACGAGAGGGTTGCCGAAAGCGCTGATTCCCTCTCTGATGCCGCCGTTTCCCGAACTGCCGGTGACAATAGCGGAGAAGTACCAGATAGGCCGCTTAATAATGGGCCATTCATACCAGGAGGATGAATAGGGATGAGTGGCTTCCAGCCCACTGTGATAGCGGAACATGGTTTCCTGATTGTGGAGCACTCTTAAAATAAGTCCGTCCTCTGTGTAATCTCTGAAGGGAAGATAGGACAGCAGATAAATCAGAACCGGCACTGCCACAAAAAATAGCAGACAGAAAAGGATTGTCTGTAAAACTGTTTTTATAGTATATTTGCCCTCACGGTATCTTCTGTACAGATTTACAAAGAAGAGAATGGCAAGGCCAAGCCCGGCGTAAACGCCTGTCCATTTGCAGGCAATACCAAGCCCCATACAGATGCCGCAGGCACCCAGAGGAAGGAGGGCTTTTTTCAAAGACTTTCCATAGATGGTTTCCGTACAGTATTGGTACATAAAGAAATACATAAGGATGACAAAAAAGGTGATGTATACATCAATGGTAGCAAGCCTGGTCTGGGTAAAGTGCATAAAGTCAAAGGTAAAAAGCACGCAGGCAAGAGCAGAGACGGCAGTGCTTCCGGTAAGTCGTCTGGCAAAAAGATAACAGACAGGAACCATGGCGATGCCGAACAATGTGCCGATGATACGCCAGCCGAAAGGGTTCATCCCAAAGAAAGCAATTCCCAGTGCAATAAAAATTTTGCCCAGAGGAGGGTGGGTGTTTTCGTATGCGGGAAGACCATGCAGAAATTCATAGGCTGTACGTGCGTGGTAAATCTCATCAAAGTACATGCTGTTGCGGAAGCTGCTGCGTTCAGGCTTTAAATCAGACTCATCGAACAGAGCGGGGTAGTCCTCCGCATTGGAGGGCATCATTACATCCCCGTCTGCATCCAGAAAGGTAAGCTCAATCAGGGAAGCCTGACTGTCCAGCAAGGTCAGTCTAAGCTGGGAACTGTCCAGATTTAAGGCAACCTCCTGCCAGGTAAAAACATTGTTCAGGGTTATCTGCCCGTTGTAATTCCATTGGCTGTCTCCGGGCTGTTTTTCCTCCAGAAGGAAATTTCGTCCGTTCCAGGGGGCAATATAGTAGTGGAGAGATGCCGGGATTTGCCCGTCGAAATCAAGCTCAATGGTTTGGTTTCCGGTCATGTCCCAGGTGGTGACAGGGGCCTTGCAGTCGCCTAAATCGTACAGCGCGAAGCAGCTGTAGACAGCGGTGATAAGCAGTATCCATATCCAGTCTGCACGATGAAGGGGCGTGGGTCTGTGAAAAAGCTTCGGAGTCCGGACAGAGCGCCTGGAAGGTGCATCAAAGAAGCGGTTGGCAGGATCATTTTCCAAAGCATCTCCGCCTGAAAACGGATACAGCAGATAGAAGGTGCGATACAGGCAGATTGTCATAAGCATCATTCCGGCGCTCGTCAGAAGAATAATAGGAGCGGTTCTGTCATAATTTTGCGGGTCATAACAGAACAATACATGAGCGGTGTTGCAAAAGTGAAGCAGTGAAAAGCCGCAGTAGCAGTAGAACAGCTGTTTTACAGGCTTGCAGAGAAATGCCAGCAGCAAAAAGAGCATGGCAGGATATAAATAGCGTTCATGCATGCGGACAGAAAATACAAAGATACTGATAAGCAGAAAGGCGCTTAGCAGGGGATATTTTGCCGCATCTCTTTTTAGCCGGAAGCAGAAAAGAAAGGTCATCAGAATTGCTGCAGCAACCATGAGACCACCCCAGAAGCGGCAGGGAAGCCCAAGAAACAGCGCCTCCTGACTCACCCAGCTCTTTCCCAGAAGTGCCCAGATATTGTAGGCGTTGACGGAGGCATAGGGGTAGGAACCGACAGTTGAAAAATACTGTTTTCCCACATTGGACAGACCAAAAGGCAGGCACAGGAGCAGCATGCCCAGACAGGTGCCGATAATCTGTCCCAGATTAACAAGCAGTTTTTTTAGGGAAAAATCCTTTAAAATAATATATTCCAGAAAAGCAGCCAGAATGACAGGCCCCAAAAACAGTGTCTGTGGTTTAACCAAAAGCCCGGCACCAAAGGAGATGTAGGCAGGGAGCATTCTTCCCTCCATCAGGGACAGGCACATAATAAGCAGAGCAAGCGTAAATACGGAATCCACCTGTCCCCATACGGCTGAATTCAGGATAACAGCAGGGTTCAGCAGGTATGCGGCACACAGGAAAAGAACCTGAGCAGGGGAAAAACGCTTTTTTCCCTCCAGACAGAGCAGACCGCCACTGATTAAGTCACAAAGAATAGCGGGCATGCGCAGCAGTATCAGATGTGCGCTGCCCAGCCAGACGAAGCCGGCCCTTGCACACAGTGCCCCGATGGGATACAGCAGATACATATATCCGGGAGGATAATCGGTGAAAACATCAGGCGAATAAAAGCTTCCCGGCCCAAGTCTGTAAATTCTGTCTGCCCAGGCAGCAAAGCAGGCGGTATCGGAGCTGAAGCCCCCGGAAATGGCAGCGGCAGCTGTGCGAATGAGAAAAGCGGCGGCAAACAGGATAAAATAGTTGTATTTGGAAAAATTTTCTTTCTTTGATAATGTCGACATTGAGCTGCCCTCCTAACCTGTTTATTATAACAAAAACTGTAGTAGAAGAAAAGAAAATGTGGTACAATAAACTATACGTGCTGAAAAGGAGAAAACGAATGAAATTTGATATGCATTGTCATACAAAAGAGGGTTCGCTGGATGGAAAGGTGCCCATTGAGGAATTTATTTTTAACCTGAAGAAAAAGGGGTTTGACGGGATGCTGGTCAGTGACCATAATTCCTATAATGGGTACCGCAGCTGGAAGAAAAATCTGAAGGACAGGAAGTTTCGCGATTTTATAGTGTTGAAGGGAATTGAATATGATACCATCGATGCCGGACATATTCTTGTTATTATGCCGGAGACGGTTAAGCTGAGGATTCTGGAGCTGAGGGGACTGCCGGTGCAGTTTTTGATTGATATTGTTCATAGAAACGGCGGGATATTAGGTCCTGCGCATCCCTGTGGTGAGAAATACTTAAGTATCACCAACACAAGAAAGCATAAAAACCAGCTTGCAGTGATGGACAAGTTTGATTTTATAGAAGGCTTTAACGCCTGTGAAAGCCCGGAAAGCAATGAAAAGGCGCAGCAGATTGCGGAGCAGTTTGAAAAGCCCGTGTTTGGCGGCAGCGATGCCCACAGAGAGGATTGCGTCGGACTTGGAGCCACCGAGTTCGCAGGGCAGATTACCTGTGAATCTGATTTGATAGCTTTGATTCTGGAAAAAGGAAGAGCGGCCTGCTCCTGCGGCGGCTCCTACTATGAGGGAACGACAAAGAAGAAAATCGGAAAAGTGAACGGGGTGCTTGTCCAGTCCTTTTGGTTTTACAACCATATCGGAAGCATTCTCCGCAGGCATAAGCGCCGCCTGGAACTGAAAAAAATGTATATTCGTATCAAATAATTACAGAATTGTTGCAATCTTTATATTTCATGCGTGGTAATTCATAAAATCTTAAGGTGCATTTTATCAATAGTATGTTATACTCAATATGTAGTGAAAGGAAAACTACATATTGAGTGTTTTTGTTTAAGGGGTAAAAGAAGAGGAGTAGGAAAAATGAGAAAATGGAAAGCATATTTTATGGCGCTGTCGCTTGTAAGTCTGACGGCGGTCATGACGGCATGCGGAGCTGCCGAGACAGATTCCGGAAAGGATAAGGACAGCGATACACGGGAGGAGGCAAAGGAATGGGTCTATGTGCCCGAGTTCACCGAACTTGAGGATGAGAATGCCTCTTATTATGATATGAAATTTGCCGGAGACTGCCTGTACTATGAGTCCTATAGCTTTGACGAGGAAACCGGTGTGTCCTCCCAGAGTATCTGTAAATATTCTCTGGCAGACAAAAGCATCAGCAGGGTGGAGGTTCCGCTGAGCCCTTCCGAATCGGGCGAGGATGGCTCCTACAGTGGTCAGGGTATCAATGCATTCTCTGTTGCAGAGGATGGCAGTGTTGCGGTGGTACTCAATAATTATCGAAGTGACCCGAACGGTAATTATGAGTCATGGATGACCTTTGCAAAGTATGACGCAGAAGGAAATGAAATATTCAGCTGCGATATGAGAGAGGTCATGGGTGATGACGAGGAGAATCAGTATATCAGAAGCATTCTGACGGATGCCCAGGGACGTTTCTATCTCCCTGCCGACAGCAAAATCTGGCTTTTTGACGCGGAGGGTAACAGCTGCGGTGCTGCGGAGATGAACGCAGGCGGCAACAGTTGGATTAACAGCTCAGGTGTCGGCAGGGACGGCAAGGCATATATCTGCTATTACAGCTATGACGGAAACAGCAGCAGCTACAATCTGACGGAAGTTGATTTTGACAAGAGGGCTCTCGGCACCACCTATGCAAATTTCCCCGGCGGGAACGGAGAATTGCTTAGTGCGGGCGTGGAGAAGGATTTTATTGTACACAACGGAAGCACTGTATATGAATATGACATGGAAACACAGACAAGTGAGGAGCTTTTTGACTGGTTGGACAGTGATATCAACGGTTCCTTTGTGCAGGCAGTAGGTGTGCTGGAGGATGGCAGGATTCTTGCCATTATTCAGGACTGGAGCACTGACGAAAACAGCATTGCCCTGCTGACAAAGACACCTGCCAGCCAGGTGGCTCAGAAGGAGCAGATTCTCATCGGAACCATGTCGAGCGGCTCGGATTTGCAGGCTGCCGCAGTAAAATTTAACAGAAGCAGTGACAAATATCATGTTTCAATTAAAGAATATATCGACTACAACAACTGGAACGAAAACAGCTGGAATGATGCCATTACCAGCCTGAACAACGATTTAACCTCTCAAAATTGTCCTGATATTATTGACTTGTCCGGACTGAACATTGCACAGCTGGCAGCAAAAGGGGTTTTTGAAGATTTAGCTCCCTATCTTGAAAAGAGTACAGTGCTGAGCAGGGAAGATTATCTGGAGAATATTCTGGAGGCTTATACCTATGACGGCAAGCTGGTCTCCATTCCCGGTTACTTTGAGATGCAGACGGTTATCGGACGTACTTCTGATGTGGGTACGGAAATGGGTTGGTCATTGAGTGAACTGATGGCTTATGCGGATGCACATCCCAATGCGCAAATTTTTGACGGAGTGACAAAGGAATATATCATGCAGTATTGTATGATGTATAACGAGGACAGCTTCATCGACTGGGAGAAGGCGGACTGCAACTTTGATACACAGGAATTCAAGGATTTGCTTGCCTTCGTAAATCGTTTCCCCGAGGAATACAACTGGAGTGAAAATGATGCATCCGAGGCTACCAAGATTCAGAACGGTGAGGTACTGCTTTCCAATGCCTACATCTATGATTTTGACCAGATTCAGATGTACTATGAAATGTTTGGCGGTGAGATTACCTGTATCGGTTTCCCCACGGCGGACGGAAGTGCAGGCTGTGCGCTGCAGGCGGGTGATACCTATGCCATTACCTCCAAGTCAAAGGAAAAGGATGCTGCATGGAGCTTTATTGAGAGCTATTTAGGAGAACAGGACAGCGACAACAGAGGCTTTGGCTTCCCCACAAGGAAAACGGATTTGGATAAAATGGTAGAGGAAGCGACCAAGGTGGAATATCTGCTGGATGAAAACGGTAATCAGATACTGGACGAAAACGGCGAGCCGATTGTCATGGGCGGCGGCAGCAGTATCGGCTATCAGGACGGCTGGTCTTATACCTTCCGCGTTCCGACTCAGGAAGAGGTGGACTTAGTGCTTGAACTGATGGAGGTTGCAAAGCCGGTATCCTACAATGGCAACAATGAGATTCTGAATATCATTAACGAGGAGGCAGCCGCCTTCTTCAGCGGACAGAAGTCTGTGGACGAGGTGGCATCAATCATTCAGAGTCGTGTCAAGATTTTTGTAAGCGAGAACAGTTAAGCGGCAGGAGTATGTAAGAAGTGAGCAGAAAGCGGGAAAAGGTACTGCAAAAGGCAGAAGCCTCAAACAAGAGACATAAAAAAACGACACGCAGACTGCGTAAGCTGAAAATAAGCTCGGGAGCATTTATTGCTCCCAGCTTTCTTGGCGTGCTGTTGTTTTTTATTCTGCCCTTTCTTGTTGTCATCTATTATTCTCTGGTAGACAATCCCATCAGCGGGAACTTTGTCTTCCTGGATAATTTTAAGAGCATTATTGCAAATGCAGCATTCAGAAGGGCAGTACATAACACACTTACGTTTTCGGCGGTGGCAGTGCCGCTGGCAGTGGTGCTTTCCCTGCTTTTAGCGATTATGCTGGAGGCAAAGCTTCCTTTCCGAAGCCAGTTCAGAACCTTTTTTTTAAGTCCCATGATGGTTCCGGTGGCCTCCATCGTGCTAATCTGGCAGGTGCTGTTTCATTACAATGGTGTTGTAAATGATTTTCTTGCCATATTTGGGGCAGACAAGATAGACTGGCTGAAATCAGAGTATGCGCAGGTGGTTGTTGTCATATTATTTCTGTGGAAGAATCTCGGCTATAATATGATTCTGTTTATGGCGGCACTGGCAAGCATTCCGAAGGATATCCTGGAGGTGGCGCGGCTGGAGAGTGCGACACCGTTGCAGACCTTCTTTTATATTAAAATCAGATATTTGTCCTCCACGCTTTTGTTTGTGACAATTATGTCCCTGATTAATTCCTTTAAGGTATTCCGTGAGGTATATCTGCTGACAGGCGATTATCCCTATGATACGATTTATATGCTGCAGCATTTTATGAATAACAAATTCAAGTCCCTTGATTACCAGACCTTGTCTGCAGCGGCAATCCTGATGTCTCTTGTCATGGTGGTAATCATCGGAATCCTTTTCCTTGCGGAAAATAAGTTCGGAAAGGATGTGGAAGGATGAGCAAGAAAAACACATCAGCACGAACCTCCGCCGGGCGCGGTCAGCGCAGCGCTGTGAAAAGAAAAAAAATCTGGCATTATGCAAAGATTACTCTTGCAACACTGGTTGCGGCATCCTTTGCAATCCTGTTTTTGATGCCGATTGTACTGACAATAACCAATTCCTTCATGTCTGCCTCGGAAATTTCCGCCAATTACGGTTCTGTTTTCGCTACCAGTGATACAGGAGGAAAGGTTTATATTTCCGAAAAAGTAAATTTGAAATTTATTCCCGATATGGTTTCCTTCAGCCAGTATATCACAGTGCTCTTTAAAAGCCCTGAATACCTGTTGAAATTCTGGAATTCCGTGATTCTGGTGGGGCCTATCGTGGTGTTTCAGCTGATTGTGGCGTCTCTTGCATCCTATGGGTTTGCAAGATATCGCGGCAGACTCCGGCAGATAATCTTTTTTCTGTATATTATTTTGATGCTGATGCCCTATCAGGTGACACTGGTGCCGAACTACTTAGTCAGTGAGTGGCTGAATCTTCTGGATACTAACTGGGCTATCTGGCTGCCGGGTATCTTTTCACCCTTTGCGGTATATCTGCTTACGAAATTTATGCGGCGTATTCCCGAATCGGTGATAGAAGCGGCGAAGATAGACGGGGCGGGTGAGTGGCAGATTTACAGAAAAATCTGTATGCCGCTCTGCAGAGGTGCCATCTGTTCTGCCGCCATTCTGGTGTTTATTGATTACTGGAACATGGTGGAGCAGCCGCTGATTTTAATGTCAGATGCGGAGAAGCATCCTCTGTCGGTGTTCCTAAGTAAAATTAATTCCGGCGAAATCGGTCTTGCCTTCGCCGTGGCTACAATTTACATGGTGCCCAGCCTGCTGATATTCCTCTACGGTGAGGAATATCTGGTGGATGGAATCACTTACCAGGGCGGTATCAAAGGTTAGAAAATTTGTGAGGAGAGAAAAACGATGAGTGAGAACGGAAACAAAAGACGAGAATGGGTGAAAACAGCCGCTATCATATTTCTGGCGGTTCTGTTGGTACTTACCTTTTTCTCCAATACCATTCAAAACTACTCACTGCCGGAGGTGGCAACCCAGTATGTACAGTCCGGCACCATAACTGCCAAGATACGTGGTACAGGCACTGTTGAGAGCGGTGATCCCTATAATGTAATGATTAAGGAAACCAGAAAGGTCATGAGTGTGGCTGTCAGGGTTGGGGATCAGGTTCAGAAAGGTGACATACTTGTGTATCTGGAAGATTCGGAGAGCGAAGAACTGAAAAGCGCAAAGGATACTCTGGAAAAAGCACAGGAGGCCTATGACCTGGCACTCCTTGCTGCTGATGTCAATGCGCAGGTGATTCAGGATGCAAGTGGTAATACATCTACGGTAAGCTACCGCCAACAGATTAATAATGCGCAGGCTGAGGCGGAGGAGGCAAAGAAGAATGTAGATGCATGGCAGTCAAAATATGATAAGCTCAGCAATGAGATTGCCCTGCTTCCTGAGAACAGCGCAAATGTTTCTGATGAGACAAAAGCAGTGAATGAGTCTAAGAAGGAGTTGGATGCGGCAGACCAGGAATTGCAGGCGGCGCAAAATGAGCTGACTGATGCAAAAGCTGTTTTGGAGTATCAGGAAAGTGTCAGTGCGAGTGATGCAGTGATTGCAGAGATAACAGAAAGATTAAAAAAGGCAGAACTGAATGTCATCAACAAACAAAGTGCTGCGAATGCAGCAAAGTTGAAATATGATAAGGCCGTTACCGCATTGGAAAATAAGAAGTCAGAGGGAGATAACGCAAATTCGATTGCGGCCCTGACGAGAGAACAGAGTTCAGCGTTGATTCAGCTGGAGGCTGCTAAGAAGGAATATTCGGATAAAGAGGCGGCTGTGACGGAGTTAGCAGGGAATATTGCCAAGACATTAAATCTTCAGGGGCTGTTTGACGATATTGTGGATGCAAAGGAAGAAGTGGCAAAGCAGGAGGAAAAGGCAATCGGAGGTACGGTGACTGCTGATATTTCGGGAACTGTTATGACTATAAATGCGGTAGCGGGCAAAGAGGTTTCAGCAGCAGAGCCGATTGCTATTCTGCAGCCGGAAGGAAAGGGCTATACCATGAGCTTTTCCGTTACCAATGAGCAGGCGAAGCGTCTTTCTGTAGGTGACAGGGCAGACCTTGTCAATGCATGGCGTTACGATGACGTGGAGGTGACGCTGGCAAGTATTAAGCCGGACACAACAGACCCCGGGCAGAAGAAGCTTTTGACCTTTGACATCAGTGGAAGCGTGACAGCCGGACAGACTCTGAATGTTTCCGTGGGTCAGAAGAGTGCCAATTTTGACTGCATTGTGCCCAACAGTGCAGTTCGTGAAGACAACAACGGTAAATTTGTTCTGATTGTGGAATCCAAGTCAAGTCCTCTTGGAAACCGCTATGTGGCGACCCGTGTGGATGTGGAAGTGCTGGCAAGCGATGATACGCAGTCCGCAGTAAGCGGCGGCTTATATGGCTATGAATACGTTATTACCACTTCCTCTGCTCCCGTGGAGGCCGGAAAACTGGTGAGACTGGCTGACAACTAAATCCCATGGAAATGAGGCGTGAGATGAAAAAAATCGTATTGGGCATAAGCGGAGGAGTATCCTTTCTGGTGTTCCTGATTTTGATGCTTGTGGCACGTCACCTGGGACAGGAGCAGGATTCCCAGATGATGGCAGAGCGTTGGAGTGCCGACGGTGATGCGGCTCAGGTCAGCTGTTTCTTCTCTGTAAATGCTAATATTACAGAAGATACAATCTTTGAATTTGAACATACCATTGACAAGGCCCTTGCGGATGCGGGCGTGGTACAGGGCTCCGAGAATCCCGGGGCTAGGCTCTGGGCGGATGCCTACAGTGCTGACGGAAAGATTACCCTTTCCACTGAAAAAGGCTCTGTTGCGGCGGATGCTGTGGGGATTGGCGGCGACTTCTTTCTGTTCCATCCCGGAAAACTTCTGTATGGAGCTTACTTTTCGGGGAATGACCTGATGCAGGACTACTGCGTTATAGATGAAGATGCGGCATGGCAGCTGTTCGGTTCTTCGGATGTGGCGGGCATGACAGTCTATATCGGCGGAATCCCTCATATTGTCACCGGTGTGGTAGAGAGAGCGGAAGGCCGGCTGGAGAAGGCAGCGGGACTGGACAGTACTTTAGTGTATGTATCTTACCAGACGCTTTCGGAGCTTGGAAGCTGTAACGGAATCAATCATTATGAGATTGTTATGCCTGACCCGGTTTCGGAGTTTGCCTGTAAGTATGTGAAAGATAACCTTGGTTCGGATGAGAAGGAGACAGAAGTAGTGGAGAATACCTCCAGATATTCTCTGCTCTCCAGATTGAAGCTGATTCGGGAGTTTGGAACGCGGTCCATGAACGGGAGGGCGATTCTTTATCCCTATTGGGAAAATGTGGCCAGAGGCTATGAGGATATTCTGGCTGTAATCACTCTCTTTGAACTGCTGTTCCTAATCTATGCGGTTGTGATTGCACTGGTATTGTTTGGAAGCTGGTGGCGTCACAAGGGCTGGACGCTGAAGGAAAAGCGCCTGATGCTTCAGGATAAGGCGGAGCGGCTTGTGGAAAGAAACCGGGTGCGTCATCTGGAAAAGAAAGCGGGCAAGGGATCTATAAAAGACAGAAGGCCGGAAAGAAAAGAATCAGGGAAATTGAAATAGAAGATTTGGATTCAAAAACAGAAAGTCAGGAGGAGGAAGCATGAAAAAGAAGTGGTTCAAAAGAGTATTGAGTGCAGGACTTGCACTTGTGATGGCTGCGGGACTGTGTGCCTGTGGAGGTGATGCAGAAGAAACAGGCGGAGAGGGCAGTTCAGGGAAGAATAAGGGAGATGCGAATTCAGCCCTGGCGAAAGAAAATGTCTATAAGGTAAATCAGTTTGACATGCCGCAGTTTGTTGATGATGAGGACGGTTATGTCAATGCAAGAAGCACTCTGCATAAGGATGGTAAGATTTATGTGCTTATGCAGGTCCAGAACTGGTCAAAAGCCGAAGCAGATCAGACGGAGCTGAAGCTGATTGTAATGAACGAGGATGGCTCTGATATGCAGATTCAGGATCTGGAGCTGCCTGCAAGGGATACGGAGGAGCCCGCAGAAACGGCTTCTCCGGAACCTGTGGAAGGTGCGGAGGGTGAAACCGCTGAGGAAGAATACAGCAATACATGGGAGTCTACGAGCTATAACTACTTTGCTCTGGCAGATGATATTATTTACGGTATCCGTGAATATTATTATGAGGACTATTCTAACCCCGAAGCCTATGTCAGTGAACAGCATCAGTATGTTTGCAGTTGGGATTATGATGGCAGCTTTCTCTGGGAGGTAGAACCGGAGGGGCTCCGTTCCAATGAAGAAAATACGGAATGGGTTTATCTGCGGAATATTTCCGTAGCAAAAGACGGTTCCCTGAATCTGCTGATTTCAGGCGATAATACGTATAAGATGAGTGTGAGCCGGGATGGCGTTGCCTCTGAGAAGGTAAAGCTCTCTGATGAGTCAGCAACAGTGCTCAATAACGAGCAGTACCTGATAGCAGGGGAGGATGGTTCTTTTATCGTCATGTACAGTGACGAGAACGATTGGACAAAAACCTACATGGTAAATTATGATATGGAGGCAGATACGCTGGGTGAGCCGGTGGAGATTCCCTCCAATCTGACATGGAATGGCTTTAATACTGTATCCGCAGGCCTGAACAGTGATATTGTCTATAGCAACAGCACCGGTGTCTATACCTATAACAGAGGCGACGCGGAAAGCAAAATGCTCATGAACTTTATCAACTCCGATGTGAATATTACCAATTTTATCGGCTTTACGGAGCTGAGCGACAAAAGTTTTCTTGCCTTCTACAATGAAAACTATGAGAGTGAGCTGAAGGCGGGTGTCTTTACCTATGTAGACCCGGCGGATATTCCGGATAAGGCGGTTATCGTGCTGGCGGGAAACTATGTAGGCAGCGACATGAAGAAGCGGGTAATTGAGTATAACCGGGCAAGCGACGAGTACAGAATCGTATTGAAGGAATATAATTCCTATAATAACTATGATGACTATCAGGCGGGCTACACCCAGCTGAACAATGATATTATCACCGGTGGCATGCCCGATATCCTGCTGACAGACGGACTCCCCATTGACAACTATATTGCAAAGGGACTGATAGCCGATGTGGGCAAGCTGATAGAAAAGGACGAAGAGCTGTCTCAGGTTGAGTTCTTGCAGAATGTGTTTGATGCTTATTCAGTGGATGGCAAACTGTATTATGTTATTTCTCAGTTTAATGTAGTTACTATGGCTGCAAAGACTTCTCTTGTAGGAGACGGCAGCGATTGGTCTATGGAAAAAATGCAGCAGATTCTTGCTGAGATGGGAGAAGGAGCCCAGGCCATCGGTGAAATCACAAGAGATAACTTTATGAGCATGGCAATGCAGTATTGCGGCAGAGATTTTATTGATGTAGAGACAGGAAAGTGTGCTTTTGATTCCGACGATTTCATTGCCATGATGGAGTTCGCAAAGACACTGCCTGAGGAAATTAACTGGGATGAGGTATACGGAGACGACGCTTACTGGAGCAGCTACGAGTCTCAGTATCGTGATAACCGGACGCTTCTGCTGCAGACTTATATCGGTTCCTTTGATAATTTGAGTTATCAGCTGAACGGTTACCTTGGCGAAGACTTTACCTTTGTGGGCTTCCCGACAATGGAAGGAAACGGTTCCTATATCAATGCATACGGTTCTCTGGTGCTTTCCGCAAAATCCAAGAACCTGGACGGCGCATGGGATTTCGCGAGATACTATTTGACGGATGAGTATCAGGAAAGCCTTCAGTACTGTCTTCCTATCAATAAGAAATACTTTATGGAGCAGGCTCAGAAGGCGACCAAGCGTCCTACCTATGTGGACTATGAGACAAAGGAAGAGGTGGAATATGACCAGACCATGTATATCAACGGAGAGGAGATTGTCATTCCGCCTTTGACTCAGGAGCAGTTGGATCAGGTGGTACAGTTCATTGAATCTGTGAATACATCTTACTATTACAATGAGGATGTGCTGAATATTATCAATGAAGAAATGGGAGCCTTCTACAGCGGACAGAAGACGGCGAGAGACGCGGCGGCAATTATTCAGAGCCGTGCCCAGCTTTATGTGGACGAAAACAGATAAGCCTTGAACATGGGGAATCAAAAAGCTTCCGGTCATGAATGGTGACCGGAAGCTTTTTCGTGTACCTTGCGGCACGTTTCTAACGGGTGTTTTTCAGTTTAGTGTGACAGGAATCCCCTTCGCAGTCAAATGGTTTTCAAGGGTCAGCTCATGTCCATGCTCCCGGAGCCATTTTTTATGTACCTTGTAATCCGGCATGACAGAACCGACCATATCCCAGAAGTCCTTTGAGTGGTCCATGTGGGTAAGATGGCACAGCTCATGTACCACCACATAGTCCAGTACCGTGGGAGGCGCAAAAATCAGCCGATAGTTGAAGGACAGAGTACCCCGGGAAGAGCAGCTGCCCCAGCGGGTTTTCTGGTCGCGCACGGTAATGGAAGTGTAGCGGCCGCCTGTCAGCCGGTGGTAATATGCTACCCGTTCTTCAAAGCGTTTTCTGGCATCCTTCCGGTATCTTTTTTCCAGTGTTTCCAGGCGTTTTGCCTCAGCCTGGGTGAGATAAATGACTTGGGGCATAAGCTTCCTTTCTGACTGCCACAAACGGCAGCTTAGCCATTCTGTGAGATAGTGTTCTGCCTGTTTGCAGACTTGTGAGAACATTATGTAAATTTCTTGTCAACTTCAATAACTGCGTAATAATTCGGATTGTTCTGTTGGATTCTGCGGGTAATTTCTGCAATTAATTCATTGTCGGACAGTCGGAACTGATAAGGCGAAACTACGTCAAAAATCAGGTTTGTGTGGGTGGGACCTGTGACAATGCGGAAATCGTGCATGGTAAGAGAGGAATCAATCTCGGCGAGATAGCCGGCTACCATGGCTTTCAGGCGTGCGGTCTCTTCGTCACCGACCTGTACGGGATCCATATGGATGACAGCGTGGCAGTTTAAGGTATCGTGCAATTCGTGCTCGATGGTGTCAATCAGGTCATGCAGAACAAGAATATCACCGTCGGCGGGCACCTCTGCGTGAAGGGAGATGAGTACTCTGCCGGGACCGTAGTTATGTACAATCAAATCGTGGATGCCGAGAATACCCTCATGCGACATGACAGTATCATTTACCTGCTGTACAAATTCTCTGTCGGGAGCCTGCCCCAGCAGAGGACTGATGGTATCCTTTGCCGCATTGAAGCCTGCATAGCAGATGAAAAGGCCTACCAGTACACCGCACCAGCCGTCAATGGCAAGCCCGGTAAAGTGGGCTGTCAACGTGGCAATCAGCACCACAGTCGTTGCCATGGTATCGCTCAGTGAGTCTGTTGCGGTAGCCAGCATGGCAGCGGAGTCCAGCTTTTTGCCCAGATGTCTGTTGTAAAAAAACATATAGCACTTCACAAGGATGGAAGCCAGAAGAATTCCGAGAACCACGGGAGAGAAGGTCAACTCCTCCGGATGAATAATCTTTGACACAGAACTCTTGAGCAGTTCAACTCCCATAAACAGAATAAGTACAGATACCAGAAGGCCGGATACATATTCAATACGTCCATGACCGAAAGGATGATCCGGGTCTGGCTTCTGACCTGCCATTCGGAAGCCAATCAGCGTGATGATGGAGGAACCTGCGTCTGACAGGTTGTTGAAGGCATCGGCGGTGATAGCGATGGAATGACTGATTGTGCCGGCAATGAATTTACCGACAAAAAGGCAGAGATTTAAGAAAATGCCTACAGCACCGCAGAGTACACCGTATGACAGACGTACCTGTGGATTTTTGATGTCATCTTTGTTTTTGATAAAAAGCTTTGAAAGTAAAGTAATCATAAGCAAACTCCCGATACAAAATTTTCCATAAGGTTTCTAATCAGTATAGCAAGGGATAAGGTAATTTGCAAGAGAGGAAAATTATCGGGAAACAGGTGTTGCACAGGCGGGTTTTTACTGATATAATTCATGTGATAAAAAGATAACGATTTATTTTATATAAGGAGAAAAAATATGAGCAAAAAACCTGTAGTTTTAATGATTTTAGATGGCTACGGCCTGAATGAAAAGACCGAGGGTAATGCAGTTGCACAGGCAAAAACGCCTGTCATGGACAAGCTGATGAAGGAGTATCCCTTTGTGAGAGGCAATGCCAGCGGCATGGCAGTAGGACTTCCGGACGGGCAGATGGGCAACTCCGAGGTAGGCCATCTGAATATGGGCGCCGGACGCATCGTATATCAGGAGCTGACAAGAATCACCAAGGAGATTCAGGACGGCACCTTCTTTGAAAATTCGGCTCTCTTAAAGGCAGTGGAAAACTGCAAGAAGAACGGCAGTGCCCTTCACCTGATGGGACTTCTCTCCGATGGCGGCGTACACAGTCATAACACCCATCTTTACGGACTGCTGGAGCTGGCAAAGAGGAATGGTCTGGAGAAGGTATATGTACACTGCTTCCTTGACGGACGTGATACGCCTCCCGCAAGCGGAAAGGAGTTTGCTGAGGCACTTCGTGCTAAGATGGAGGAAATCGGTGTAGGCGAGATTGCTTCCGTTATGGGCAGATACTATGTGATGGACAGAGACAATAACTGGGACAGAGTAAAACTTGCTTATGACGCTATGACAAAGGGAGAAGGGCTGACTGCGAACTGTGGCATCTGCGCAATTCAGGAGTCCTACGATAGAAATGAGACGGACGAGTTTGTAAAGCCTACTCTGGCAGTGAAGGACGGAAAGCCGGTTGCTACCGTTCAGGACAAAGATTCCGTAATCTTCTTCAACTTCCGTCCCGACAGAGCGCGTGAAATTACAAGAGCCTTCTGTGATGATGATTTCAAGGGCTTTGACAGAGGCGCGAGGAAGGATATTACCTTCGTCTGCTTTTCCGATTATGACCCCACGATTCCGAACAAGGAGGTTGCTTTCCACAAGGTTGCTGTTACAAATACCTTCGGCGAGTGGCTGGCTGCAAACGGCATGAAGCAGGCAAGAATCGCTGAGACAGAGAAGTATGCACATGTAACCTTCTTCTTCAACGGCGGTGTTGAGGAGCCGAATCCCGGCGAAGACAGAGTGCTGGTAAATTCCCCTAAGGATGTTGCAACCTATGACTTAAAGCCTCAGATGAGCGCTTATGAGGTGTGCGATAAGCTTTGTGCGGCAATCCGCAGTGACAAGTATGACGTAATTATCATTAACTTTGCAAATCCCGACATGGTAGGCCACACCGGTGTGCTGGATGCGGCGATTAAGGCTGTTGAGGCAGTGGATGAGTGCGTGGGCAAGGCTGTTGAAGCAATAAAAGAGGTAGACGGCGCAATGTTTATCTGTGCGGACCACGGTAATGCCGAGATGCTGGTGGACTATGAGACAGGAGAACCTTTCACCGCTCATACCACGAATCAGGTGCCTTTCATTCTGGTAAATTACGATGAGGCTTATACGCTTCGTGAGAACGGCTGCCTGGCAGATATTGTGCCTACCCTGATTCAGATTATGGGCAAGGAGCAGCCCGTAGAAATGACAGGCAAGTCTCTGCTCATTAGAAAATAGGCTGAAAACATATGTGACTGCCTGAAAATCTATTTATGAGTATTTCAGATGAAGGCAGTCCAGGCAGGTTTTTTCTGCCTGGACTGCCTCAAAATGAAAAAATTACCTCCCAAAACAGGGGAAATGGAAATCTGCACGTAAAACAAGTCGAAAATTACCTCCCAAATCAGGTGAAACAGAAATCTGCACGTAAAATAAGTCGAGAATTACCTCCCAAATCAGAGGAAACGGAAATCTGCACGTAAAGCAAGTCGAGAATTACCTCCCAAATCAGGTGAAACGGAAATCTGCACGTAAAGCAAGTCGAAAATTACCTCCCAAAACAGGTGAAACGGAAATCTGCACGTAAAGCAAGTCGAAAATTACCTCCCAAATCAGAGGAAACGGAAATCTGCACGTAAAACAAGTCGAGAATTACCTCCCAAATCAGGTGAAACGGAAATCTGCACGTAAAACAAGTCGAGAATTACCTCCCAAATCAGGTGAAACGGAAATCTGCACGTAAAACAAGTCGAGAATTACCTCCCAAATCAGGTGAAACGGAAATCTGCACGTAAAACAAGTCGAGAATTACCTCCCAAATCAG